>CAUEPS010000003.1 GCA_959019775.1 uncultured Collinsella sp.
GCATATCCTTCACACGGATGGGGTCACAAGTTCGAATCTTGTATCGCCCACCATCAAAAGCGCAGGTCAGAGGTGTTAAGCCTCTGGCCTTTTTCTTTTTGATAGCAAGGCTGACACCAAAACTGACACCAAAATTAAATCGTAGTCGTAGAAGGCGTCATTTTTTATCGCACCCATTTTGCTGACGCCATTGCACGTTTTGTATAAAACGCATGCGTATTTTCATTGAATTCCCCATGTGATCCGCGCGCAAATGTGGAGACAGGGACCACAGCCCCAGAACACCTACCAGCGGATTTCTATCACACAGCGTTTTTTCGGCGGAACTCGTCAAGCTTTTGGTCAGCATTTGGTTTGCTTCCGGTACTTACCCGCATGACGGCCCCGTAGATAATCGCCTTGCCCGCAATCCGTACGGCCTACGGCCGATACCAGGGGAGGCCTCATGGACGATATCGTCTGCGCAAACACCGCATTCCGTTACTGGCGCTGCCCACCGCAGGTGCGCGACCTCTACCCGCGCCTACCTAACTCCGAAGTCGGCTGGCGAGCTCTATCCCAAGCCCCTTTCGTAACCGACGTCCTCAAGACCCCGATTATTACCACAACAGTGCCCGGTGGCGTTAACTACCATTCGGGATTACGGACAACAATCCACTGTGATGATGCTTCTGGGGTGGACAGTACGCTGGATACCGCGATGAGATTTAGGGTTACCAATCCACTTGCGACGCTATTTACCATGGCGCGCTTTGTGTCTCCAACCGATCTTGTCCTTGCCATGTACGAATTCTGCGGATGGTTCTCAGTCTTTGAGCCCACCGCCGCAGCAGAAGCGGAACTAGACAAAGCCAAAGACGCTGCCGAGAGTGTAACCACCGAATCCCTCTTTGACCTCGATGAAAGCCAAGAAGAACCACAATGGAAACGCGTTTACGCGCGCATAAAAGTCAAAGAACAGGTAAATGCGAAGGGGCCCAACGGACAAAAGAAAACGAATGAGGTCACAAAGCTAAAGGGCACTTCGCTCTGGATGAGGAAGCCGCTCATCGAATTACACGAGCTTCATGAGTACGCCAATAAGATGAAAAAAAGAAAGTGGGGTACAAAGTTTTACAAAGCCGCGCAGCTGGTGACGGGTGTAGTCGCTTCTCCGCTCGAAGTTGCAGGAATTTTATTGCTGTCGCTTCCTTGTTCTCGCGGCGGTGCCGGCTTTAGAAGCGTTTACGTCAACGACCTTACACCGCTTACCGCATCGGCGCAGAGCATTGCAGGGCAAAAAGTCTGCTACGGAGATATCGTGATCGTGAATCCAACCATAATGAAGGCAGGCATCGTGGAGATTCAGGGAGAGGTCATCCACGGATCAGGCGCCGTGCTCGACCACGATGCCAAACGCATGACGGCGCTGCAAAGTATGGGGTATGACGTCTTCCTGGTTACGCACGACATGCTTAACGATGCCGAGCAGCTTGATGCGATCGTGCGAAGTCTTTGCTCACGTTTGGAATTGCGCTATAGGTGCAAAACCAGGGCGCAAAAGACGGCGGAAATGGAGCTACGAGCCAACGTGCTGTGCAATTGGCTGGAAATCGGTCGTTAGACGGGTGCCCTGCTCACTTCCGGGCGCCCTCGGCCGACTGCGCGCGATGCCGCCGCCACGGAACCGGCCCATCTACTACGTTTAGCCCCGGCCCCTCGACCATACCCCGTATTTCGCGAAAACCGCAGGCCGTCTACCTGCGGTTTTGTTTTTACGATCGGCGGCGTGGTCGGTGGGTGCCGCCCAAACGTAGTAGATGGGCCGCATCCGTGGCGAGAGGCCCCCGGGGGCGGCCGGGCGGGCGCCGGGGAGGAGGGCGGCGGCGTGGCCGCCGCCCGCGGGGCGCGCCCCGCGGGCGGGGTTGGGCATCGCGGTTTCCCCCCGGCCCCGAGCCAAGACTCCTATCCCCGCCAGCGCCGCCGGAAGTTTTTCAAAAATTGTCCTTGCATCGCCGTCCGAGTTCCCGTATAGTACTTTTTCGCACGGGGGCGTAGCTCAGCTGGGAGAGCGCTTGACTGGCAGTCAAGAGGTCAGGGGTTCGATCCCCCTCGTCTCCACCCGAGCATTGAATGAGGCTCCAACGCAAGTTGGGGCCTTTTTTTATATAGGCACACAAGGTCAAAGGCGGCACCATGATCCTCCTGGTCGACAAGATCGTACGTTGAACGGGTGTCTCGTGCATGGTAGTATTTCACGACGTGGTGCAACGCTACTCTGCATGGAAGTCCTCCATTGCCTTTGCAACCACTAATCACAAGGGCTCTTGGCGCAACGGTTAGCGCAGGGGACTCATAATCCCTGGGTTCTGGGTTCGAATCCCGGAGGGCCCACCAGGTTTTTCAACAGGTCAGGCAATATGTCTGGCCTATTTTCTTTTCATCGCAGTGGTTTTCACTTACAAATAGCCTGCTAACCCACTTCCGGGCGCCCTCGGTCGACTGCGTGCGATGCCGCCGCCACGGAACCGGCCCATCTACTACGTTTAGCCCCGGCCCCTCGACCATACCCCGTATTTCGCGAAAACCGCAGGCCGTCTACCTGCGGTTTTGTTTTTACGATCGGCGGCGTGGTCGGTGGGTGCCGCCCAAACGTAGTAGATGGGCCGCATCCGTGGCGAGAGGCCCGCGGGGCGCGCCCCGCGGGCCGGATCGGGCATCGTGGCCCCCTCGCTCTCGAGTCCGTCCCGCATCATCGCCCCCCGCCGCTGAAAGTTTTTCCGAAATTGTCCTTGCATCGCCGTCCGAGTTCCCGTATAGTACTTCTTCGCACGGGGGCGTAGCTCAGCTGGGAGAGCGCTTGACTGGCAGTCAAGAGGTCAGGGGTTCGATCCCCCTCGTCTCCACCCGAGCATTGAATGAGGCTCCAACGCAAGTTGGGGCCTTTTTTTATATAGGCACACAAGGTCAAAGGCGGCACCATGATCCTCCTGGTCGACAAGATCGAAAAAAGCTTCGGCGCGCGCATCCTCTTTAGCGGCGCGTCCTTCCAGATCAACCCCGGCGAGCGCTTCGCGCTCGTGGGCCCCAACGGAGCCGGCAAAACCACCATGCTCAAAATCATCATGGGCATCGACAGCCCCGACGCTGGCCAGGTCCAGTACGCCAAGGACTGCCAGGTAGGCTACCTAGAGCAGGAAACCAACCTGGAGCAAAAGGACACCACCATCCTCGCCGAGGTCATGGCCGCTGCCAAGGAAATCCGCCGCATGGGCGAGCGCGCCAACGAGCTACAGGCCCAGATCACCGAGCTCTCCGAACAGGGAAAGGACGTCGACGCACTCCTTAACGAGTATGGCCAGGTCCAGGACCGCTTTGAGCACCTGGGCGGCTACGAGCTCGAGAGCAACGCCCGCAAAATCCTGTCCGGCCTGGGCTTTAAGGTCACCGACTTTGAGCGCCCGTGCTCCGAGTTCTCGGGCGGCTGGCAGATGCGCAGCGCGCTTGCTAAGCTCTTCCTGCGCCACCCCGACCTGCTGCTTCTAGACGAGCCCACCAACCACCTGGACCTCGAGAGCGTCCAGTGGCTGCGCGGCTTTATCGCCAACTACGACGGCGCCGTCCTCATCGTCAGCCACGACCGCGCCTTCATGGACGCCTGCGTCGACCACGTCGCCGCACTCGAAAACCGTCGCGTGACCACCTACACCGGCAACTACAGCAGCTACCTCAAGCAGCGCGAGGACAATTTGGAACAGATGCGCGCCAAGCGTGCTGCCCAGGAGCGCGACATCGCCCACATGCAGGTCTTCGTTGACAAGTTCCGCTACAAGCCCACTAAGGCCGCCCAGGCTCAGGAGCGCATCCGCAAGATCGAGCAGATCAAAAAGGAGCTCGTCATCCTGCCCGAGGGCCATAAGCACATCGACTTTAAGTTCCCTGACCCGCCGCGCTCCGGCGACATGGTCGTGGGCCTCGAGGGCGTATCCAAGTCCTACGGCAACAAGCACATCTATAGCGACATCGACCTCAAGCTCTACCGTGGCGAGCACGTGGCACTCGTCGGCCCCAACGGCGCCGGCAAGTCCACCCTCATGAAGATCCTCGCCGGCCTGGAGCCACCCACCACTGGCACCCGCGACTTGGGCACCAACGTGGGTGTGGCCTACTATGCCCAGCACGCGCTCGAAGGCATGACCGAGTCCAACACTGTCCTGCAAGAGATCGACACCGTCACGCCCAAGTGGACCGTGCCGCAGCAGCGCAGCCTGCTGGGCGCCTTCCTGTTTAGCGACAACGACGCAATCGAAAAGCAGGTCCGCGTCCTCTCCGGCGGCGAAAAGGCGCGTCTGGCGCTCGCCAAGATGCTCGTGGCCCCCGAGGCGCTCCTGTGCCTGGACGAGCCCACCAACCACCTGGACATCGACTCGGTGGACATGCTCGAGAACGCCCTGCAAAACTTCCCTGGTACCATCGTGCTGATCAGCCACGACGAACACCTAGTACGCGCTGTGGCCAACCGCATCATTGACATCCGCGATGGCAAGGTCACGGTCTACGACGGCGACTACGACTACTACCTCTACAAGCGCGAGGACCTCGCAGCCCGCGCCGCCGCCGAGGCGACAGGGGAGAGTGCGCCAGTCACGGCCAAGTCCGCTAAGGTCACCGCGGCCCAGCCCGATGCGCCCGCCGCCGCTTCCAAGCCTGCCGAGGGCAAAAAGACCAAGGAGCAAAGGCGCGCCGAGGCCCAGGCCCGCGCCGCACTCAACAAAAAGCTCAAGGGCGTGCGCAACCAGCTCAAGAAGATCGAGACGGAGCTCGACAAGAAGCGTGCCCGCTATGACGAGCTTATGGAATTGATGGCAAGCGAAGAACTTTATGCCGATCAGGACAAGTTCAACGCCGCGCTGGGGGAATATAACGGCCTTAAGCAAGAGCTGCCCAAGCTCGAGGACGAATGGCTGGAGCTTTCCACCCAGATCGAAGAGGAGACCGCGCGTGAACTCTCGTAAGGCCGCTGCCGTGGCGATGAGCATTATCGCCATCGCGTGCCGCATCTGCGGCATCTTTATGAGCGCGATGACCGTGCTGCTGTGCTTTAGCGGCCTCACCGCCAAGCTGCAGATCGTGGGCTTTGTCGTTGAGCTCTCGCGCGCGCTGCCGAGCGCTATCGCCGGCTACGGCGTCATCACCTCACCCTTTGGCGGCGTGTTCCGCCTGGATTACGCCATCGTCGCCGTCATCCTGTTTGTGGCCGACTACCTGCTCACGCGCGCCTCGCGCCGCGTCCGCTAGGGGAGCGCCATGTCCAGCAGCTACATCATGAACCTACTCGCCAGCGCCGTCGCCGTCATCGTTGGCATCGTCATCCACGAGAGCGCACACGCCGCCGCTGCCTGGGCGCTCGGCGACAAGACGGCCCGCTCGCGTGGCCGTGTCTCGCTCAACCCACTCAACCACATCGACCCGTTCGGCACCATTCTCCTGCCGCTGCTGATGCTCGCCGCCGGCGGCCCGGTGTTCGCCTTTGCCAAGCCGGTGCCCGTCTATCTCAACAACCTTAAGCATCCCAAGCGCGACGAGGTCCTGGTGAGCGTGGCCGGCCCCGCATCGAACATCGCGCTGGCATGCCTTGCGGCCGCTCTCATGCACGCGACATACGGCAACCTCTACACCAGCATGTCCTTTGCCGTGGCGTCCCAAATCATGAACTTCGGTGCTACCTTTATCGTGGTCAACCTGTCGCTCGCGTTCTTTAACCTTATCCCGATCCCACCGCTCGACGGCTCGTCGATCATCGTGCCGTTCCTCAAAGGCAAGGCGCTCGCCAACTACTATCGTCTGCAGCAGTACGCCATGCCGATCCTTATCATCGTGCTGTATCTGCTGCCCATGTGGACCGGCATCGACGTGATCGGCCGCTATTTCGACGTTACCGTGTATCCGCTGGCTGAGCGGCTGCTTAACTTCGCAATCGCCGGCATCTAGGGTAAACTTACAGGTCGACCGTGCAAAACGGTCGCAACATGCACCCAAACCGCGCCGCGAAGGCGCCGTCAAAGGAGGTCGAAGATGTCGTATCGCGTGTCGACGCAGGTCTACAGCGGGCCGTTCGACCTGCTGCTGCAGCTGGTAACCCGCCAAAAAGTAGATATCGGCGCTATCTCCATTAGCGAGGTGGCCGAGCAATACCTTGCCGAGGTCGAGCGCATCGAGGCGCTGGACCTGGACGTGGCGAGCGACTTTTTGCTGGTCGCGGCAACCCTTTTGGACATTAAGGCCGCCTCGCTGGTGCCCCAGGAGGCCCCCAGCAAATCCGTCGACGATGACGAGGACGACGAAGACCTCGAGGAACTCAGCGCGCTCGACGGCGACGCCCTGCGCGAGGTCTTGATCCAGCGCCTGATCGCCTACAAGCAGTTTAAGGGCGCGGCGGCGGCCCTTGGCGCGCGCATGCAGGCCGAGAGCCGCATGCATCCGCGCGTGGCCGGCCCCGACCCCGAGTTTTTGGGCCTTATGCCCGACTACCTGGCCGGCATTACCCTGCGCGGCCTGGCCGTCATCTGTGCCGACCTGGACGGCAAGCGCCAGACCTTCCTGCTGGAGGCCGAGCACGTGGCACCGCACCGCGTGCCGCTCGACCTGACGGTGGCCTCGGTCGACCGTTTTACCATGGCGCACCAAACCTGCACCTTCCGCGAGCTGTTGGACGGCGACGCCACCACCGAGCAGCTCGTTGTCACCTTCCTGGCCATGCTCGAGCTCGCCAAGCGCGGCTCGCTTACGCTGAGCCAGGACGAGATCTTTGGAACCATTCAAATCAACCGCGTCGAGGGCGCCGAGGCCTATGTGCCCGGCGAAGGCCCCGAGCTCACCGAATAGGAGCGGCAACCATGTCAACCCTTTCCACGCTGGAGGCAAGCAGTCTCAAAGGCGCCCTCGAGGCGCTGCTGCTGGTTTCGAGCGACCCCGTGAGTGCGCCCGCGCTGGCCGGCGCACTGGATATCGCCCCCGGCGAGTGTGCGTCGCTTTTGGCTGAGCTCAAGGTTGAGTACGAGGAGGCCAACCGCGGCTTTCAGCTGCGCGAGGTCGCCGGTGGCTGGCGCCTGTTCACACACCCCGCCTACCACGATGTGGTCGAGGCCTATGTGCTGAGCTGGGACACGCAAAAACTGTCGCAGGCAGCGCTCGAGACCCTGGCCGTTATCGCCTACCACCAGCCCGTCACGCGCGAGGTGGTCAAAGGCATTCGCGGCGTCAACTCCGACGGCGTCATCGCGTCGCTCGTGGACAAGGGCCTGGTGCGCGAGCTCGGCCGCGACCCCGAGCGCGGTCAGGCCATCATCTACGGCACGACCAACGCCTTCTTGGAAAAGTTCGGCCTGCGCTCCACCCGCGACCTGCCCGATCTGGAGCAGTTTGCCCCCGACGAGCAGTCACGCCAGTTTATCCGCGAGCGCCTGAGCGGTCGCAGCATTCAGTCCACGCTCGAGGAGCAGGCCGAGGACCTGGACGAAGAGCGCGAACTGATCGACACCGATGTTGAGGACGCCGATGACGCAGAGCTTCTGCCCACCGGCGATACCTCGGAGGACATGCATGACGAGGATTAACGAAGCAGAGGAGACACGCATCGCAAGCGCCACGGACGCTACGGCGCCCACAGGTGACGCCCAGCCCGTCTACCCGCACACCATGCGCCTGCAGCGCTTTTTGGCGCGCGCGGGCGTGGCGAGCCGCCGCGGCTCGGAGGACCTGATGACCGCAGGCCGCGTGACCGTCAACGGCCAGGTCGCGACCGAACTGGGCACCAAGGTCGATGTGGACCGCGACCATATCGAGGTCGACGGCATGCCCGTCAAGCTCAACCAGGGTGCCGTG
Organism: uncultured Collinsella sp.; assembly: GCA_959019775.1. Lineage (GTDB taxonomy): Bacteria > Actinomycetota > Coriobacteriia > Coriobacteriales > Coriobacteriaceae > Collinsella. Next base: position 7,864 of record CAUEPS010000003.1, read on the forward strand.
TACCTGATGCTCTACAAACCGACCGGCTACCTCACCACCATGAGCGATCCGCAGGAGCGCCCTTGCGTGGCCGACCTGGTACCGCGCGACCGCTTTCCGGGGCTCTTCCCGGTGGGTCGCCTGGACCGCGACACCACGGGCCTCTTGCTCTTTACCACCGACGGCGACCTTTCGCAGGATCTGCTGCACCCCAGCAAGCATGTCTACAAGACCTATCAGGCGCTGGTGGACGGCCGCCTGACCGATCGCGATTTGGAACCGCTGCGTCGCGGCATCGAGCTCGACGACGGCCTGTGTCAGCCGGCAATCTGCCGTGTCATCAACGCGCGCGAGGCCGAGGCCGTGGCTCCGCAAGGCGTAAAGCCCGGCACCACCGCCGTGGAGGTCATCATCCGCGAGGGACGCAAGAACCAGGTCAAGCGTATGCTAAGCAAGATCCACCACCCGGTGATCCGCCTGCATCGCTGCAACTTTGCCGGCCTGGAGCTCAAGGACGTGGCCAAGGGCTCGTGGCGCGAGCTCACCGACCGCGAGGTGCAGATCCTCAAGGCCGGCGGCACCCCGCCCAAGCAGGCCAGCGCCAAGCGTGGCGCCGCGCCCGCGACCAACACCGCAAGCCGCACGCGTCACCACGGCAGCCACGGCTCCGCGCCCAAGCGCAACACCTACCGCGAGCGCTACACGGGATAGCCAGCCCGCCAGAAAGCAACGCCCGCGTCCTATACCAGCACGTCAACCACCGAAAGGAAGCATTACATGATCGTCGCCATCGACGGCCCCGCCGGTTCCGGCAAGTCCACCATCGCCAAGGAGATCGCCCGCCAGCTGGGCTTTAACAAGCTCGACACGGGTGCCATGTATCGCGCCGTCACCTTCGCCGCGCTCGACCGCGGCATCGATCTGAACGACGAGGCGGCCATCGACGCTCTCGCCGAGCAGATCGAGATTCGCTTTACCAACGGCACCGGCGAGGACACGCGCCTGACCATCGACGGCAAGGACGCATCGGCTGCCATCCGCACCCCGCAGGTGGACGCCAACGTCTCCAAGGTCTCGGCTTACCCGGGCGTACGCGCCGCCATGCTCATCCATCAGCGACGCGCCGCCGAGGACCGCGATATCGTGGCCGAGGGTCGCGACATCGGCACCGTCGTATTCCCCAACGCGCAGGTCAAAGTGTTCCTGACCGCCGACCCGCGCGAGCGCGCCCGTCGCCGCGTGCTGCAGCGTCACCAAAATGACGCCCAGCCGCTCACCACAGAGCAGCTCGAGACCGAGGTCGATGAAACCCTCGATGCCCTCAAGCAGCGCGATAAGCTCGACAGCAGCCGCGAGGTCGCGCCGCTCGTGCCCGCCGAGGACGCGGTGCACGTCGACTCCACCGCCCACACCATCGACGAGGTCGTCTCGATAATCGAGGACCTCATCAACCAAAGGAGGTAGCCCATGCGCCTGTTTAAGCAGACGCCCGAGGATTACTACAACGCCCCCTACGCCGAGTTCCCGGCGCTCATCCGCGGCACCGTCGTCGTGGTCATGGGCATCCTGTGGGTCTTCTCCAAGCTTATGTGGCGCTGGAAGGTCGAGGATGCCGACCTGCTGTTTGAGCGCCAGGAAGGCCGCGGCAGCGTAGTCATCTGCAACCACACCTCGATGGCCGAACTCTTGGCCGTGGAGACGGCGCTGTTCTTTGGCGGCCGCCGCATCCGCCCCATCTTTAAGTCCGAGTTCGCTAAGAGCAAGATTGTGCGCTGGGCTTTTAGCCGCGTGGGCGGCATTCCCGTCGAGCGCGGCACCGCCGACATGAAGTGTCTGCGCGCCGCCCAGCATGCACTGCAGCGCGGTGAGGATGTCCTGATCTTCCCCGAGGGTACGCGCATCCGCTCGCGCGAGACCAAGCCCGAGGTCCATGGCGGCTTTGCGCTTATCGCCCAGATGGGCAAGGCTCCCGTCAACCCACTCGCCATTTGTGGCTGGTCCGATATCACGCCCAAAGGCAAAAAGCTCATGCGCCCCAAAAAGTGCTGGATCCGCGCCGGCAAGGCCATCTCGCTATCCGACGCACCGGCCGAGCTTAAGCGCAAGGAGCGCCTGGCATGGTTTGAGTCCGAGGCCATGAACCGCGTCTACGCCATGCGCGACGAGCTGTGCGACGAGCATCCGGGCAGGTTCTAGCCATGTGTGAGAACGTCATGAATACTGCCGCGACCGCCGCTGAGGAGGTCGTCCCCACCATAGAAATCGCTGCCCACGCCGGCACCTGCTACGGCGTGCAGCGTGCGCTCGACATGGCACTGGCCGCCGCGCCGCAGGCGGAGGAGAGCGCTCAGGTCCACACGCTGGGCCCGCTCATCCATAACCCCATCGTGGTACGCGAGCTTGCCGAGGCAGGCGTTGGTCTGGCAGACACCTTGGACGACGCCGCATCGGGCACCGTGATCATTCGCGCGCACGGTGTGGTGCCGCAGGTCATTGACGCCGCTCGCGAGCGTGGCCTTACCGTGGTCGACGCCACCTGTCCCTACGTGAAGAAGGTCCATGTGGCGGCCGAGCGCCTAGTGCGCGAGGGCTACCGCGTGATCGTCGTGGGCGAGCCGGGCCATCCCGAGGTCGAGGGCATTCTGGGCCACGCCGGTGATGACGCTCAAGTCGTGAGCTGCGCCGCCGACGCCGACGCGCTGGCGCTCACGGGCAAGGTGGGTCTGGTTGTGCAGACCACCCAAACCGCGCAGAACCTGGCCGAGGTTGTGTCCTCCATCACCCCGCGCGTGCAGGAACTGCGCGTGATCAACACCATCTGCGCAGCCACGAGCGAGCGCCAGCAAGCGGCGGCAACCCTCGCCAACCGCTGTGATTGCATGGTCGTCGTGGGCGGAAAGAATTCGGGCAACACGCGCCGCCTGGCGCAGATTTGTGCCGATGTCTGCGAGCACACGCATCACATCGAGGAAGCTTCCGAGCTCGAGGCCGCATGGTTTGCCAACGCGCGCCACATTGGCATCACCGCCGGAGCCTCCACCCCGCAAGAACACATCGAACGCGCCGTTGCGCGCATCAAGGAGCTTTGCCGCTAATCATGGACCAGACCGTACCCGCATACGCCGCCGAGGTGGCCGATTACGGGCGCAGCCGCGACCCCGAGCCGGGTGAGGGCGCGCTCGTAAAGAACGTGCGTCCCGAGTCGCCCGCATGGGATGTGGGTATCGAGCCGGGCATGCGCGTGCTCACGGTCAACGGCGAGAAGCTGACCGATATGATCGTGTGGCTCTGGGAGGCAGACGACGACACCGTCGAGCTGGAGGTATTCGATCCGCGCGACGGCACTGTCACCCCCGTGGAGCTCGACCGCTTCCCGGGAGAGGACTGGGGCCTTGAGTTCGATGGCCCCATCTTTGACGGCATGCGTACCTGCGTAAACGCCTGTGTGTTCTGCTTTATGACCATGCTGCCCAAGGGCGGTCGCTCCACGCTCTACATCCGCGATGACGACTATCGCCTGAGCTTTTTGCAGGGCAACTTTGTCACGCTCACGAACCTTTCCGACGAGGACGTGCAAAACGTTATCGATCGCAACATGAGTCCGATGAACGTGTCGGTCCACGCCGTGAGCCCCGATGTCCGCCGCCGCATGATGGGCCGCAACGCCCAGCGCGGCATGGACGTGCTCGAGGCCATCATGGCCGCCGGCATCGAGATTCACGCGCAGATCGTGTTGTGCCCCGGCATGAACGACGGCGAGGAGCTGGAAAAGACCCTGCGCTACTGCGAGGAACATGAGCAGATCACCAGCCTGGGCATTGTGCCGCTCGGTTTTACCAAGCACCAGAACCGCTTTAGCTGGTCCTATAGCGACAAGCCCGAGCTGGCGCGCGAGACTATCGCCATGATCCGCCCCTTCCAGGACCGCGCCTACGAGCGTTTTGGCCGCCACACCTTCCAGATGAGCGACGAGTTCTATCTGGACGCCGGCATCGAGCCTCCCGAGGCCGATTTCTACGACGGCTACCCACAGTACTACGACGGTATCGGTATGATCCGCTCGTATCTGGACGAGACCGATGACGTGCTGTCCGCCGATGCCGAACGCCTGCGCCGCGTTCGCGAGGCAATCGCCGCCCGTGGCCAGCGTCTGCTGTGCCTCTCGGGCGCCAGCGCACGCGATACCGTGGCCCGCTTCGTGGAGTCTCCACAGGGCCTTTCCGGCACCGTCACGGCCATCAAAAACCGCTACTTCGGCGGCAACGTGGACGTGACCGGCCTCATCGTCGCGAGCGACATCCTGGAGCAGCTGCCGCAAGATCTGTCGGGGGTTATGCTCTTTGTGCCTAAGCTCATGTTCAACGCTGACGGCATGACGCTTGACGAGTATCATCGTGACGATTTACTCGCAAGCCTTACCAGTCGCGGCGCCGAGGTTCATGTGGTGTCGACCATGCCGCATGAGCTGCTCGATACCCTTGAGCACATCCTTGGCATTGTGCCTGCCGACTCTACTAATTCCACTGACCCTACCCATTAAAGGAGAGCAGATGAAACCTATCGTCGCCGTCGTCGGACGCCCCAATGTGGGCAAGTCCACGCTCGTTAACCGCCTGGCCCAAACCTCGGACGCCATTGTCCACGAGTCCCGCGGCGTCACGCGCGACCGCTCGTATCACACGGCCGATTGGAACGGCCGCGAGTTCACCATCGTCGACACGGGCGGTATCGAGCCGCTCAAGAGCGACGACGTCTTTGCCACGTCCATCCGCGACCAGGCGCTCGCCGCCGCCGAGGAAGCCGCCGTCATCCTGTTTGTGGTCGACGGCCGCACCGGCGTCACCGAGGAGGACGAGTCGGTCGCACGCATGCTCAAGCGCTGCGACAAGCCGGTCTTTCTGCTGGTGAACAAGCTCGACAACCCCGATCGCGAGAACGACAGCATCTGGGAGTTCTATTCGCTCGGCATCGGTGAGCCTACGCCGCTCTCGGCCCTTCACGGCCATGGCACGGGCGACCTGCTCGACGACATCGTGGCCTTGCTCCCCGAGGAAGAGGACGAGGTCGCCGACGAGTTCCCCGATGCACTGAACGTCGCCATCATCGGCCGCCCCAACGCTGGCAAGTCCTCGCTGTTCAACCGCATTCTGGGCGCCGACCGCTCTATCGTGTCCAACATCGCCGGCACCACGCGCGACGCCATCGATACCGTCGTCGAGCGCAACGGCAAACACTACCGCATGGTCGACACCGCGGGCATTCGCAAGAAGAGCACCGTGTACGAGAACATCGAGTACTACTCCATGGTCCGCGGCCTGCGCGCCATCGATCGTGCCGACGTGGCGCTACTCGTCGTCGACGCCTCCGTGGGCGTTACCGAGCAGGACCAGAAGGTCATGGGCTTGGCCATCGAGCGCGGCTGCGCCATCGTGGTGCTGCTCAACAAGTGGGACCTGCTCGACGACGACCGCAAGCGCGAGGCCTGCATGGAGACCATCGACCGCCGTCTGGGCGTCATGGCTCCCTGGGCCCAGTACCTGCGCATCTCGGCCCTGACCGGCCGCGGCATCGAGAAGATCTGGGCGATGGTCGACGCCGCCGAAAAGACGCGCTCGCAGAAGATCAGCACCTCGCGCCTCAACACGTTCCTCACCGACCTGCGCGAGTTCGGTCATACCGTGGTGGACGGCAAGCGCCGCCTGCGCATGCACTACGTGACCCAGACGGGCGTCAACCCGCCGACGTTCACGTTTTTCGTCAACCATAGCGACCTGGTCAACGACACCTACCAGCGCTACGTAGAGAACCGCATGCGCTCGACCTTCGACTTTGCCGGCACTCCCATTCGACTCTTCTTTAGGAAGAAGGAGCAAAAGGATGCTTAATCCGATTCTGCTGACCGTCATCTGCGCTGTGGTCTCGTTCTTTATCGGAGCGATTCCGTTTGGCCTGATCCTGGGCCGCGTGTTTAACCACACGGACATTCGCAAGGCGGGCTCCGGCAACATCGGCACCACCAACGCCCTGCGCGTAGCCGGCCCCAAGGTCGCGGCGCTCACGCTGCTGCTCGACTGCCTTAAGGGCGCTATCTGCGTCCTTATCGCCCGTCCGCTCATTGCGAGCGTGGGCTATGGCTTCCCTGTGAGCATCATGGCTCCCGGTGCCGCCGGCGACTGGATGCTCGGCGTCATTTGCCTGGCTGCTGTTTGGGGACACATCTTCTCGCCCTACCTTAACTTCCACGGCGGTAAGGGTATCGCCGTGGGCCTGGGCGTGATTCTTGCCTGGTACTGGCCCATCGGACTTTCGCTGCTGGGCATGTTTATCGTGGCCGTCGCCATCACCAAATATGTGTCGGTGGGCTCACTTGCCGCCGCCATCGGCCTTCCCATCGCTGCCTGCGCGGTCTTTCCGTACAGCAGCCTGGGGCTCAAGTTTTGCATGGCGATGATCGGCATCACCGTAGTGTGGGCCCATCGCTCGAATATCCAAAAGCTCATGGCCGGTAAGGAGTCCAAGCTCTCGTTTACCAAGCGCGTCACCGAACCCGACGATAAGTAGGAGAGAGTCATGAATGTTGCGCTGATTGGCTCCGGCTCCTGGGGAACCGCCGTCGCCGGCCTTGCCGCCGCGCGAGCCGAGCGCGTGACCATGTGGGCCCATAGCGAGCAGACGGCCGCCGGCATTAACGGTGAGCATCGCAACCCCCGCTATCTGGTGGACTACGTGCTGCCGGAAAACGTTGTCGCCACGACCGACTTGGCCCAGGCACTCGCCGGCGCCGAGGCCATCATCTTTGCCGTGCCTTCGACGCACCTGCGAAATGTCTGCCACCAGGCGGCGCCGTTCATCGCGGACGAGACGCCGGTTCTGTGTCTCACCAAGGGCATCGAGCCCGAGTCCGGCCTGCTCATGAGCGAGGTCATCGCCAGCGAGATCGGCAACGAAGTGCGCGTGGCGGCACTCTCGGGCCCCAACCATGCCGAGGAGATTTGCCGCGGCGGGCTCTCTGCCGCCGTCATCGCCAGCGAAGATCCGCAAGTGGGGGAGACCTTTAAGGAACTGCTGCTTTCCACGGCCTTCCGCATCTACCTGTCGCAGGACATGACCGGCGTCGAGGTATGCGGCGCCATGAAAAACGTCATCGCTATCGTGTGCGGCATCTCTGCCGGTACCGGCGCGGGCGACAACACGCTTGCTCTTATCATGACGCGCGGCCTGGCAGAGATCAGCCGCCTGGTGCACGCCCGCGGCGGTCAGGCCATGACTTGCATGGGACTTGCCGGCATGGGCGACCTTATCGCCACTTGCACCTCGGAGCATTCGCGCAACCGCACCTTTGGCTACGAGTTCGCGCATGGCGTGTCGCTCGACGAGTACCAGGCGCGCACGCATATGGTGGTCGAGGGTGCCGTCGCGGCCCGCAGCGTCAGCGAGCTCGCCCGTTCACTGGGCGTAGACATTCCGCTCACCTTTGCCGTGGAGCAAACGCTCTACAACGGTGTTACTTTGGATAGGGCGCTCGAGATCCTTACCGACCGCGTCCCCTCTCAAGAGTTCTACGGACTCGCCGACTAGCGCAGAAAGGCTACTACCATGGGTTCCATCAAAATCGCTCCGTCCATCCTTTCGGCCGATATGGCTAACCTCAAGGGCGACCTCGACAAGATCGCCGGTGCCGACTACGTGCACTTCGACGTCATGGACGGTCACTTTACCGGCAACCTGACCTTTGGCGTCGATATCCTCAAGGCCGTCAAGCGTTCCACCAACGTGCCGGTCGACGCGCACCTGATGGTGTCGAACCCCGACGAGACGGTCGATTGGTACGCCGACGCCGGCGCCGATATGATCACCGTGCACTACGAGGCTTCCACGCACCTGCACCGCACGCTCACGCATCTGCAGCAGCGCGGCGTCAAGGCCGGCGTGGTGCTCAACCCCGCCACCCCCGTGTGCGTACTCGAGAGCATCATCGACGTTGTCGATATGGTGCTGCTGATGAGCGTGAACCCTGGCTTTGGCGGCCAGAGCTTTATCCCCGGCACCATCGCCAAACTGCACGAGCTTACGGCCATGTGCGAGCGCCACGGCGTTTCGCCCCTCATCGAGGTCGACGGCGGCATCTCTTCCAAGAACATCGCCGAGGTCGTCAAGGCCGGCGCCAACGTGCTCGTAGCCGGCTCCGCCGTATTTAAGTCCGAAGATCCCGCCGCCGAGGTTGCGCTGCTGCAGAAGCTGGGCAATGAGGCAGCACAGGAGGCATAAACCCTTATGACCGCAGGTCAAAACCGCATACCCGTGAATCTTGACTATGCCGCCTCGACGCCCATGCGCGCCGAGGCGCTCCTTGCGCAGCGCGAGTACGACAACAGCGAGCTTGCCGGCGTCAACCCCAACTCGCTGCACTCGCTTGGCCGCAAGGCCGCCGCACGCCTGGAAGTCGCCCGTCGCGAGATCGCCCGCAGCTTTGGCGCACGCGTTCGCCCGTCCGAGATCATCCTCACCAACGGCGGTACCGAGGCCAACCAGCTGGCGCTGCTCGGTCTTGCCGAGGGCGCTCGTCAGCGCGATCGCAAGCGCGATCGCGTAATCGTTTCGGCCATCGAGCACGATTCGATTCTGGACAACCTGCCGCCGCTGCGTGCCGCCGGCTTTACCGTCGACTTGGTGCAGCCCTGCCGCGCGGGCTACATAGAGTCTGCCACGCTTGTCGAGCTGCTCGGCGACGACGTTGCGCTCGTGAGCATTATGGTCGCCAACAACGAGACCGGCGTGGTGCAGCCTATCCGCGAGCTGGCCGCCGCCGCACATGCTGCCGGCGCCTTGTTTCATACCGATGCCATCCAGGGCTACTTGCACATTCCGCTCGATGTCACCGAGCTGGGCGTCGATGCCATGACCGTTGCCGCGCACAAGATCGGCGGCCCTGTGGCATCCGGTGCGCTCTACCTTAAGAACCGCACGCCGCTGCGTCCGCGCATCTTTGGCGGTGGACAGGAAGCCGGCCGTCGCGCCGGTACGCAGGATCTGCGCACGCAGCTGGCTTTTGCCGCTGCCGCTTCCGTGTTGCTGCCGAATGTGGGCCAGGAGCGTGCGACGCTGCAGGCCCTGTCCGACAAGCTCTACGCCACGCTTACGGCCCATCCTCGCATTCACGCCACGATGGGCGACTATGCGCAGGCCGATCGTCTGCCGGGTATGGTTTCGATCTATGTCGACGGCATGGACTCGGAGGAGCTCATCATCAAGCTCGATACCGCCGGCTTTGAGGTTTCGGCCGGATCGGCTTGTTCGAGCGGCAGCATGGACCCGAGCCACGTGCTCAGCGCCATGGGCATCGGCCGCGAGCAGGCATTGGGGTCGCTGCGCATCTCGTTTGATGACCGGGTGAACCCGGGCGATCTGGACGACTTTGCCCAGACGCTGTTGTCGATCGTAGGTGCCGCATGATCGTCGCCCAGCTCGAGCGTGCCCTGCTGACGCGCTACCCCAAGGCGGACGCCGAGGGCTGGGATCATGTTGGGCTATCTGTGGGAGATCCCTCTGCTTATATTACCGGCGTGGCCTGCGCACTCGACGCGACCGAGGCCAACGTGCACCGCGCCCAGGAGGCCGGCGCCAACGTGCTGCTGACGCATCATCCCATCTATATCAAGGCGCCCGAGGCCTTTTGTCCGGCCGATTCCGCGCGTCCCCAGTGTAGCGCTGCGTTGTACGAGGCGGCTCGTTGCGGGGTGAGCATTATCTCGCTTCACACCAACCTGGACCGCTCGCACGAAGCACGCGTTCGCCTGAGTGAGTTGCTGGGCGCTGAGCCCATGAGCTCGCTGGAGCATGTGGACGAGCCTGAGCTCACCGGTCTGGGCGCACTCGCGTCCCTCCACGACGCCTGCAACCTGCGCGATCTCGCCAACCGTGCCGCCATGGCCTTTGGCAGCGACCCCCGCGTATGGGGCGACGCCGAGCACCCGTGCCGCACCGTCGCCATTCTGGGCGGCTCCCTCGGCGACTTTGGTGAGCTCGCCATCGCCGCGGGCGCAGATGTTATTGTGACCGGAGAGGCCGGCTACCACGTGGCGCAGGACCTTGCCTTGCGTGGCCTGAGCGTGATTCTGCTCGGCCACGACCGCTCCGAGGAGCCGTTCGTGGATATCTTGATGAACTCTGCAGTTGACGCCGGGGTCGACCCCCGTCATACGATTAAAATACTGAACCCTTGCCAATGGTGGACTGTGACAAAAGGAGAGAACTTATGAGCGCCGGCGCTACGCTACTCAAGCTGCAACAGATCGATTTGGAGCTCACCCGCAACAAGAGCGAACTTGCCAATATGCCGGAGCTCAAGGAGCTCGCTTCTAAGCGCAAGACCTATGTGAAGCTCAAGGCCGAGATGACCAAGCTCTACGCCCAGCGCAAGGACCTGGACATTGAGCTCGACGACCTCAACACCACCGAGATCCAGACCAACAACGCCATCGAGGCTGCAAAGAAGCGTCACGTCGACGGCTCTGATTACCGCGAGGTGCAGGACCTGGAGAATGAGCTTGCCACCCTGGCGAAGCGACTGGACAAGATCGAGCACACCCGCAAGGATGTCGTTGTCGCCCATAAGGAAGCGCTCGACCGCGAGGCTCGCGCGCAGGCCATTATCGCCAAATTCGAGGAGGGCGTGAAGGCCGACACCAAGGCCGCACGAGCCAAGGCCGCCGACCTGCAGGCCCAGATCGATGCTGCAACCAAGGAGCGCACCGCCCTTGCCGCCACGCTACCGACCGACGTGCTCATCGATTACGAGCGCCTGCTCAAGCAGTTCCGCGGCCTGGCCGTCGAGACCATTCAGGGCAACATCCCCACGGTCTGCCATACCGCGCTGCAGGCATCGTCCATGAGCGACCTCAACCACGACGGTAGTGAGATTACGCACTGCCCGTATTGCCACCGCCTGCTCGTGCTCCCCAGCAAGGAAGCTTAAATGATGACGGCGGCACCCAACAATTCAATGCAACTTGAGGGAAAAACGATCCTGCTGGGCATTACCGGCGGGATCGCCGCCTATAAGTCGTGCAATATCGTGCGCCTGCTGCAAAAGCGCGGCGCGCGCGTCAAGGTCGTTATGAGCGAGCATGCTACGGAGTTTGTGGGGCCGATCACCTTCCGCGCGCTTACGGGCGAGCCGGTCGCTGTGGGCCTGTTCGACGATCCCTCCGACCCCATCCACCACATTTCGCTCGCGCAGGAGCCCGACCTGGTTGTCGTGGCGCCCGCGACGGCCAATATCATCGCCAAGATGGCCAACGGCATCGCCGATGATCTGATTTCCACGACGCTGCTTGCCACGCCGCGACCCATCGTGATCGCGCCCGCTATGAACAACGGCATGTGGAAGGCACCGGCGACGCAGGCCAACATGGCCACGTTGCACGACCGTGGCGTCCATGTGGTGGGACCCGGCAGCGGCTACCTTGCCTGCGGCGACGTGGACACGGGACGCATGAGCGAGCCCGAGGACATCGTCGAGGCCATCTGCGAGGTGCTCAACCCCGCGCCCCAGGACCTTGCAGGCAAGCGCATCGTGATCACCGCCGGTCCTACGCACGAGCCGATCGATCCGGTGCGCTTTATCGGCAACCGGTCGTCGGGCAAGATGGGCATCGCCCTGGCAGGGGAGGCCGCACGCCGCGGTGCCGAGGTCACGCTCGTGCTGGGGCCGACGTCACTCGACGTGGGTCGCGGCGTGGAGTGCGTGCGCGTGCAGACCGCCGCAGAGATGCTGCAGGCGGCGCTGGGCGCCTTCCAGACGGCCGATGCGGCCATTTGCGCGGCCGCCGTCGCCGACTACACACCCGCGGCCCCTGCCGACCATAAACTCAAAAAGGCCAACGAACGCTTGGATCGCATCGAGCTCGTCGAGACGGTCGATATTTTGGCCGAGCTTTCGCGCCAGAAGGGCGAGCGCCGTGTGATCGGATTTGCAGCCGAGACCGATAACGTCGTGGAGTACGCTGAGCGCAAATTGGCCCGCAAGGGCTGCGATGCGATCATCGCCAACGATGTCTCGCGCGCCGATTCGGGCTTTGGAACAGACACCAACAAGGCCTGGATTGTGAGCACAGCGGGTACACAGGAACTTCCCGTACTAACAAAACCCCAGCTCGCAGATACAATTTTAGACTTGCTCAAAAATAATTAAAAAAGTTCTTGCACAAGTCCAAAGTTTCGGGTTAATATAATCCCTGTTGCGAGCGAGAGCAGAGCAACAAACAAAAGCTTCGGGACGTGGCGCAGCTTGGTAGCGCACTTGACTGGGGGTCAAGGGGTCGCTGGTTCGAATCCAGTCGTCCCGACCAGAAGTTTGCAGGTCAGGCACCTAGTGCCTGACCTTTTTTGTTATTAATCATCATGATTCATTTGCTTTAAGCAACAACTTTCTCGATCGATGCAATCACCGAATCAAAACGTGTACGTCACCCTCCAAAAACGACATTTTTCGACATGTTTGGAGGCTGATGTACACAAAATCGAATGACAGCCCTCCCGATATCACCCTCCACATGTCTGGACTCTCTATGCTTACGCTGGATAGACATCGCCAGAACGGGTATAGTATCGAAAGTTTTGTCGTTTACCAGCGGGGGAGTCCTGTGGGCATCAAGAAGAAGATCAAAAAGGAGCTTATCGGCACTTCCGATTACCCGTCGAATAAGATCTTCACGATCTCCAATTTCATTACCTTTACGCGCCTGGTCCTCACGCTTGTTTTCCTGTACCTGTTTGTGACGGACAACAACCGTGTCGTCGCCATTGTCATCTATGCCATCGCGGCTTCCACCGACTGGATGGACGGTCAAATTGCCCGCATGACCAAAACGGTCTCGTGGCTCGGCAAGGTCATGGATCCCATTTGCGACCGTGCGCTGCTGTTTACGGGCGTTCTGGGCCTGGTAGTCCGCGGCGAGTTGCCCATCTGGGTCTGTGTGCTCATCATCGGCCGCGATATCTACCTGGGCATCGGCACGCTCATCGTACGCCACTACCACCGTCGCCCCATCGACGTCGTCTTTCCCGGGAAAATTGCCACGGCACTGCTCATGACCGGCTTCTCGCTCATGCTGCTGGGCTTTCCCGTCGTGGACGGCTGGCATCTGCTGCCCGCCACGTTCACGGCATTCCCGGGCCTCAACGGCAGCTCGGTGCCCCTCGGCATCTTCTTTGTGTATGGCGGCGTCATCTTCTCCATGCTCACCGCTGTCATCTATTCCATTAAGGGAGGGTTGGCCATTAAACAGGCCATCGCGCATCCCGAGGACGAGGACACCGACTTTCTCAACCCCGAAATCGAAGACTGATTCATTGGGGTATGATTACGTACGGTTCATTCTTTGCGGCACGTCCGCGTTAGATAGGGGTTGTCATGGACAACAAGGTTAACAATATGCCTCAGAACGATAAGACCGCGGACGCTACCTGCGTTTTCCGCGTTCCTTCGAGCGATGTCACCGTTCCCGACCTTATGGCCAACGTGCGCATCACCGCTCCGGTTCTGTCCATCGTCAAGGGTCCGCAGACCGGAGCTGCCTTTGAGCTCGAGGACGACGTGACCACCATCGGCCGCGATCCCGCGAACGGCATCTTCCTCAACGACATGACCGTCTCGCGCAGCCACGCACGCATTATTCGTGAGGGCCTGGGCGCCCGTATTGAGGATCTGGGCTCGCTCAATGGTACGTGGGTTGACGGCGCCATCGTCAACGGTGCTCCGCTGCACGACGGCTCTTCCGTTCAGATCGGTACGTTCACGCTCATCTACCACGAGAGCACGCCGGAGCGCATCGAAACCGGTGAGTAGGTAATGGCCGAACGAAACTATCTGAGTATCGGCCAAGTCGTCAACCTTCTTCGAGGCGCATACCCCGATCTATCGAACTCAAAAATTAGATTTCTAGAAGATGAGGGGCTCATCACCCCTCATCGTACGCCTAAGGGGTATCGCCAGTACTCCAAGGAAGACGTTGATCGTCTCGAGGTCATCCTGCACCTGCAGAAGACCCGCTATATGCCGCTCAACGTCATTAAGCAGCGCTTGGAAAACGCAACGGACCTGTCCACTTTGGCTTACGAGGTGGGTCTTCTGTCCGATGTTCCGCTTAAGACGGAGCCCAAGGAGACCAAGCAAAAGCTGCATTCCATCGAGACCATTCCCGACATGCTCGGTGTTGATATTTCGTTTATCCGCTCCCTTGCCGAGAACGATCTTATCCGCATCATCAAGAGCCCGCAGAACCGAGAGCTCGTGGATGGCCGAGATTTCCCGATTATCCGTTACTGCTCGGAGCTGTCGCGCTTCCACATTGAGCCGCGTAACCTGCGACAGTACGTTTCGTCGGCAAACCGCGAGTCTTCGATGTTTGAGCAGGTTCTCGTGAGCATGCTCGGCATGGATACCTCCGATGACGAGCGCGACGCCAAGCTCGAGCGCGCTTTTAAGAAGCTGCACGACCTCACCGAGGGTGTGCATACCGCGCTCCTTAAGAACCGTGTCTTTGAGTCGCTCAACGCCGTGGTCGAAGATGCTGACATCGATGCCCTCGATGAGGAGATCGCGCGTTCCGAATCCACCAAGGCTAAAAGCGATGCGACAAGCGTCCCCGCGGTTGCCGCGCACGACGAGTCGCTCATGCAGCCGTCCAAGGTCGTCGTCCCCTCGCATAGCTCGTCTGCTAACACGGGCAAATAACCGCCGTTCACCCGGCAATCCATGAAAGGTCACAAAGTGTACGACTTCGAATCTCATATCGTCGATATCCCCGACTATCCCGAGCCCGGAGTCGTCTTTAAGGACATCACACCGCTCTTTGGCAACCCCGAGGCTCTGAAGGCCATGGTGGATGCCCTGGCCGAGCATTTTGCCGACATGGGCATTACCAAGGTCGTAGGACCCGAGGCCCGCGGCTTTATGGTCGGTGTGCCCGTGGCCGTCGCCCTGGGTGCCGGCTTTGTTCCCGCACGTAAGCCGGGCAAACTGCCGCGCAAGACGGTAAGCGAGAGCTACGAGCTCGAGTATGGAACGGATTCTATCGAGATCCACGCCGATGCCATCAGCTCTAAAGATACCGTGTTGATTCTGGACGACTTGGTCGCGACGGGTGGAACCGTCGAGGCAACAGGTAAACTGGTGCGAGATATGGGCGCAAAGCTTGTGGGCTACGGTTGTATCCTTGAGCTTGCGTTTCTCAACCCGCGCAAGAAGCTCACGCCTTCTAACGAGGACGTTGAGCTCTTTAGCCTGGTAACGGTTGACTAGCCGCTACCCTTAGATACCGGAAAGGAAGCTACATGCGCACAGCAAATACGCACAAAAACATGGCACGCTGCGCTGCTACGGCAACCCTCGCTTGTGTTTTGGGCCTGGGCCTCGTGGCTCCGGCTTACGCCGATACCGCATCCGACCTTGCCGCTGCTCGAACTAAACTCGAGCAGATTGGCACCCAAACCCAGCAAATTCATGAAGAACTCTCCGCACAGACGCAGGAGCTTGATCAGACTGCAGGCGAGATCACGCAAAAGCAGCAAGAGATTGCCGAAGGTCAGGCAAAGCTTTCGAGCTATGTTGCCGGTGAGTACAAGACCGGCGGTCTGAGTCTCCTTCAGGTTCTGACGGGCGTCGACGATCTGGGCGACATGCTCAACCGTCTCTTCTACTACGGTAAGGTGTCCGACAAGCAGGCCCAGACCATTCAGGAGGTCAAGGACCTTAAGCAGCAGCTCACCGATAAGCAGACCGAACAGGAGAAGAACGTCGCCGCGACGCAGAAGAAGGTCGACGAGCTCAACGCCCAGCAGGCTGAGGCCCAGAGTGTCGTGAACTCCCTGGATTCGCAGCTGCAGGCCGAGCTTGCTGCCGAGGCCGAGGCCAACGCTGCGCTGCAGGCTGGCATTAATGCCAGCACCGCCGAAAAGGCCACGGTGAGCAATGACACCGCCGGTACGACCGAGAACACCAACAATGGTGGCGGTACGACCAACAACGGCGGCGGCAACACGCCTGCGCCCGCGCCCGCTCCTGCTCCCACGCCGCAGCCCTTGACGCCTGCTCCGGCTCCCACGCCTTCGGCACCGAGCCAGTCCGTTGACGGCGGCTCAGTTGTTTCTCGCGCTTATAGCAAGCTTGGTTGCGCTTATTCCTGGGGCGGCATTGGCCCGAACAGCTTTGACTGCTCCGGCTTTGTAAGTTACTGCCTCACCGGCCGTTATTGCCGCCTTGGCACGACTGGTACCTTCATGGGCTGGACCCGTGTATCCGATCCCCAGCCTGGCGACGTCGTTGTTAACTCTTACCACACCGGCATCTACATTGGAAACGGCCAGATGATCCATGCTTCCGACTACAGCACGGGCGTTATCATCAGCTCCGTCGCAGCCGGTATGAACAACAACTACATCTTCGTACGCTACTAATTTATTGCTACAGCGAACGAACGTGGGCCTCGCGATCTTGAATCACGAGGCCCGTTCTTTTTGCCCTTACCGTTTGTCATAAGATCAGTACGGCTATCTAGTATTCAAAACTAGATAGCCGTCCAATCAATCAAAAAGATGGCTATAATTGTTGGGGAACAATTAGAAAGGACCCTCAATGAGCTGGGCACTTATCTCCGATTCGAGCTGCAATCTTCGTGATTGGCAGCCAACCGCACCTCATACCACCTTTGCATTTGCACCCCTTAAGATCCGAGTGGGGGAGCGCGAGTTTGTCGACGACCTCTCGCTCGATGTTCACGAGCTCAATTGCGCCGTGCAGGCGGAGTCGTGCGCTTCTTCGAGCGCCTGTCCAAGCGTAGGGGAGTGGGCTGAACTTTTTAAGCTTGCCGACAAGACGATCTGCATGCCCATCTCGGAGGGCGTATCGGGAAGCTACAATGCCGCGGCCACCGCACGTGACATGGTGCTTGCCGAGGAGCCCAACCGCCAGATTCATTTGGTCAACTCACGAGCCGCAGGTGGCAAAATGGATCTGATCTTCCTGCTGTTCGACCGCTATCTTGCAAGCAACCCGGATACCTCCTTTGAGGACGCCTGCGCCTACTTCGATAGCTTGGAGCAGAACAGCAAGATCCTCTTTAGTTTGTGCAATTACGAAAATCTCGCCAAGGCCGGACGTATTCCCAAGGCGGCCGGCGTTATTGCCAACAAGCTCAATATCCGCATTTTGGGCACGGCGAGCGAAGCGGGCAAAATTGAACTCGTTGGGCACACGCGTGGCGAAAAGAAGATGCTTGGCAAGATAGTCGATACCATGGAGGCCGAAGGCTTTACCGGCGGCGAGGTCATCATCGATCACGTTGAGAACGAAGCTGGAGCCCAGGCGCTTGCTGACCGCATAGTCGAGCATTGGCCCGACTCTAAGACGATTGTTATGCCCTGCAACGGGCTAGATTCATACTATGCCGAGATGCACGGCCTCATTATCGGCTACGGCATGGGCGTGGCTTCGGGCCGATAATGTCCAACTAGTCAAACGCGCGGGCGGGATAAGGGGCCAGTGGCTCTTTATCCCGCCCGTCTTATACCTCAGTTAGCTATTAAACCCATTAAACTTGAGATAGCTCATCAGGTACGCCTTCGAAACGAAGGACGATACTGCACTGCGTACGAGCAGCGACTCGCGCGTAACCTGATGTGCGGTATCGGGCACGGGAGTCTGTTCGACGGAAAACGCCGCACGAATCGATGCCTCAAGCTGATCGACAACATAATCAAAGGCGGTCGGAGCGTCGTAGCTCAAGCGCTGAATATTAAAGAGTGCCTGAACCGCAGCGATGGGCAGCACCTGCTTAAAAATACAAATGGCGATGAGACGCGCAATCTGCTCACGGCCATACTGCTTTTTAACCGGCGCGGGAACGAGGCCAACCTTCACGTAGTTATTGATCATCGATGGTGTGATAACGGGCTGCTCTACGCAAATCGAAAGCGGCTCCATCCACAGTTCGATGTACTCAATGACTTGGTCACGGTAGAGCGTTACGTTGGGCAGCTGGTCATAGCGCGACAGGCTCAACGCGTTGAGGTTACGCACCATATCGGATTGAATAAATGCATCCGGCAGCACCGTCGGCTGAATATCCTCCGGTTTAATGCTGACCGATGTATCGGACATCGGGATAACATGTTTAACGTGGTTCATAAGAGGCCTCCGTTCGTTTTCTATATTGTATTCTAGGTTATCTAGTTTTGCATACCACATAGCCGCTAAACAAAGTGGTTGGACAGCACATTGATGCACCGTCCAACCACTTTGTTTAAAGATAGCAACCTTACATAAGATATATTATCGTACTTATCCGCGTAGGAAAGCGTATGCGCTGGTTGCTGCTATGGCTCCGTCCGAAACGGCGGTCACAACCTGGCGTAAACGCTTGGAACGGATATCGCCGGCTGCGAATAAGCCGGGCGTACGGGTAGCCATCGAATCGTCGGTAAGGATGCCGCCGTCGGGAGCCAGATCGACTAGATGCTCAACAAGTTCGGTATGTGGCTGCGTGCCGGTAAAGACAAAAATGCCAAATGAGCCAGGTTCAAAGGATTCAGTGTACATTTCACCAGTCGCATTGTCCTTGAATGTAATTGTCGTGGGCATCGCTTCGCCAGAAAGCTCAACAATACTAGTTTGGTACCTAACTGAAATATTGTCCTTAGCAAGCACTTTATTCACAACGCCCTCGGGTGCACGGAACTGATCGCGACGCAGCACGATGGTCACGCTGCTGGCAATGTCGGACAGGAACAGCGCCTCCTCACATGCCGAATTGCCGCCTCCGATAACAAAGACCTGCTTGCTACGGAAGAACATGCCGTCACACGTCGCGCAATACGAAACGCCACGACCGCGATACGTGTCCTCGCCAACAAAACCCGCAGGACGTGGCGTGGCGCCCATGCACGCAATGACACTCTTGGCCGCTGTGTCGCCCATATCATGATGGATGGTAAATTGACCCGCATCGGCATTGTAATCGACGCCTGTTACCATACTCCATTCAACCTGAGCCCCCAGGCCTTCAGCATGCTGTTGAAACCGCTCACCAAGTTCGGCGCCGCTCAGCAGTGGAATACCAGGATAATTCTCAATCTCGTTGCTCGTGGCAATCTGTCCGCCCGACATGCCCTGCTCAAGGACAGTCGTCGTTAGGTTGGCGCGCGCCGCATAAATGGCGGCAGCATAGCCCGCGGGGCCGCCGCCGATAATCGCAACATCGATTGTCTGATCGGTAGTCATGAAGAGTCCTCTCGTCGAAACGTTGTCGTTCTTTGCGCTCATACCCAAATTTACGTGAACGTGACACTCATGCACTACAATGATAAATCCGTGTTACAACGTCGAAGGGGAGTTATCGATGGATCAGACGCAGACGAGCGACGACGCTCCCCTGCTCACGCACAGCACTCCCCAATCGGAGCAAACCACGCTCTTGACTCAGCAAAAACCTCTCGTGACCATCGTACACGCCTCGGTCGGCTCGGGTCACAAGGCCGCCGCAAATGCGATTGCGCAAGCATTCGACCTCATCCGCGGCACCAATGGCATCCCCGAGGACGCTGAGATTGAAGTGCTCGATATCCTTGATTTTGGACGAATTAAATTCGACGGCAATAAGACCGCGGCTTCTTTTACGGGAGCCACGCGCCCCATTTACGACCTGACCTGGCGATATACGCTTACGGGACATCTTCTCTGGGGTGGTGGCACGGCATGGTCGCGAATTATGTTCCCTGCCTTCAACGAATATATTCGTAGCCGCAGGCCCATAGCCGTGGTCGCAACGCACATCACAGCAGCCAATGTTGCCGTGGGAACCCGCGTAATTACGGGTATCGATTATCCGGTCATCTGCGTACCGACCGACTACGAAGTCGAGGGCTGGTGGCCCCACAAGGACACCGACCTCTTCTGTGTTGCCAACGAATTTATGGCCGAAACCCTGCGTCCGCGCAAGGTGCCCGAGGCAAAGATTCGCATTACCGGCATTCCTATTCGCGCCGGATTCGACGCGGATTACGATCGCGAGGAAGAGCTAGCCAAGTTCAACCTCCCCATCGACAAGACCGTCGTGCTGGTAATGGCCGGTGCTAGCTTACCTCAGCCTTATGTCCGCTTTCGCGCGGCGATGGACCACACACTCCCCTTCCTGCGCAGCTTCGAAGACATGCACTTTGTCTTTTTGCCCGGCAAAGACGTGGAGTATGCCACCCGGCTGAAGACGCTCTTCGATGCCATGAAGCTCGAGAACGTCACGGTGTTGGACTATGTCGACGACATGGCGGCCCTCATGCACGGCTGCGACCTGGCAATCCTCAAATCGGGCGGGCTCACGGTCACCGAGTGCCTATGCGCACATCTGCCGATGATCCTGCTGGGCAAGTCCTATGGCCAGGAAAAGGCAAACACCACCATGCTCACCGGCATGGGCGCCAGCATGCACGTCACCACGGCACGAGAGCTCATCGTAACCCTGCGCCACCTGCACGACCATCCCGAATCACTCAAAGCCCTACTCATCAATGGCGAAGTACTACGCCGTCCCCACGCAGCCGAAGACATTGCCGTCGCCACCATGGAGCTCGTAGGCAAACCCCAAAAGCGCAAACGAGCCTTCTGCCGCTTCTACTGGGGCGGGAAGCCTGCTCATATCCGCTAGCGTCGGACTGTTCGCTTGCCCGTGGGGGCCTATATATCATCCCGTGCTCAAACATTCTCGCTACGCTGCGAAACTGCGCGCGGGACGATATATAGGCCCCCACAGGCAAGCTGCGTTTACGCACTAGCAGCTAAACTAGATTCCCCTCCAGTAGAACCAACAAAGGCGAGACCGGAAAAGATAAATACAGTTAGCCGATGCGACAAAGAGACTATTCCTTTGTCGCATCGGCTAACTAGAATGTAAATTTTTTCAAGCGAGTAGCCGCCCGCCCGCCTCTCTCACATATCGTTCCACGCGCAGTTTCGCAGCGAGCGAAGCGAAGCGAGAATGTTTGAGCATGGGATGATATATAGGCGGGTCGGGCCGGTCAGCGGACAGTACGTAAACGACTAAGCTACGCCGCTAGAACCGAAACCGCCGGCTCCTCGGTCGGTTTCGTCTAGTTCTTCTACTTCTACGAGGTTGACCGTAGGGACTTCTTGGATGACTAGCTGGGCGATGCGGTCGCCTTTGTTGATTTGGATGTTGTTCGTGGGGTCTAGGTTGATGAGGATGACTTTGAGCTCTCCTCGGTAGTGGGCATCGATGAGGCCAGGAGTGTTAACTATAGACAGGCCTTGCTTGATGGCCAGGCCGCTGCGGGGTTGGACGAAGCCGGCGTAGCCGTCAGGCAGGGCGATAGCTAGGCCCGTGGAGACCAGACGACGCTCAAAGGGCTTCAGAGTGCAATACTCGTTGGAACGCAGGTCCAGGCCGGCATCCGTAGGATGGGCGTATTTGGGAAGCTCGACAGTTGGGTCGAGACGTTTAATGTTAACGGTAATGTTGGACATGAAATCACCTTAGCTTGTCGAGCTCTTGCAGAAACTCATCGACGTCTTTGAAATCGCGATAGACCGAGGCAAAGCGGATGTAGGCCACTTTATCGATCTTGGCCAACCGCTTAAGAACCATATCGCCCAGCTCATGGGACGTAACGGCCGTAAGCGTACGGGAGCGAAGCTCGACCTCAATATCGTCAATGATCTCGTTGAGCTTTTTAGTGTCGATATCTCGCTTGATCGTAGCTCGCATCAAACCGACCAGCAGCTTATTGCGATCGAACCGTTGCTTGGTTCCGTCTGACTTAATGACCTCGATAGGGTCTTCACAACGCTCAAATGTCGTAAAACGATAATTGCATGAGCAGCATTCGCGACGGCGCTTGATGGTGTTATTAGATTCCTGCATGCGGGAATCAACAACGCGGGTATGTGCCTTGCCGCATTTAGGACAGCGCATGGTACCTCCTCTAAAACGATTACAAGGGTACCATGCGACGGTACTTAAATCTTAGGAACGTGCGGGAACTTTAAGATGCGCACCGGCATCGAGCGAGCCATGCTCCAGGTGATTGACGTTGCGGATCATATCAGAGGTCTCCTGCATAGAAAGACCTTCAATCGGATGCTCCTGGGCAAGCGACCACAAGGAATCGCCAGACTGAACACGGACGGTCTCATAGGTAACGTTAGATGCCGACTCGGCATATGCGGCGTGACGAGCGCTGAAGATCGAGGTAGCAAGTACAAAGAAGAGCGTGAGCGCAACGGCCAGGGCAACAATCGTCGAGGCCTTCAGAGCAACGGGGGCCGAAGACGTGGCGACGCACTGGCTGCGGACGGGCTTGCCAGGCAGTGTTTGGAAACCAGATCGACCGCCTTTGACAACCGTGAAAGCCGGCGCCGCAGGCGTCTCGAGCTTAAGGGCGAGGTTTCCCTGGACCATATCCGTTGCGTTCATCATGTTCTCCTCTCGCGTGTTTTGCTGAGAACAGTTTTATCAAGCCGCGCGGACAAAAATGTCTAGCGCGAGAACGAATGTTCGGTTATTATTATCTTCGAACAGTTGTTCCTGTCAAGCAATAATCGAACATTTGTTTGACATTGGCAGAGAGGACCCCCTGATGGCTCGCAAAATTACCAAGCGTCAGCAGCAGATTTACGACTTCATCAAGGAATATCAGCAGGAGAAGGGCTATCCGCCCAGTGTGCGCGAGATGGCATCGGCCGTAGGCCTCTCCTCCCCCAGCACGGTGCATGCTCATCTCTCTGCCCTGGAGGCTCGAGGACTGCTCAAGCGCGATGCCACCAAGCCTCGCGCCCTAGAGCTCTTTGATGAGGACGGATCCTCTGTCTCGATTTCCAAATCCGATGAACCCACGGCGCCCCGCGGAACGGTCTCACTGCCGCTCGTCGGTCGCGTCGCGGCTGGGATTCCCATTCTGGCCGAACAAAATATCGAGGACACCTTTACCATCCCGACCGAAATCGCCACAGACCAGGGCTCCTTTATCCTTGAAGTGCACGGCAGCTCAATGATCAATGTCGGCATCTACAACGGTGACTACATTATCGTTCGCGAGCAAAAGAGCGCCATGAACGGCGAAATC
The DNA here is from genome assembly GCA_959019775.1 of uncultured Collinsella sp. GTDB lineage: Bacteria > Actinomycetota > Coriobacteriia > Coriobacteriales > Coriobacteriaceae > Collinsella. The sequence continues at coordinate 30,976 of CAUEPS010000003.1, forward strand.
GTCGTGGCCATGATCGATGGCTCGGCGACCGTCAAGACGTTCTACAAGGAGCAGGGGCGCGTGCGCCTGCAGCCCGAGAACGACACCATGGAGCCCATCTATGCGACGAACCCAGTTATTTTGGGTAAAGTTGTCGGATTAATGCGCCGGTTCTCGTAATGCAAAAGCGCATCACCATATTTGATACCGTCCGCGGGTTTACGATGCTATCGATGGCAGGTTTCCACGCCTGCTACGATTTGGCCTACCTATATGGATGGGATATGCCATGGTTTACCGAAACGGTTTTCCAGGATATTTGGCGCGCCAGTATCAGCTGGGTATTTTTGTTTATCGCCGGTTGGATGTGCACGCTCTCGCGTAATAACGTTAAGCGCGCCCTCAAATACGCGGCCGCAGCCTTGATCGTATGGATTGCAACTACTCTGGTATCAGTCGACGATTCGGTAAACTTTGGCATCATTTATTGCATGGCGGCGTGCACCGCGGTGGTTGCACTCACCCGTCCGTTACTTCAAAAAATACCGGGCTCGTGGGGCATCGCAGCGTGCCTTGTTCTTTTTGCCCTAACCTGGGGCATTCCAAAGGCGGTCTACCCACTCCCCTACCTGGCATGGCTTGGATTCCCGGGCCCGGGTTTTGTTTCGGGAGACTACTATCCGCTCATTCCGTTTGTCTTTATGTACCTTACCGGCTTCTTTACTGCCCAGGCAGCACAAGCATCAAGCCACGAAGCGCCGGCATGGGCATACGCCAATCCCATCCCGGCGCTCGCAGTCCTCGGTCGGCATGCCTTACCGTTCTACCTACTCCATCAGCCTGTCATTCTAGGCGTGCTAGAGCTCGTTTACTCCGTACGATAGCGCTCAAGACGCGGCGCGATTCGGGCCGGCATCTTTGCCACAATGCGAACGCCGTCCTCTAGATATGCCTCATGCAGAAGGGTTCCCTGCTCATGCACCAGCGTAATGAGGGCGCCCTCGCGATACGGGATATCAGCGGAGAGCAACACATCGGTGGCAGCCGCCTCACGAGCAATTCGGTCGACGAGATCGTCGAGCCCCTCGCCTGTCTGGGCCGAGAACAACACGGCCTCGGGATAGCGACGACGGAAACTCAATCGATCGACGCTATCGAGTAGGTCGATTTTATTGAACACCGTAAGCGTCAAACGCTCGCCAGCACCGATCTCGTCAAGAACGCGATCGACTGCCTCGAGCTGGCGCTCGTAGTCCTCGTCAGAGGCATCCACAACTTTAAGGATCAGGTCGGCACCAAGGACCTCGGACAGTGTGGACTTAAAGGCATCAACAAGACCATGCGGTAGCTTTTGAATAAAGCCAACCGTATCGGTAATGGTCATACCACGACCGCCGGGCAAGCGATACGAGCGCGTCGTCGGATCGAGCGTGGCAAACAATTTGTCCTGTGAAAGCACTGTAGACCCGGTCAGGCGATTGAGCAACGTCGACTTACCGGCATTGGTATAACCGGCTAAGGCAACGCGAAACGCCGGCGACTCGATACGACTCTTTGACTGGACATCGCGGCGCTGTTCAACCTGCTTAAGCTCGCGACGAAGCGCGGCAATCTTGTTGCGAATCAAACGTCGGTCAACCTCGAGCTGGCTTTCGCCCTGGCCAAAGCGCGAACCAATGCCACCGCGTGTCTGCTCTTTAGCAAGATGGCTCCACATACCGCGCAAGCGAGGCAACAGATACTGCAATTGGGCTAGCTGCACCTGCAGGCGGCCCTCACGGGTCTGAGCGTGCAGGCCAAAGATATCGAGAATCAACGCCGTGCGGTCGATAATCTTAACCGGTTCGCCCACGGCTTTCTCAAGATATGACTGCTGCGAGGGCGTTAAATCGTCGTCGAAGATAACAACATCGACATCCATACAATGCACGAGCCCGCAAAGCTCCTCAACCTTACCGGAGCCGATAAACGATTTTGGATACGGCTTAACCAGACGCTGTGACAAACGCGCCACGCACTGGGCGCCAGCCGTATGGGCCAGGCGCTCAAGCTCGTCAAGCGAACGATCGAGCGGCCAGGCGTTATCGCGCCACTCAACTCCGACAAGAACGGCGCGTTCGGGCTCAGGCGCCGTGGGAACGAGGGGAAACCGAGCCATTAGGCCGCCTCGATACGGTGAAGGATATCCTTAACGACCTCATCGATCGTAAACTCGTCCATATCGAACCACACGATGCGGTCATCGCGTTTAAACCACGAAAGCTGACGCTTGGCATAGCGACGCGAACGAATCTTGATGAGTTCGCGAGCCTCATCCATAGAAATCACGCCGTTAAAGGCATCGATAATCTCTTTATAGCCAATCGCCTGCATCGAAGTCAGGGCATCTCCCAGCCCCTTGTCCATAAGACCACGAACCTCATCAACAAGACCCTGCTCAAACATCAGATCGACGCGAAGGTTAATGCGCTCGTAAAGCGCCTCGCGATTACGCATCAATCCAAACCACAGAGCGTGATAATGCTCGCGCGGAACACTGAACTGCGACTTTTGCTGCGCGTAGGACACACCATCATCGTGCATTTCGAGCGCGCGAATCACGCGGCGAACATTATGGGGGTGGATGACCGCAGCGGACTCGGGGTCACGCTCGGCAAGCAGCGCATGCAGCGCTTCCTTGCCAATGCGTTCGGCAAGCTCCTGATAGCCCGCGCGGCGATCGTCCTCAAGCTCGCCCGAGGGAAAATCCATCTCATCCAGGGCGGCCTTGAGATACAAGCCTGTACCCCCGCAAAACACCGGTAGGCGGCCCTCGCCCAGCAAGCGCTCAACATGCACACGAGCGTCTGCCTGATACAGCGCTGCAGAATATGCAACACCGGGTTCAACAATATCGACCAGGCGCAGGGGCGCACAACATTCCTCAGGCGCCATCTTTGCCGTGCCAATATCCATACCTCGATAGATTTGCATCGCATCACACGACAGCACTTCGGACGAAAGGCGAGCCGCCAAACGATCTGCGACATCACTTTTACCAACCGCCGTCGGACCGACAATCGCAACGGCGGAAAGACCTGCCCCGGGAGAAATCATTAGCGCGGCTCGCCCACAACGGATCCGGACAGATACCACGTCTTGGCAACATCGATGTCAACATCGACAATCTTGCCAATCAACTGATCGATGCTGTAGCCCTCGGGAATCGGTGCATGAACGGTCTGATTCTTAGGACTCTTGCCCAGCAGCACCGCGTCATTCTTTTTGCTCGTACCCTCAATAAGCGCCGGCACAACGGTGTGGAGCTCACCTTGGTTATACTCATGCGCAGTGGTCTCGATAACCTTCACCAGACGGTTAAAGCGCTCAAGAATTACCTCATGCGGGGTAGGGTCGTCAATCTCGGCGGCCGGAGTACCGGCACGCTTGGAATAGATAAACGTATAGGCCTGAGCATAACGGACCGTCTCGGCAAGCGAGAGCGTCTGCTCAAAGTCTTCCTCGGTCTCTCCGGGGAAGCCCACGATGATATCGGTCGAAAGCGCGATATCGGGCATGCGATTGCGGATGCGATCGACGAGCCCCAGATAATCCTCGCGCGTATAGCGACGATTCATCTCTTTAAGGATGCGCGTCGAGCCCGACTGAACTGCCAGGTGCAGCTGCGGCATGACGGCAGGCGTCTCGGCCATAGCGTCGATAGTCTCGGGCAGCAGGTCTTTGGGGTGCGAGGAAGTGAAGAAGATTCGCTCCACACCCGTATCGCCCACGGCACGCAACAGATCGGCAAAGCGCGGCTTGCCAAACAGATCGCGACCATAGGAGTTGACGTTTTGACCCAGCAGCGTGATCTCGCGCACGCCCTGACGTACCAGACCGGTCACCTCGTCGACAATCTCATCGAAAGGACGGCTTTTTTCGCGACCGCGCACATACGGCACGATGCAATAGGTGCAGAAGTTATTACAGCCCGTCATAATGGGGACCCAGGCGTGATACTGCGTCTCACGATGCCACGGCATGCTCATCGCATCCGTGTCCTCGTGCTCATTGGTGCGAATATGGCGCTTGCCGTCCAAGAATGCCTCGGCAATGAGCTCGGCCACATGCGCGATGGAATGCGTGCCAAAGATAACATTGACGTTATCGACATTGGTGAGCAGACCCTCGCCGTCACGCTGCGCGATGCAGCCGCCCACGGCGACCACGCGCTTACCCGAGGGCGAAGGCGGGAGGCTCTTACAAGAGTTGCACTGACCGTACAGACGGGTGTCAGCGGCCTCACGAACGCAGCACGTCATGAACACGACAATGTCAGCATGCTCCGGATCGAGCGCCATGAGGCAGCCATACGAATCGAGCAGGCCACTCACGCGCTCGGAGTCGTGCTGATTCATCTGGCAGCCAAAGGTGCGGATGAAGTAGGTTTTACCGGCAAGAATGTCGCGTACGGAACCCTGGTCCATGTGTATAAGTCCTAACGAGGTGGAAAAGCGGAATCAAAGAGCGCGGGCAAAGAGTAAACAATCTATGCCACAGGCTTAACGTCGTCCATCACAACGTTATCCATAGCGGCTCGATTAATCTGATGAACGTAAATAGAAAGACGGATGGCCGTGCGCGACTCCCCGTTGATGAGGATGTCGGAGAACACCGGCGCGCAGGAAATATCAAACCCGGTCGGAATCAAAAATCCGCGTGCAATGGCCACAGCCTTAATGGCCTGATTGACGGCACCCGCGCCGACACACTGAATATTGACGGGAACACCATCTTTGACCATGCCGGCAATGGCGCCGGCAACGGACGCGGGCGATGATTTGCTTGATACCTTCAGGCAATCCATGAAGAAACTCCTGCGTTTAAAAGTACGTTTTAACTGCAATAACTGTATCGTACCGAACGGACTCGGTAAAGATGCTATTCCTCTTTGGCAAGATCGAACGTCACAGTGATGCGATCACGTGAAACACGAATCTTGGGGTCGCCGCAAAGGTTGAGATAGTACCGCGATGCAAGATCGTTAAAGTCGCGCTCCACGGCTCGCGAGAACTGCGCCATGTCGTCCTTGGCGATACGCAGCCCGCGACGATCTTTGGCAAGATCAACCGGAGCAGACGCATGTGAGGACGAATCGCGCTCGCGTAGCAGGCGTGCGCTCACACCGCGAACGGGCTTAATCTGGCCCGCCAAGATACGATGCGCAGTACGCTCGGACATCTCAAGGCCCAAACCAGAACAGATGCGGATAAAGTCTTCCGCATCCGAAGCAAGACCCAGGCGATCGACCACCGGAAGCTCGGCTTCGTCATCGATAAACAAAAGACGAGAAGTATCGAGACGGCTGGAGGCCTGTGCATGCAGCGTCGCGGCGATCTCGGACGGAGACCCCAGATAGACATCACAGGCGCGCAGCTCCTCGAGGGCAAACTCACAGGCGGCGCGAATGATGTTGTGAGGGCCGCGGGCGCAGACATAGTGACCGTCCTCGTCCTTCACGGCCTGAGGCCAGCTGGACTGGTCGGCGCGCTCGCCAAGGCGGTCGGTAGCGACGCTCACCTTAAAGACCGAGCCAAGGTCAACATCCGACGCGACAACGCGTGCCTCGTCGGTGTTCTGCTTAATCGAGAACAATGCCATGCCTCGACCGTGAACGCCCCAACGATCCATCTTCATGCTCTCGAGCTTGGAAGTAACGCGGGCATCGAAGATGCGCTCCTGCATATCCTGCGGCACGCCCGAGCCGTTATCCAGAAAGACGAGCGTACGGACGCCATCTTCCTTGGTCGTGGCGAGATAGACCTTATCGGCGCCGGCATCACGGGCGTTGCGCAGCATTTCGATGACAATATCCTCGACATGCTGAATGTCGTGCTTTGCCTGGCGCCGCTCGGCCTCCGAAACGCGGAGGCGGACATACCCCTCGCCAAGGTTCTCCTCGACGCGAAGGTTGCCCTCCCCCGACATCGACGCGATAAATGAGATGAGCTCGTTCGCGTCGTTCATGTTATTTAGCGATATCGACAGCGCGGCTCTCGCGGATCACGACGACGCGCACCTGACCGGGGTACTCCATCTCTTCCTCGATCTGATGGGCGATATCATGAGCCAAGACCGTGGACTGAGCATCGGAAATCTTGTCCGGCTGAACCATGACGTGGACCTCGCGACCAGCCTGCATGGCATAGGTACGCTCGACGCCGTCATGGGAGTTGGCAATCTCCTCGAGCTTCTCAAGACGCTTGATGTAGTTCTCGGCCGATTCGCGACGGGCACCGGGGCGAGAGGCAGAAACGGCATCGGCAGCCTGGACCAGAACATCGAGCACCGTGTTGGGGTCGACGTCGGCGTGGTGAGCCTCGATAGCGTGAACGATAACGGGCTTTTCTCCATAGCGACGGGCGAGCTCGGCGCCGATAACGGCATGCGGGCCCTCGACGTCATGATCGATAGCCTTGCCAAGATCGTGCAGCAGGCCGGCACGCTTGGCGGTCACAACGTCCAGGCCAAGCTCGGAAGCCATCACGCCGCACAGGTCGGAAACCTCGAGGGAATGCTGGAGTACATTCTGACCAAACGAGGTGCGGTAGCGAAGAGCACCCAGGGTCTTAACGATCTCGGGATGCAGATCGTGGATACCGGTATCGAAGGCAGCCTGTTCGCCAGCCTCGCGCACGCGCTGCTGAACCAAGTCGGCGGCCTTGTGATACATCTCCTCGATGCGGGCAGGATGAATGCGTCCGTCAGCAATAAGGTTCTCGAGGGCGACGCGGGCGGTCTCGCGACGGACCGGATCGAAGCTCGAAAGCACGACGGTCTCAGGCGTGTCGTCGATCACAAGGTTGACGCCGGAAACCTGCTCGAAGGTGCGGATGTTGCGACCCTCGCGGCCGATGATGCGACCCTTCAGGTCGTCAGACGGAATATGCACGGAGGTAACGGTGACCTCGGCGGTGTGATCGGCGGCGCAGCGCTGAATCGCCAGGGACAAGATCTCCTGAGCGGTCTTGTGGCACTCGGCGCGAACCTGCTGCTCGGACTCACGGATGATCGTGGCGGCCTCGTGGGTAACCTCGCCGCGAACCTTGTCGAGGAGCTCCTTATGAGCATCCTCGCGGGTCAGGTCGGCGATGCGCTCGAGCTCCGAGGTCTGCTTGGCGCAGAGCTCCTCAAGCTCGCGGGAGCGCTTCTCGACCTGGCCAGCCTGGCTAGACAGCTGATGCTCACGCTTGTCGAGGGCATCGTTGCGGCGATCGAGAGACTCCTCACGCTGCATCACGCGATTCTCGAGCGTACGAATCTCACTTTTACGCTGCTTGTCCTCGGCCTCAGCAGCCTGCTTGTTCTTGATAATCTCTTCTTTAGCCTCGAGCAGAGCCTCTTTTTTGAGGGTCTCGGCCTGACGCTTTGCATCACCGATTAGGGACTCAGCCTGTGCGTGAGCCGACTGGATCTTTTCGTCGGCCTCGTGAAGACTACCCTGCTTGGCGGTGCGCATGTAGGCAATGGCGGCGATGGCACCCAAAACGATGCCAACGAGCGCTGCGATGATAGGCATGCTCACTCCTTTTTATGGATTCGTTACACAACAAAGCGAACCGTCCTTACGAACGGCTCGCGACATTTGAGTAATATGGGCGCAGCTTATGCGGGTCGGATACAGATAAACATATAAACAAACTCATCAAAGATGAGCACATATCACAAAGCAAATGACAGTGTTTATCGTACGTTGAACCGCAACAACTGTCAAATAAATGGACCCGGTACGGCGACTAAAACGCGGTGAACGGCGGGTACGCAAAACGCATGCGTCTAGCATGTGTCTAAACTGCACATTCCCCACGTTCGGCATCGAGACGCGCCTTAACGGCATCGGCGGCGATGTGGTACGAAAAGCCCTTACCCATCAAAAACCGGACGAGCTTTTCGAATCCACGCGTCTCGGGAACACGACGCTTCGCGAGTAAAGCCGATGCGCGAGCTAAGTCGTCCTCCACGGCAAAATAATCCTCGGGATAGCCGGGGATATCATCGAGTACGACATGGCGGCGCTTGAGCTCGGTCTCAATCTTGCGCTGTCCCCAGCCGCGTCGTTTGCGTTCCTCGATAAAGTACGAACAAAAGCGGTTCTCATCTAAAAAGCGGTACTCAGTGGCACGCTGGACGGCGAAATCAATTGCGGGCTGGCGAAATCCGTAACGAGCCAGCTTGTCACGGACCTCACCCGTGGCATGGTCGCGGCGCGACAGCATCTCAGTCACCATGGTAAGCGCGCATTTACGCTCAATGAGCTGCACCGCCTCGCGAAACTCATCCCAATCGCAGGGAAGATCGGGGCGATTTTTAAGGAACAGGCGCGCGACACGAACAGGAATCCAGATGGATCGTTCAAAACCGCCCTCGAGCTCACAGTCGATATGTGCACAAGGCTTTTTTGATGCATACCCACTCGAGAACGAGGAGGCCGCCTTCTTATCGGGAAAGACGACCGTAGCCTCGGTCACTGTATACGACATGAGGGCATCCGCTACTCGTCGTCATCATCGAGCATCGCGGAGCCATCGATGGCGTAAAGCTCATCGAACTCGTCAGTTTCGGGCTGATCGGTCAGCTCGACCTCGGACGGAGCATCGTCATCGAATTCAAGGCCGCAGGCGAGGCGAACCTTATGCTCGATCTCGTCTGCACAATCGGGGTGTTCGCGCAGGAAGGCCTTAGCGGCCTCGCGACCATTACCGAGCTTGTCCTCACCGTAAGCAAACCAAGAACCCATCTTTTTGCAGATACCGCACTCGACGGCCATGTCAAGAATCGAGCCCTCCTTAGAGATGCCCGTGCCGTACATGATGTCAAACTCGGCCGAGCGGAACGGAGCGGCCACCTTATTCTTAACGACTTTGGCACGCACGCGATTGCCGATAACCTCGTCCTTGAGCTTAATGCTGTCAATGCGGCGAATATCGATACGCACCGACGAGAAGAACTTGAGGGCGCGGCCGCCCGTCGTAGTCTCGGGGTTGCCGAACATGACGCCGATCTTCTCGCGCAGCTGGTTAATGAAGATGCAGGTCGTTTTAGATTTGGCGAGCGAGCCGGCGAGCTTACGGAGCGCCTGGCTCATCAGACGGGCTTGAAGGCCGACCGTAGTATCACCGATCTCGCCCTCGATCTCGGCACGCGGAGTCAAAGCGGCGACAGAGTCGACGACGATGGCGTCGATGGCGCCAGAGCGCACGAGCATGTCGACGATCTCGAGCGCCTGCTCGCCCGTATCGGGCTGGGAAATGAGGACCTCATCGATGTCCACGCCGATACGCGCGGCATACGTTGGGTCGAGCGCGTGCTCGGCATCAATAAATGCCACGACGCCGCCCATAGCCTGGGCCTCTGCCAAAATCTCGAGCGAAAGCGTTGTCTTACCGGAGGACTCGGGACCGTAAATCTCAACGATACGGCCGCGCGGCACGCCGCCGATGCCCAGCGCGGCATCGAGGGCCAGGGCGCCAGTGGGAATGGCCTCGACCTCGAGCTCGGGACCACCGTCGCCGTACCTCATGATTGAACCCTGGCCGAATTTCTTCTCAATCTCGGCCTTGGTGGTGGCGATCATCTCATCGCGCTCTTTACCCGTCGTGCGAGCATGAACGGTACGTACGGGACCTGAATTCTTGGCCATGAATAGCCCTCCTCTTAACAACCTGCATCGATAATAAACGAACGGCTGTTCGTGGTCAACCGTTCAGATAAATCATATGCAGCCGACCTTTCCAAAACCCAACCAAACGCCGACCAAACACTGACCAAAAACTTGACCGCAGGCAAACCAAACAAGGCAAGACAAACATGAATACGCCAACTACCTGCACGAAGAGAAAATTCGCCAGAGACCCCTATCTCCACAATTAAGGGGCCCGGAGGCCCCTTAAAACACGTCTATTCCATAGAATCGAGCACGTAGACAATGCGACCCAGTGCCTCAGCGACCGCATGGGCACGGACGCATGAACGATCGCCCTCATAGTGGCAACGAATGGAGTCCACGACCGGCGCTCCCCCATCGGCCGAGCGATACGCCCAGCCAATATAAAAGGTTCCAGCCGGATCGTCCTCGGTGCCTCCACCGGGGCCGGCATAGCCCGTCGCGCTCACGGCAATATCGCTCTGGTACAGCTCCAGCGAACCGGCAGCCATCTCGCGCGCCGTCTGATACGACACCGCGGTATAGCGGTCGAGCGTCTCCTGCTCAACGCCGAGCACGCGATGCTTAATTTCGTCGCAGTACGTCACCGCACCGCCACGAAGCACTGCCGAGGCGCCAGGGATATCGGCAATCGTCGAGGCAATCATGCCCGCTGTCAGAGATTCAGCCGTCGAAACCGTCGCACCACGAACGCTTGCACGCTCGACAATATCGCGTGCGAGCTCTTCATTGTCCGCGGTAATTTGCTCAAATGATTCCGTCATGCCCACCAGGACCTAGACCGAAAAAACGATCTTGCGGCAGTTCCAGAAGTACTGAGCGCCCGAGATAACGGTCAAGACAACGGCCACGGCGTACAGGAAACGCGACACAGAGTAGATACCAAGCGTCAGAGCCACCGGGCCAAGGTGCAAGCCGGCCATCGCAAAGACGCACAGATAGCCGCAGATGGAGACCATCGTGGTCGCCGTCTTGTACTTGCCGAGCTTATCGGCGGCAACGACCACACCGGCCGCACTCGCGACCATGCGCAGGGCGCTCACCAGCAGCTCGCGGAACAGGATGATGAACACGGACCACACGGTCACCGCACCAAAGTCCAAGAACAGCAGCAGGGCCGAGAACACGAGCAACTTATCGGCGATGGGATCCAGGAACTTACCGAAGTCGGTGATCTCGTTGCGCGAACGAGCCAGGTAGCCATCAACCTTATCGGTGCACGACAGGATGACGTACAGAATAAAGGCGGCGGCGGCGAGCGGTCCGTCGAAGGTGCTCCAATCCGTACCGGCAACGCTTGTGTGAGACAGCGCCGACACAATCATGAACACCGGAATAAAGACGATGCGCACGCACGTCACGATGTTGGCGGGCGTCCAAACACTCGTCAGTTCCTTATTGCTCTCGTTAGCCACGACGCTCTCCTACTCAACAACATGACCGATAAGCTCGTAGCAGAAGCTATCGGTAAACTCGACCGTCAGAATATCGCCCACAGATGCCTCGCTGGCATCCAGATGCACCGCACCGTCGGAATCGGGCGCCTGGAACCAGGCGTGTCCGATGAGCTCGGCACCGTCCTCGGTCTCCTCGATACCGTCGACGATCACCTGGGCGCGTTCGCCCACGTGCGCGGCAGTCGCGGCAAAGCCGAGCGACTCGGCCAGGTCCATAGCCTCCTGGGCGCGCTCAAGCTTGACTTCTTCATCGACCTGACCGTCCATCTTGGCGGCCAGGCTGCCCTCCTCCTGCGAGTAGGCAAAAACACTCGTGTAGTCAAAGCCCACAGCGTCCATAAAGTCAATGAGATCGCGGAACTCGTCGTCGGTCTCGGTCGGGAAACCCACCATGGCCGTGGAGCGAATCACGATGCCGGGGATGCGCTCGCGCAGGTCACGGAACAGGTCCTCGAGCTCCTGGCGCGAACCGGAGCGACGCATGGCCTTGAGGATGCGCGCGTCGCAGTGCTGCACGGGGATATCGATATAGGGCAGCACCTCGGGCGTATCGCGAATGGTCTCGATAAGCTCGTCGGTCATGCCCTCGGGCTGCAGGTAGAGTACACGGACCCAAACGTTATGAGGACGCACCGCCTCAGCAACGGCTTGCAGCAGCTGCGCCAGATTGCGCGGCGCGCCCTCGGCGAGGTCCTCATCGGCAAAGTCGGTACCCCAGATGCCCGTGTCCTGACCGATCAGTACGATCTCGCGCACACCACCGGCGACCAGGTCGCGAACCTCGGAGATAATGCTCTCGGCATTGCGCGAGTGATAACGACCGCGGATATACGGGATCATGCAGAAGCTACAGAAGCGGTTGCAGCCATCAGAGATCTTGACGTAGGCGACAGCGCCCTCGACGGTGCGCTTGACCTGCGGAATATAGGCGGCAATCTCGCGCTCAACACCCAGCACGTCATCGATGACCGCCACGATGCCGTCTTCCTCGTCGGCCTTCACAAAGGCCGCGACCTCGGGCAGCTCGTCGGGTAGGTCGTCACCGTAGCGTGACGGCACGCAGCCGCACATGACGATCGGGCAGGAACGAACGCCGTCCTGCACCTCGTTGGCAAGCTCAAGCGTGGTCTCGATGCTCTCGGACGTTGCAGAGGCAAGGAACGAGCACGTATTGACGATGGCGATATCGGCATCCTGCGGATCGAATGCCTCCTCGTAGCCTGCGGCAGTCAGCAGCGAACGCATACGGTCGGTATCGACCTCGTTCTTGGCGCACCCGAGGGTGATATAGAGCACGGAGCCCAACGGAGTATCCATGTTGGAGAGCGGTCCTTTCGAAAGAATTAGCGGTAGTTGGTGAACTGCAGCGGCTGACCGTAGTCCTGGTCGCGCAGGAACTGGATCACGGTCTGCAGCGCATCCTTGGAAGCAGAGGAAACACGCAGTTTGTCGGCCTCAATCGTCACCTTGACCTTGAGCTTCTGATCCTTGATGTCCTTATTGATCTTCTTGGCAGTCGTCTGGTCGATACCCTCGACGATGTGACCGACCACGCGCACGGTACCGCCCGATGCAGCCTGGGGCGCATCCCAGGACACGGCCTTAAGATCGATGCCGCGCTTGATGAGCTTGGAGCTCAGGACGTCGATGATCTGCTTGGAGACAAAGTCGGCCGGGGCGTTGATCGAAAAGAGCTTGTCGCCCTTCGAAAACTCGATGGTGGCACCAGAGTCCTTCAGGTCATAGCGCTGGGAAATCTCGCGCGTGGTCTGCTGGAAGGCATTGTCGACCTCCTGCATATTGACCTCGGACACGACGTCGAAGCTGGAATCTTTAGCCATGGTTAATCCTTTCGCTTACGAGCGGCTTAGTAGCTGTCGTACGAATAATCGGTGGAATCGGTCATCGTTTGACCGTCGGTGGCGGTATCGGCGCCGTCCGTGGACTGGGCGTCGGTTCCATCCGCACTGTTGGCATCATCGGTACCGTCAGTGCTCTCGCCGTCCTCGGAGTCGGTCGTCTCCTTCTTGGGAACGGTGATCGTCACGCGTGCCACGCCCGATGTCTTGGTGTCATAGCGGACCTTTTCGCCGTTCTTGGTAACGGTGACATCGGAAGGCTTGGACGTGGTGATCTCGATCGAGGACTCGGGCGTGTATTCCTGCTCAAAGGGGCCGGTCGCCTGGGCGCCATAGACCGACTTGCCATCAACCTTGACCTCAATCCAAGCAGTCTTGCCCTTGGCAACGGAGATCTTGACCTTTGTGACCTCGTTCTCCTCCTTCTTGGCCGTCGTCTTAGCGGCATCCGAATCGGTCGACTCGTCCGTCGTCTCATCGGTGTCCTCATCAACGGATTCGGTCTTCTTGGAAGACTTCTTAGTCGTTGTCTTGGTGGCAGCGGGTGTCTCGGGCGTCGACTCGGGCGCCGAGGAGCCGCAGCCACGCAGGAGCACCACGATGAGCACGATCAGAAGCAGCGCCACGGCGCCGATACCGGCGTAAACGATACGAGGATCGAGACCGTTGTTCTGGGGAGCGCGCCCACCGCCGCGTCCACGATTGGAACCACCGCGACCGGTGCCTTGGGGCATACGACCGCGGTTATTGTCGGAACGTCCGCGATAACTACCCTGGCGCTGCATATTGCGCTGGTCTGAGCGGGGGGCGAGCTCGCCGCGACCCTGGTAGTTGCGCTGGCCCGAACGAGGCGCTGAGGAGCGCTGGCTATAAGGCTGTGACTGAGATCGAAGGCGAGGCGTCACCTGCGTAGTATCGGCGTCTGCATAGCCGCCGCGCGGACGGCCGGAAGAAACGCCACGGTACCCGCGATCGGAATAACCACCATCGCCGTAGCCGGCACGAGGGTCTCGTGCGACACCGCGGGCAGCGGGGAGTGCGCGCTCCTCGGGCGCCGGCGTGCTGCGAAAACGATCGCGCTGGGAACGAATCTCCTCGCTCGTGCCCGTTTCGGTAACATAGCCAGCCTGCTGAGGGCGCTGGCCATAACGCGTCGAACGCCCGCCCTGAACCATCAGGAAGCGGCGGTTGTCGACCGAGGAACGCGAATTGACGTAGCCGGCGGCGTCCTGAAAACGACCGCCCTGCTGCGACGTCTCGCGCTCATATGCCATCAGGTCGTCAAAATAAGCGTTGACGACCTCCCGCGGATTGAGGCCCAAAAAGCGCGCATAGCTCGAAATCATGCCCTGCGCATAGCCGCGCGGAGGCATCGATGCAAAATTGCCATTCTCGAAAAACTCGATGATCTGCGGCCTGATTTTGATGGTGTTGGCGACCTGCTGAATGGAAAGGCCCATTCGGCGACGCTGCTCGAGCAGCATGTCACCAAAGCGTGCAGCCATCAGAATCCTCCAAACTCACGATCTTCACGTGCCATCTCGGCGTCGACGGATTCCAGCGCGGCAAGGCCTTCTTCATCCAGCAGAACCTCGCGCGGCTTGGAACCGTCGGGCGGTCCGACGACACCCTTTTCTTCCAGCATGTCCATAATACGCCCGGCGCGCGCATAGCCAACCTTCAGGCGGCGTTGCAGGCCAGATGTGGAGCCCAGCTGCGATTCCACCACAATATGAGCGGCTTCCCAGATAAGCGGATCGTCGTCCTGAGGCTCGGCAACGCCGGTTCGCACGATGCCGCCGCCACCTGCCATGGACATGGAGGCAGGTGCCACAGCCGACAGGATCTCCTCATGGTAGTCGGGCTCGCTTTGCGACTTAACGAACTCGACAATCTCGTTGATCTCGTCATCCGAAACAAAGCAGCCCTGGATGCGGCGGGGCTTGCCCCAGTCGACCTTTGAGAACAGCATGTCACCCAAGCCGGTGAGCTTTTCGGCACCCATCTGGTCGATGATGACACGGGAGTCGATGCCCGTTGCGACGTTGAAGGCGATACGGTTGGTAATGTTTGCCTTGATGAGACCCGTCACCACGTTAGAGCTCGGACGCTGGGTCGCCACGATAAGGTGGATACCGGCGGCACGGCCCAGCTGGGCGATACGCACAATCGACGCCTCGACGTCCTTGCCGGCAACCATCATCAGGTCCGAAAGCTCGTCGATGATGATGACCAGGTAGGGCATCTTTTGCGGCGGGTTATCGTATTGCTCAAACTCGCCGGCGGCCTGCTTTTCGTTATAGGTCGAGATCTTGCGCACGTTCAGGCGCTCGAAGACCTTCAGGCGGCGCTCCATCTCGGACACCGCCCACTGCAAGGCACTCGCGGCCTGCTTGGGCTCGGTCACTACGGGCACGTAAAGATGCGGAAGGCCGTTATAACCTGCGAGCTCGACGCGCTTGGGGTCGACCATGATCAAGCGAACGTCCTCGGGGAGCGCGCGCATGAGCAGGGTCGTGATGATGGAGTTGATCATGACCGACTTACCGGAACCCGTGGTACCGGCGATCAGCAGGTGGGGCATCTTGGCGAGGTCAGCGACGACCGGCGTGCCCTCTGCGTCGCGGCCGATGGCAAGCTCGAGCGGACCGCCCTTAACATAGGGCAGCACGTCGCCCAAGTTGACGTTCTGACGCTTGCGATTGGGAATCTCGATACCCACGAGCGAGGTGCCGGGAATCGGCGCAAAGATACGCACGGACTGAGCAGCAAGCGACAGCGCGATGTCGTCCTCAAGGCTCGAAATCTTGCTCACGCGCTCGCCCTCGCCGGGCTGCAGCTTAAAGGTCGTCACCGTGGGACCGGCAATCCAGCCGACAACGCGAGCGCTACGGCCAAACTCAAGCAGCGTGGACTGCAACGACTCGGCGGTCTGTTCCAGCTCCTTGTCCGAAGACGCGGCAGAAGCGGACTGGGGGTTTGCATGCAGGATTTCGAGCGGCGGAAGCTTAAAGCCGTCCTCTTCTTCGCCCTCGGTATCAGCGGAAGCACCGCCCGCTCCCCCATCGCTGGCGGCAGTCGTTTCGGCAGCAGTCGCAACAGACGCATCGGCAACCTTGGGATGCTTGAGGAAATCAGGAATTTGAGGGGCGGCCGAGACGGGATTAACGGCAAACGGCGGCTCGGACTCGTCGACCTTGTCCGGATCGTCCTCCATCGAAAGCTGACCGGTTACCTGACCGCGCTTTGCCCGACGTCGCGGCAGCAAGGTTGTTTTAGCAGTCTCGAGCGGAGACTCGTCGTCCTCGTCATCACTCTCAGTAAGCTCAATCTCGCTCTCGGACCAAGACGGGTCGGGCTCACTCGTATTGAGTTTGGGAGCCGTCTTGCCCTTCTTGGCATGACGGCGCGGCAGCAGCGTCGTCTTGGCGCGCTCGGCCTCCACGGCATCGGACACGTCGACAAACGGATCCTCGTCCTCGTCTTCATCGTCCAAAACCGGGTCCGCATCGTTGCCCATGACCGTGGTCACGGCCATATCAGAGCCCTTTTGACGAAGAATGCTCAGGTGCGGACGGGCAACGCCGGGCACCGACAGGGCTTCGTCGTCACCCCACGGACTCTCGTTGACGTCGGCACGACGGCGCTCGGCAAAATCGGCCGCACGGTCGCGGGCAGAGCGTAAAACGCCGCCCACCGAAAAGCCGATGATGACAAAGCCAACGACGGCCAGACCCAACAGGACCACCATCGCGATAGGCTTACCCAGGGCATTCTGCAGCGCACTCGCGATAAACGCACCGATGTAGCCACCCGAGGCGGACAGGTTTTGCGGCGTGAACATAAGATCGCACGAGTCGCTCGTACCCGGCACCATCAGCGAAAGAATGGAGACGACGGCGATAAAGACCACGGCGCCGCCCGCAACAGAGCGCACGTTGAGCGGCGAGTCCTCGCCTAAAAAGAGCGTGGCGGCAAACAGCAAAATGACGATCGGCAGCACGTAGGCGCCCAGGCCAAAGCCCAGGTGGTAGAAACCGGCAACCGCAGCCGTAACGGGTGCGGTCGCCGGCGAAATCACGGCAATGAAGGACGCAATCGCCAAAACGGCAATGACTACGCCGGCGATATCGCGGTTGGCCGAAGGCTCGACCAGGGGCTCAAAATCGTCGAACTCGGCCTCATGGCCCTTATTGGCACGAAGAAGGGAACCGGCACCCTTAGCAGATGCCGGTTGGTTGTTGGCTTTATTGCCTTTGGCGTTTTGTGCAGTTCCGCGCGCCAAACTAAACCTCCATGACGACCGGGATGATCATCGGACGAGTGCGCGTACGACTCCAAATAAAGTTAGAGAGCGAGTCGCGCACAGCCTTGCGAATGGCATCGGAACCGCTGCTCGTAAAGCTGAACTTGCCCTTCTCGATCGTCTTCATGATGGACGCCGAGGCGTCCTCGGAGAACTGGTCGTCGATGGCAAAGGAGACGCCGCGGCCCGAGAACTCGATAGCCTCGATCTTCTTGTGCTTGAGCGAAACGATGGCGACGGCCGTGACCATACCGTCGTTGGCGAGCTTCTGACGATCGCGTAGAACGATGGGGTCGGTATCGCCGATGCGCAGTCCGTCGACGTAGACGACGCCAGATTCGACGGGCGTACCGCGCTTGACAATACCGCCACGCATCTCGAGCGTGTCTCCGTTGTCGAGGATAAAGATATGATCTTCCTTGAGGCCCATCTTGCGTGCAAGCTGGGCATGGGCGCGCAGGTGAACGGCCTCGCCGTGGACCGGCATAAAGTACGTAGGCTTGGCCATGGCCATCAGGAGCTTGAGCTCCTCCTGGCTACCGTGACCCGAGACGTGAACGAGGGCGCGGTTCTTATCCCACACGTCGCAGCCAAGCTTGGCCAGGCTATTGACGACCTGCTGGACGGCCTTCTCGTTACCGGGGACCGGCGTTGCCGAGAGGATGACGGTATCGCCCTCATGGATGGAGAGCGTCTTGTGCTCGCCGTTGGCCATGCGCGAAAGGGCCGACAGAGGCTCGCCCTGCGAACCGGTGCACATGACGACAATCTTGTCGTCAGGCAGGTTATCAATGTCAAAGGCATCGTTGATATCGGCGTCGTCGATGTTGAGGTAGCCAAGCTCGCGCGCCACGCGGGTGTTAGTGAGCATGGAGCGACCGGTCACAACGACCTTACGGCCGCACTTGCGGGCGGCATCGCAGATCTGCTGCAAACGATGGATGTGGCTCGAGAACGACGCGACGAACACGCGACCCGGGGCGTTCTTGATGGCGTGCAGCAGGTTGGGACCAACCTCGGCCTCTGACTTGGTAAAGCCGGGAACCGTGGCATTGGTGGAGTCGGAAAGCAGTAGGTCGATGCCCTGCTTGGCAAAGCGGCTGATAGCGGCATAGTCGGGCGTGACGCCGTCGATGGGCGTCTGGTCGAGCTTAAAGTCGCCGGTGTGCATAACGGTGCCCTGGTTGGTGCGGATGAACACGCCCAGAGCGCCCGGGATGGAGTGCGTCATCGAGAAGAAATCGAGCGAGATGCCACCCAAATTGACGTGGCTGCCGCCCTTGACCTCACGGAACTTGGGTGCACGAATACGGAACTCGGAAAGCTTGCCCTCGATAAAGCCAAGCGTCAACTTGCTCGAGAAGATGGGTACCTTGTTGTTGAGATCCTGGAGCAGATACGGAAGCGAACCGGTGTGGTCCTCGTGGCCGTGAGTGACGACGATGCCGCGGAGCTTTTCCTCATTCTCCAGAACGTAGGTGTAATCCGGAAGCACCAGGTCGATACCGGGCTGCGAGTCGTCGGGGAACATGAGGCCAGCGTCGACGAGCACCATGTCGTCGCCGCACTCGAAGACCGTCATGTTCTTGCCGATGCCATCAAGGCCGCCGAGCGGGATGATCTTCAAGGGAGATGATTTTTTAGCTGCCATAGGTGAGTGTTGTTTCCTTTCTTCGAAACGGGTCTGGAACAACCGACGGGGCGCTTCTGGCAAACCGACCGTCGGGAACGTACAAACATGCATCACGGAGTCGACACATTAACCACAGTATGATACCCATTTGCACAACAACAGACCACCCATGCATCAAAGCCCCATCTGAACCCGTCTATCCCGCCGGTTCCCCGCGAGGGCGGGCACGGATGAAGTTTCCTGCTCTACAGTCCTGCTCACGACGGAGGCCACATTTAGTGGCCTCCTGTTCGTGCGGAACTCGCGATAAACTTCATCCGTGCCCGCCCTCGCGGGGAACCTGCCAATAAGGGACAGGTTTATTTTGGTCGGTTTTATCTGGGGAAATACTGCTGAATCTATCTACAGATCCGGAATCTGACTACTGAATAGACTGTCCAACTAAAGAACGAGTGGAACTAACCAGCCCTTTTGCTTGTGCCCGGGAGGGCCGCATATGAAGTTTATCGCGAGTTCCGCACGCAAAGGAAAGCACTTAATGTGCTTTCCGTCTTGCGCAGGACTGTAGAGCAGGAAACTTCATATGCGGCCCTCCCGGGCACAAGCAAAAGGGCGACCCCTGTCCGGAGTCGCCCTTGCGGTGCTGCTTATATGCGGCTATTACTCGGCGTCGTGGTGACGGCGGGGCTTGCGGCCTCCGTTGTCGCCGGGACGGCGCGGACGGTCGCTGCGCTCGGAGCGCTCGCGACGCGGACGCTCACGACGCTGGAAGTGCTCGCCGTCGCCCTCGGAGGCACCCTCGGCGCGAGCCGAGGCCTCGGGCTTATCGAGACGATCGAGAGAAATCTTACCGCGATCGTCGACCTCGATGACGACGACCTTGACCTCGTCGCCCACGTTGAGGACATCCTCGACCTTCTCCACGCGACCCTTGGCGACGCGGGAGATGTGCAGCAGGCCGTCCTTACCGGGCAGGAGGTTGACAAAGGCGCCGAAGGGCTGGATGGAGACCACGCGACCGGTGTATTCCTCGCCCGGCTCGGGAACCTTGATGATGAGCTTGATGCGCTCGACGGCCTGATCGACGGACTCGCCGGTGCCGCCGACAAAGACGGTGCCGTCCTCCTGGATGTCGACCGAAGCGCCGGTCTCGTCCTGGATGCCGCGGATAACCTTACCGCCGGAACCGATGACGTCGCGAATCTTATCAGTCGGAACCTGAATGGAGACGATGCGCGGAGCGGTGCTGCGCGTGGTGTGGCGCGGCTCGGGAATCACATCGAGCATCTTCTGCAGGATGAAGGCGCGGCCCTCCTTGGCCTGCTGCAGGGCGCGGGCCAGGATGTCGAAGGTGAGGCCGGTGGCCTTGTTGTCCATCTGCAGGGCGGTGATGCCCTCGGTGGTGCCGGTGACCTTAAAGTCCATGTCGCCCAGGAAGTCCTCGAGACCCTGAATGTCGGACAGGACCACGGTCTTGCCCTCCTCCTGGATCAGGCCCATGGCGATGCCGGAGACCGGGCGCTTAATGGGCACGCCGCCGTCCATAAGGGCGAGCGTGGAACCGCAGGTCGAAGCCATCGAAGAGGAGCCGTTGGACTCCATGACCTCGGAGACCACGCGGATGGCGTAGGGGAACTCGTTCTCGTCGGGGAGCACCGGAAGCAGAGCGCGCTCGGCCAGGTTGCCGTGACCGATCTCGCGGCGCTTGGGGCTGCCCATGCGGCCGGTCTCGCCGGTGCAGAACGGCGGGAAGTTGTAGTGGTGCATATAGCGCTTGCCCTCGGTGGGCTCGATGGTATCCAGACGCTGGCCCTCGTTGAGCATACCGAGCGACAGGACGGAGAGCACCTGGGTCTGACCACGCTGGAACAGGCCGGAGCCGTGAACGAGCGGCAGGTAGTTGTCCTTCACCATGATGGGACGGATCTCGTCGGCGGCACGGCCGTCGACGCGCTCGCCGGTCTCGACGACCATGGTGCGCATGGCCTTCTTCTCGAGCTTCTTGAGCGCCACGGGGATCTCGCGCTCCCAGGCGGCCTGCTCCTCGTCGGTGAACTCGGCGCGGATGGACTCCTTCAGAGCCTCGACCTTACCGATGCGGGAAAGCTTGTCGGCGTCGCGCAGGGCAGCGGCCATCTCGTCGTAGTGGGCGAAGATGCGCTCCTGGACCTCCTCGACGGGCTGGTCAAGCGGGTACTCCTTCTTGACGATAGCGCCGTTGACCTGCTCCCACTCGGCGACGAACTCGTCCTGAGCCTGGCAGAAGGCAGCGAGGGCCTCCTGGCCAAACTTCATAGCGGCGAGCATGTCGTCCTCGGAGATCTCCTCGGCGCCGGCCTCGACCATCGAGATGAAGTCGGCAGAGCCGCCCAGCTCCAGGTCCAGGTCGGAGTTCTCGCGCTCCTCATAAGTGGGGTTGACGATAAACTCGCCGGTCTCCACGTTGCGGCCGATGCGTACACAGGCAAGCGGACCCTCGAAGGGCACGCCGCCGAGCGTCATAGCCAAAGAGGCGCCCATGACGTTGATGACGTCGAAGGGGTTAACCTGGTCGGCGACGAGCGAGGTGGCGACGATATGCACCTCGTTGCGGAAGCCGTCCGGGAAGCTCGGGCGGATCGGGCGGTCGATCATACGAGCCGTGAGCGTGGCCTTCTCGCTGGGACGGCCCTCGCGCTTGAGGTAGCCACCCGGAATACGGCCGGCAGCGTACATCTTCTCGTTGAAGTCGACGGTCAGCGGGAAGAAGTCGTAATTCTTGCGCTCCTTGGAGACGACCACGGTGTCGAGCATCGTGGTGTCACCCTGCTTGACCAGACAAGCGCCGGTGGCCTGCTTGGCAAGCTCGCCGGACTCGAAGGTGTAGGTCTTGCCGTACAGCTCAAAGGTCTTGGATACGAGTGTCATTGTTCTCCTTCACCCCACAGGCCCCTTGCCTGCGGGCTTCTCATGTGACGCGGGCCACCTGCCCCCGCCACGCTTCAGAGCGTGATTGTTCACGCTCTTACACAAAAAGAGCGCCCCGCTGCGCAGGACGCTCTTAGCATGTACAAATCCTTACTGGATGTTGTCGCGGATGCCCAGAGCCTTGATGAGCTCACGGTACTCGACGATGTCGTTCTTCTTGATGTAGGAGAGAAGACGACGACGGCGGCCAACGAGCATAAGCAGGCCACGACGGGTGTGGAAGTCCTTCTGGTGGGACTTCATGTGCTCGGTCAGCTCCTTGATGCGCTCGGACAGGATGGCGACCTGAACCTTGGGGTTACCGGTGTCGACCGGGGAGTTACCGAACTGGGCGGTCAGCTCCGCCTTGCGCTCTTTGGAAACAGTCATTGTTTCACCTTTCGTTTCGCGTCGCCCGCGGGCGACTCTATTCGCCTCGGACTGGGAAGCCGCCGGTGGAGCGAGCATCCAAGGTCGAGGTACCAACAGGTCGGTATGTTACCACAAGCGGCGCGCGCCTGCGCATCATCACCGACCCAACATGAATTCCATCGCACGGAGCCGCTGATCGGTGTGCGTGGCGGCCCAAACATGCGAAAGCCCGAGCAAGAACGCCGCCGTATGCGGGTCGATTCGCTCGGCCATAAGGGAATCGAACGTCATCGACATCAGGGCGCGCAGCCATGCGACCTCGCCGACTGATACCAACTCGGCGCCAGGCACGCTCGAAGCGCACGACCCGCACAAAAGCCCGCCGGCTTGGGCCGAGAAATGCAAGAGCATGGGATCGCCGCACGAGACGCAAGCCGAGAAATCGGGTCGGTATCCAACGTGCGACAGCAGTTTAAAGACATAAGCCGCCACGAGCAGGTCCATATGTGCCGAGTCGAGCCCGCTGCCGACAAGCGTGAGCGCCCGCCGCGTGATGGCAAAGGTAAATGGATCCTCGGCATCCTCGAACGAGCACACGCGCGCAACCTCGGCAATCGCGCTGGCGGCACAGGTCGTCTCGTAATCAGGAGCAGCACCGAGCGGCGCCTCCATAAGCTCCGCTTGAGAAACCACGTCGAGCGAGCGACCATGCGCGAGCAGCATATCAACGGTGCAGAAAAGCTCGCAGCGGGCCGCAAGGCGACCGCCAGGCTTACGTGCGCCCTTAGCCACGGCACGCACCTGCCGCCCCCGTTCGTCGAGCATCGTCAAGATCAGGTCGGTTTCCTTGAGCTTCGTCTTGTCGAGGACGAGCACCTTCGTGCGATATGTGCGAGAGCCTGCCATGAACGCCGAGGCTTAATCTTCGGCGTTATAGCCAAAGCGGCGAATCTGCGCCTCATCATCGCGCCAGCCGGCCTTGACCTTCACGTCGAGCTCCAAAAAGACCTGGGTGCCAAAGATACGCTCAAGGTCGCGACGAGCATCGATGCCGATATGCTTGATCATCTCGCCGCCCTTGCCGATGATGATGCCCTTCTGCCCCTCGCGCTCGACGTAAATCGTGGCGTGCACGCGCAGGACCTTCTTAGTCTGCTCGAGCGCGTCACAGATGACGCCCACGGAGTGAGGGATCTCGTCGCGGGTGCGACGCAGGACCTTCTCGCGCACAAACTCAGCCACGAGGGTCTCGTCGGACGCGTCGGTGCCCATGTCCTCGGGGAACCAACGCGGGCCCTCGGGCAAAAAGTGAGCGACGGTCTCGATAAACGCATCGACGTTAAAGTTCTTAACCGACGACGTCACGATCTCATCGTCGTATTCCATAAGCTCGTGAGCGGCCTTGAGCTGTTCCATAACCTGGGCGGGATCGGCCTCATCGGCCTTCGTGAGCACCAGGACCTTTTTGGAGCGGGCATTCTTGACGCGCTCGGCGACCCAGGCGTCTCCCCTGCCGATGGGTTTGGTGGCGTCGATCAGAAACGCAACGACGTCTACGTCATTGAGCTCAAACAGGGCACTCTTATTAAGCTCGGAACCCAGGCCGTCCTTGGGCTTGTGGATACCCGGCGTATCAACGAAGACCAACTGGTAACCGGGACGGTTGACGACGGCACGCATACGGCGGCGGGTCGTCTGGGCCACCGGAGAGGTGATGGCGACCTTCTTGCCGTAACAGGCGTTGAGCAGCGTGGACTTGCCGGCGTTGGGGCGACCGACCAGGGCCACAAAGCCACTGCGAAAACCGGGTTCCACGTCGCCAAAACCCGCGAGGCTCTCATCCTCGTCACACAGGGCATCGAGTGCCTCGTCGCTCATACCCTCAAACGGGTCGAACTCCTCGACCTCGTTAAACGAATCGGCGCCTTCAGCCTCGCCCAGGACCTCGTCATCCAAAACTTCATCGGTAGGCTGCATATTGTCGGACATGGGAATCCCTTTCTAAATAAAGTCGAGCGCATGGGCAAAGACAAGCACGCCCACGATCGCGGCGGTAATGGAAAGAACGTATACAGAGGCAGCGGCGATATCCTTCGCGCGCTTGGCCAGTGGATGCAGCTCCTGGGTCGCGAGGTCGACAATCGCCTCCATGGCGGTATTGCACAACTCGCCGTGAATCACCAGGCCGCAGCAGATGATGACCGTAGCCCACTCGGCAATATCAAGCCCCACGATGCAGCCGGCAATGACGGTACACACGCCCGCCACGAGCATGACCTTGATATTGCGCTCGGTCTTGACGGCGGTGACGAAGCCCTCCATCGCGTATGAGAATGACTTTAAAAAGGACGGATGGTCCTTGTTCGATCCGGGAATCATAGACGGCTCCTAGTCGTGGGCGTGGTTGGTGATGGGGCCAACGTGGACGAGCTTGGGGTCCTCGCCGCGCTCAAGCGCCAGGTCGCGCAGGATGGCATCCTCGCGTGCCTCCATGACCTCAGCCTCATCGTCCTCGATGTGGTCGTAACCCAGCAGATGCAACATGCCATGCACGAGCATCAGTCGGCACTCATCGGCGGGGCTGTTGCCAAAGCCGGGGGCCTGGCGGGCAATAACCTGCGTCGCCAGGATAATATCGCCGAGCTCGAGCGTCTCGTCAGCGGGGATGTCCTCGTCAAAGGCCGAGTCGCATTCAAACGAGAGCACGTCGGTCGTGCGATCGATACCACGCCACTCACGGTTGAGCTCGTGCATCTCGTCCTCATCGACATACGAAAGGGAAATCTCGACCTCACGCTCAACACCCTCGGCGGCAAGCACAACTCCGCAGATGTGCTCCACCTCCTGGGCATCGAGCAGCGTATCGAGCTCGGCATCGTTGCTGATCAATACACTCAACGGGACTCCTTTCGATCGTGTGCGCGCTGCTCACGCGCATCATCATAAGCATCGTATGCCTCGACGATACGGCCCACCAGGGCATGGCGCACCACATCGGCGCGCTCCAGGTGAGAAAACGCCACATCGTCGACGCGACCCAAAATCCGCTCGACATCGGCAAGACCGCCGCGGCGACCCACCAGGTCACGTTGGCTCAGGTCGCCGGTAATCACGAACTTGGAATTAAAACCCAGGCGCGTCAGGAACATCTTCATCTGCTCGGGCGTCGTGTTTTGTGCCTCATCGAGCACCACAAAGGCATCACTCAGCGTTCGGCCGCGCATGTAAGCGAGCGGGGCGATCTCAATCACGCCACGCTCCATAAGCTCATCGATGCGCTCGCGATCCATCATGTCAAAGAGGGCATCATAGAGCGGGCGCATATACGGGTCGATCTTTTCCTCGAGGGTGCCGGGCAAAAAGCCCAGGTTCTCCCCCGCCTCGACAACCGGGCGCGTAAGGATCAGGCGGCCAACCTCATGGCGCTTGAGCGCGGCGACGGCGAGCGCCATGGCCAGATAGGTTTTACCGGTACCGGCAGGACCGAGGCCAAACGTGATGGTATGCGAGCGAATGGCATCCACGTAGCGCTTTTGGCCGAGCGTCTTAGGACGAATCGCACGGCCGCGATACGATAGCAGCACGTCATCGCGAAGCGACGAGGCATCATGCTCGCCGTCGCGCAGAACGGCCAGACAGCGCGAGACATCATCGGCAGAAAGCGTGCGCCCGGCAGCAGCCTCACGAAAGGCATGTTCGAAAAAACGAGCGACCAGCTCGACCTCGTCCGGATCGCCGCTCACGGCAACGCTGTCACCGCGGGCAACCACATGGGCGCGCACCAAGTTCTCGAGTGCACGAAGGACGCCGTCGCCGGCACCCAAAACACGCGAGGGGTCGATACCCTCGGGAACGGTAAGTCTAATCTTCGAGGCTTCCATGAACCTCCCTGCGTGCATGGACCAAGCCGGAATCATCGACTCCGATGATAGCAACATCGAGCAGGCACGGGGCTGTGAGTCCACAGGTATCATCAAGACGGGCATGATGGAACGAGCCGAGCGTCAGGTTGTCGCCATACTCGAGCACCGCACGCTCGACCGTGCCCACGCGACGGCGGGCATCGGCAATCGCAAGCTCCTGTGCAGCGGCGCGCATGCGACGGCTGCGTTCGGCCATGACCTCAGGGGGTACCTGGTCGGGCATGTCGGCGGCGAGGGTGCCGGGGCGCTTGCTATAGCGGAACACGTGCATGCGCGAAAAGCCCACGCGACGGCACAGCGCCAGCGACTCCTCGAACTCCTCGTCCGTCTCGCCAGGAAAACCGACGATGACATCGCACGAAAGAGACGCCTGGGGCAAGTTGGTGCGAATCATGTGCACCGTGTCCTCAAAGGCCTCGGCGCTATAGGGACGGCCCATGCGATGCAGCGTCGCCGTGCAGCCAGACTGCACGGGAAGGTGCAAAAACGGCGCGATACGCTTCGGATAGCGAGCCATCACCTTGAGCAGGCGCTCGGAAATATCCATGGGTTCCACCGAGGAGATGCGCACGTGGGCGATCTCGGTGCGCTCCATGATGGCCTGAAGCAGCTCATCGATCTCGACATGTTCATCGGTCGCGCTCTTGCCGTCATAGGCACCCAGATTCACGCCGGTCAGCACGACCTCGGGCACGCCGGCCTCCTGGGCTTCACGCACCTGTTCGAGCACGGACTCGACGGGCACGGAACGCTCGGGGCCGCGGGCCTTCCACACGATGCAATAGGTACAGCGGTGGTTGCAGCCATCCTGGATCTTCACGCCCAGCCGCGAACGACCGAGCGCATCGACCACGTCGCCATCGCTGCAGGCGGGCACGCTATCGGATTCGACGCCCAGCACCTCGCAGACGCGCTCGGCGACGTCAATCTTGGACGGCTCGGCGATCACGCGGTCGGAGAGCTCCAGCAGCTCCTCGGGATGCAAGTTGACGACGCAGCCGGTTACGACCACGTAAGGCTTGTCCGGATAGGCCAGGGCGTGACGGACGGCCTTGCGGGTCTTGGCCTCGGCCTCACCCGTCACGGCACAGGTATTGATAACAATCAGATCGGCATCCTGTGGCTCCACCATCGCAAAGCCCAGGCGCATAAGATCGGCGGTGATACGGTCGGACTCAACCCGGTTGACACGGCAACCGAGGTTGAGGACGGAAATATGGGGTGCGAGCACACGGGCTCCTTAATCGAGGATGTCGTCGAGGGCACTCTTGATACGGTCGGTCACCGACTTCTTGCCGGATGCGACGTCATCGCCCATCTCGTCGGCAAAGGCGCGAAGCAGCTCGCGCTGCTTGTTGGAGAGAGTGGTGGGGACGACCACGCGAAGCTGCACGATCAGACGACCGCGCGAACCGCCACCGCCGATACGCGGCATGCCGTAATTGTTGACGCTCACGGTGTCACCGTACTGTGTGCCGGCGGGGACGCACAGCTTGACGACCTCGTCAGGCATAATGCCCTCGACCTCTATCTCGCAACCGAGCGCGGCCTGAGCAATCGAGATATCGCTCACCAGGTACAGGTCATCGCCATTACGCTTAAAACACTCGTGGTCGGCGACGCGCACGTTGACGATCAGGTCGCCCGAGGGTTCGCCGCGAAGGCCGGCCTCGCCAAAACCACTCACGCGCAGCTGGCGACCGGTCGAAACACCGGCGGGAATATCGATGTCAATCTTTTCGTGAGAAGGCGTGCGGCCCTGGCCATCGCAGGTCTCGCAGGGACGATCGATGACCGTGCCTTCGCCGTGGCAGTCGGGACAGGGCGAAGAGGACTGAACCTGGCCCAGGAAAGAGCGCTGGACCGTCGTCACATAACCTGTGCCGTGACAGCGGCTGCACTGCTTCTCGGTCGCGCCCTCGGCCTTGCCGGTACCATTACAGTCATCGCAAGGGGCAAGACGGTCGTAGCTAATCGTCTTTTTGCAGCCAAGCGCCGCCTCCTCGAGCGTCACCGAAAGGGAAATGGCCATATCGCGGCCGCGACGACGCTCGCGGCGATTTCGGGCGCCACCGCCGGCACCGCCGCCAAAGAACGACGAGAAGAGGTCGTCCATACCCATGCCGCCAAAGATATCGTTGATATCGACATAGCCAGAACCACCGGGGCCGTCCGCGGTACCGTAACGGTCGTAGTTAGCACGCTTCTGCTCGTCGGAAAGAACGGAATAGGCCTCGTTGAGCTCTTTGAACTTGGCCTCGGCCTCGGGGTCGTCCGAAACATCCGGGTGTACCGTACGGGCTTTCTTTAGAAACGCGCGCTTGATCGTCCGCGCGTCGGCATCCTTGTCAACGCCAAGTACCTCGTAGTAATCCCTATTTTCCGACACAACCGAATCCTTCCAACTTTCATTATTGTCACAGTGCGTCCTATACCCAAGCTGGGCCGGCCGCAAACAGAGGGTTTGATGTTATTGCATCCCGTAGGGCGAAAGCATGGCCTGCTGCGAGCAGCTCGCAAACCAGACCGACACGAGCGCAAACATAAAGCCGTTGGCAAAACCATTGGCAAACTGCATCGCGCCGCGCTTCCACCACAGCAGGCTGCGATGAAGCACGCCGTCCGACAGCACCATGAACAAGCCCATGGCAAACGGAATGAAGCACATCATGGCAAAGGCAGAGAACACGCCCGAGATAGCCGACAGCACCAAAAACGGCGCGATGATACCCATGAGGTAGAAGCCGGTGCGAGCCTTACCCTCCAGGCGCTCGGCCTCGACGTGCGCACGACCGACCAGATCGCCGCCCGAAGCGCCGTTCGTGCCGGCGTGACCCATGTTAGGGATGCGCACCTCGTCGCCATCATGCGTGCCGGCGGGAAACTCAATCGTCTGCTCGGAGGTCACACGGACACGGCCGCTGCCATCGCAATCGGGGCACGGGTCGGCAACGACCTTGCCGGAACCGCCGCACTCAGGACAAACCGTCTGGAACGTGCCCGCACCAAACAGGAAGGACAGGTCGACATCGATATGGCCGCGACCACCGCAACTCGGACAGGTGTGGGCATGCTCTGACGAAACGGAGCCCGATCCGCCACAATGTCCGCAGGTGTCAAAGCGGGTGTAGCGAACGGTCTTGTGGGCACCGCCCTTAGCCTCCTTGGCGTCGAGCTTGATATCGACGACCACGTTGGCGCCACTCTCGGGGTTGTAGGCCGCCTGGCCGCGACGGGGCTGACCCCAGGCGCCCCCGAAGGGGAAACCGCCGTCAAAGGGATTGCCGTAACCGGCGCTGCCGGCATAGCCACCGCCATAAGTCGAAGCCGTCGGTGCACCGGCAAAGGGATTACCCGACCGCATGGCGTCGTAACGCGCACGCTTCTGCTCGTCCGAAAGCACGGCGTAGGCCTCGGAAACCTCTTTAAACTTCTCCTCGGCATCCGGCTCTTTATTGACGTCCGGATGGAGCTTGCGGGCCTTTTGTTGGAAGGCCTTTTGAATATCACGCGAGGTGGCGTCCTTGGAGACACCCAAAATCTCGTAGTAATCTTTTTCGTTCATCGTCGCCATGCGCGGCAACCTCCTGCTCACAGCAGCGTATATATTGCGGTAATTCTACCCGAGCGGCCTAGGCTAGACCCCAAAACAGCTCGAACAGCATATTTCCATCGAGCCAGCCCAGGTGGGTCGGCGCTAAACGGGCGCGGGCGCGACCTGCGATAACGTCTTTTGAGGTGACGCGCCCCGCATGTCCTTCAACATGATCGGGCACCCAGGTGGCAAGGCCCAACTCGAGCGCACGGTCGCAGGCCGCCGCCAGTTCGTCTGCAGCAATCACGCTTGCCGAGTGAACCAACAGTTCGGGCCCAATGCCACGCGTCATGCGGCAGGCGAGCATCAAATCCTCGGCCGCCGCCTCGCGATGCGACAGGTACTCGGCCTCAAACGCTGTAGCGCCATCGTCACGTTGCACCAGTCGCACGCGATGCGCATCGCCACGAGCGGGAACGTCAGGAAACAGCCCGGCCAAGCGATCGAAATCCTCGGCATCGAGCATACCCGCGGCAGAACGACCCAAACCCAAATAGCCCTGTCCGGTCCAATAGGCAATGTTGTGGGCGCATTCATGCCCATCGAGCGCGTAGCTCGCCACCTCATACGGGTGATAGCCCGCCGAACTCAGCCGCTCGCGCGCAACGTCCATGCATGCGGCTTGGAAATCCTCATCGGGCTCAAGTGACTCGTCACGGCACGCCATGCGGTAAAGCGGCGTGCCCTCCTCGAGCGTGAGCGGATAGACCGACACATGGTGCGGGGCCGCCGCAAGCACGCTATCAAGCGTGTATCGCCAGCTCGCCATAGTCTGTCCGGGAAGCCCGCACATAAGGTCGCACGACACATCGAGCCCAACATCCTTCACCGTCGCGATAGCCTCGAGCGCCCGTTCGGCATCGTGAATACGGCCAATCGCAGCAAGCTCGTCGTTGTCGAGGGTTTGGACTCCCAGAGAAATGCGCGTGACGCCCACCCCGGCAAGCGCCGCGGTGAGCTGCGAAGTCAACGACTCAGGATTAGCCTCGCAGGTAAACTCAACGGGCTTGCACCACATGGAGATACGACGGGCAAGTTCCACCAGGCGCTCCCCTGCCAGCGAAGGCGTTCCGCCGCCTACGTAGACCGTGCGGATCTGCCTGAGCGCCCCAGCGTTGCCAAAGGCATCGAGCCGCGCATACAGGTGCTCAAAATAGGCATCGAACGCAGCGTCCAGGTCGCACGGCGCCACGCTGCGGGAGTCAAAGTCGCAATAGCGGCATTTTTGAGCGCAAAACGGCACGTGCACATACAGCGCGGTAACGGCCACCGTTAGGCCTCCAGCGGATGAGCGGGCACCGACTCACCGGCGGCAAGCGCGGCCTCGCAGGCCACCATGTCGCGCTCGATATCATCGACCAGCGCCATAAACTCCTCATACGTGGAGCAGCGCACCACCCGAGCGCGCCAGGCGGCGGCATGGGGCATGCCCTTTAAGTACCAGCTTGCATACGTACGGGCGCGTGACATAAGCGGCAGAAGCTCGTGCGTCAACGTCAGGTGCTCACGCAGAGCCTCCAGGCGCTCGACCGAGGAGCGAGAAGGAACCGGCGTGCCATCGAATGCAAGGGCGCGTGCATCGCCGAACACCCAGGGATTGCCGTAGATACCGCGCGCAATAAACACCGCGCTGGCACCCGAACCGCTCAGATGCTCAGCAGCGTCCTCGGCCGAGAACACATCGCCCGAACCAATCACGGGAATCTCGACGGCTTCGGCAACCTCATCGACGACAGACCAATCGGCCTGGCCCGTATAGAGCTGCGTGGCACAACGACCGTGCACGGCAACTGCAGAGGCGCCCGCCCCTTCGAGCATCTGGGCAAACGTTGCGGCATTGCGATCCTCGGCATAAAAACCCTTGCGGATCTTCACGGTCACGGGAACATGCGCCGCACCCACCGCTGCCTCGACAATCTTCTCGGCGAGGTCGGGCGTGCGCATAAGCGCCGAGCCCTCGCCCTTGGTAACGACCTTGCGAGCCGGACAGGCCATGTTGATATCAATCAATGACAGGCGATCGCCCACGCGTTCCTCGACGGCAGCGACGGCACTCGCAAACTGATCGGGCTTGGAACCAAAGAGTTGCACGCAAATCTGCTGCTCCTCGACAGCCGGCAGCACCAGGCGCCACGTCTTGTTGCTGGCATAGACAAGGCCTGCAACGCTCACCATCTCGCTGTAGGCAAAGTTGGCGCCGCGGCGGCGACACATGATGCGATAGGCGGGGTCGGTTACGCCCGCCATGGGAGCCATAAGGAACGGCTGCTCGGCATAGGCGCCCAGCAGCCGCTTGCTGTATTCAGAAAGCGCCATGGATCTACTCGTCCACCTTGAGAATCGCCATAAAGGCCTCCTGCGGAACCTCGACCGAACCGATGGCCTTCATGCGCTTCTTGCCCTCTTTCTGCTTCTCGAGCAGCTTGCGCTTTCGCGAGATATCGCCGCCGTAACACTTGGCCAGCACATCCTTACGGCGCGCCTTAACGGTGGAGCGGGCGATGATCTTGTTGCCAATGGCGCCCTGGATAGGCACCTCGAACAGCTGCCGCGGGATGATCTCCTTGAGCTTGTCGCACAGGCCGCGGGCCAGGCCATAAGCCTTATCCTTGTGTACGATAAACGACAGCGCGTCCACCTCGTCACCCGAAAGCAGGATATCGAGCTTGACGAGCTCGGAGGGGCGATACTCGTTGAACTCGTAGTCGAGCGAGGCGTAACCCTTGGTGCGGCTCTTGAGCTGGTCGAAGAAGTCCAAGATGAGCTCGGCGAGCGGCATATCAAAGCGCATCTCGACCGATTTGCTCGTCAGGTGGATCATATCGGTCGTGACGCCACGGTGCTCGATAGCAAGTTGCATGACGGCACCCGTATACTCGGGCGGACAGATGATCTTTGCCTTGAGGTAGGGCTCTTCAATACGCTCGATGCGCGTGGCCTCGGGCAGATCCTGCGGGCTGCGGACATCGAGCATCTCGCCGTCAGTCTTGTACACGTGGTAATCGACCGAGGGGCTCGTGGCGATCAGGTCCAGATTGAACTCGCGCTCCAGGCGCTCCTTGACGACCTCCATGTGCAGCAGGCCCAGGAAGCCCACGCGGAAGCCAAAGCCCAGTGCCACCGACGTCTCAGGCTCCCACACCAACGACGGATCGTTGACATGCAGCTTATCGAGCGCGTCGCGCAGGTTCTCGTAGTCCTTGTTGTCGATGGGGAACAGGCCCGTGTAGACCATGGGCTTGGCCTCGCGGTAGCCCGGCAGCGGCTCGGGGCAGGGGTTCGAAGCCCACGTAAGGGTATCGCCCACGCGCACAGCCTCGGGGTCCTTCAGACCCGTGACCACGTAGCCGACCTCTCCGACAGTCAGGGCATCGACCGGCGTCTCGGCAGGGCGCTTGACGCCCACGCCGTCGACCAAAAAGTCGCCCTTGGCCTGCATCATGCGCAGGGTATCGCCCTTTTTGATTGAACCGTCAAAGACGCGCACCGTGGCGACGACGCCGCGGTACTCATCGAAGTACGAATCCAGAATTAGAGCCTTGAGAGGGGCATTTGCATCGCCCTTGGGAGGCGAGATCAAAAAGACGATGGACTCCAGCAGATCGTGGATGCCCTCGCCGGTCTTGCCCGACACGCACACGGCATCGTCGGCGGGAATGGCCAGATCGTCTTCGATCTCGGTCTTGACCTCGTCGGGATGCGCTGAGGGAAGGTCAATCTTGTTGATGGCCGGAACAATGTCCAAGTTGGCGTTCATGGCGAGCGTCGCGTTGGAAACGGTCTGCGCCTCGACGCCCTGAGTGGCGTCCACGACGAGAACCGCACCCTCGCAAGCGGCAAGCGAACGCGAGACCTCGTAGGTGAAGTCCACGTGGCCCGGTGTATCGATCAGGTTGAACTGATACGTCTCGCCGTCGTCGGCGTCATAGGACACGCGGACGGCATTGGACTTGATCGTGATGCCGCGCTCGCGCTCGATGTCCATCGTGTCAAGCAGCTGCGACTCCATGTCGCGCTCATCGACGGTATGGGTGAGCTCGAGGATGCGGTCACTGATCGTGGACTTGCCATGGTCGATATGTGCAACGATCGAGAAGTTGCGGATGTGGGAAATGTCAATTGAAGTATTCATGCGGACTATCTTACCCGAGCGGTACAAAAAATGGAGCCTGTTCCATAAAACAGGCTCCATTTATGCGCGTAATCTGTGTGGTGTGAAATTTACAACTTAAGCGTTGATGCTGTTCACGAGCTTGGCAAGACCGGACTTGCGGTTGGAAGCCTGGTTCTTGTGAATAACATGCTTGGCGGCAGCCATGTCGAGACGCTTGGTGACGGTCTTGAGGGCAGCCTGGGCCTTCTCGGCGTCGCCCTCGGCGACGGCGGACTGGACGTGCTTGGTCAGCGTCTTGAGCTCGGACTTGACAGCCTTGTTACGCATGCGAGCTGCCTCATTGGTGCGGATACGCTTCTTCTGAGACTTGATGTTTGCCACTTCTGGAGTTCCTTTCGAGTTCCTTGCAAAAAATGTATGACACCTCTGAGACACGGTGAGGTCATGCAAGCGCCTACTATAGCACGCTCCCCCTCAAAGGGATAGAACGAATTTGTCAAATAGGCAGGTATCATCACGATTTTCTCAAGATGTTCGTAATCCAGAGCAAAAGCGCGGTCTGAGAATCGGCCGAGCCCTTGAGCGCGAGCTCCACATCGACGGCGCCCTCGAGCGCGGCAACGAGCTCGGTCATCGAAAAACGGCGAGCCCAGGTAAGGTGATTCTTGACCTGCCAGGCCTGAAGCTTGAGCGTCGCGGCGAGCTCACGCCCCTGCCCACGCCCATCGAGCGCCTTGGCGACGATCAGCTCACGGATGCGACCGCATAGCAGCGTGTAGGTCCATACGTAGCTCTTGGAGGGCAGAAGCTTAAAGAGTTCGAGCGAACGCCGCATATCGCGAGCCGAGACGGCGTTGAGGAAGTCCCAGGGCTGAACCTCGGCCGTACGCACGATCCAACGCTCAACGTCGGCAAGCTCAATCTGGGGCGCCTCGACCATCTGGGCGAGCTTTGCCAGGTCGTTATCGAGCATGCGCGTGTTTTCGCCCGAACGCGAGACGAGCTCCTCGGCAGCAGCCGTCGAGATGGACTTACCGTGCTGCGTCGCCATCTGCTGAACGCGGCGCGGCAGTTCCCAGCGCTTGGTACCCGAGCAATCGACGATAGCCTTCTTGTCGATCTTGGCGATTGCCTTATACAGGCGCGTATTCTTGGCAAGTGAGTCGGCGATAATGAGACAGACCGTCGTGGGGCTGGGACTTGCGAGATACTCGACGAGCGGTTCCGAGACCGCTTTGGCAAGCTTGGAGCAGCCGTCGAGGATCACCAGGCGAAACTCGCTACCCATGGGAAAGGTATTGAGCGAGCCGATGATCGACTCGATATCGGGATCTTTCGTCATGTCGCGTTCATCGAGGTTGAACTCAACCATACCCGACTTTTCCAAGCGAGCTTTCATACGCGAGACGGCGTGGTCGCGCTTGACCCCATCGGTACCGACGATCAGATATGCCGGCAGCAGACCGGTTTCGGACATTGCGCTCCCCTCTCGCACACACTCGAATTCGTACCGTGCCATTTTATCCCAGGGGTTGGTCCCGCGCCAACGACAGCATCACGGTCTCTGGCATCGCATCGCAAAGCCCTTCGCGGTCGGCGAGACGGTAATGTCACCGTGTTCGATGGTGCATGCGAACGCACCGCCCGCATCGCGAACCGCATCGATGCAGGCATCGGATGGATGGCCGTAGCGGTTGCCCTCGCCCGCACTCGCGATAGAGAGCTCGGGCTTAAGCGTGCCCAGCAGGTCTGTGTCGACGGAAACTTTTGAGCCGTGATGCCCTAGCTTGAGCACATCGATATCACCCACCTCCTGTACAAACTCGCGCTCTTGATCGAGCTCGGCATCACCAGTGAGGAGCACGCGCAGGCTCTTGCCTTCCTGAGCATAGGAGAGCAGCAAAACAAGAGAGTCCTCATTGCCCTCGCCATCCACCGTGTCAAACGGCCACATCACACGTGTCCGAAACGCGCCGATATCGACCGTGTCTCCACAAGCCACCTGCCGATACGTTACGCCGGGGCGATTCAGGACCTCAGCAGGCGCACCGTCAAGCGCATCGGCCGCAACCACAATGGCTCTAACCGAAAACTGATCGAGCACATCGGGAAGACCACCCCAGTGGTCTTCATCCCAATGCGTCACAACGACGGCATCGATATGGTGCACGTTATTGCGAACCAACGCCGACACCACGCGCTCATCGAGCCCACAGTCCACGAGCGCCACAGCGCCACCCTGACGAACCAGGATCGCATCGGCCTGCCCCACATCGAGCACCGTCACCGAAGGCGGAGCGAATCGATCCCAATAGACATACGGAACGGCCGCTGCAAGCATCAAACACAGCAGCCCCACCGCCATGGGACGTGCACGGGGACGCGGCCAACAGACCAGCAGAACCGCCAGCAAACACGGCACTAGATAAATCCACATGCTATCGGGCGGCACGCTCACGGATGCACCCGGCACGGCGGCATACAGCTGCTCGAAGAACAGCGCGCAACGGGCGGCAATCATGGGCACAACGAGCGCCCAAGCTTGCAACGGCTCCACGAGCGAAAAGGGAACCAGCACGATCGACACAGCAAGCAGGAGACTCACCACCGGACCGATGACCGCATTCGCCAGCGGAGCAATGAGCGAGAACGTACCAAAGGCAGGAATGGTGATGGGAAGTGTCGCCAGTTGCGAGCAAAGCGTGACAGAAAGCATGCTGGCAACGCCCGATGGCACACCCAGCTTACCCAAAGCGTAGGTCGCATAGGGGCAAAAGCACAGAATGGCAAAGACGCTGGCACATGAAAGCTGAAAGCCCATCTCGAACAGCACCGTCGGCCGCAGCAGCACAAAGATGGACATAGTTACGAAGAGTGCCGAAAGGCCGTGCCGGCGACGCCCCGCGCCGTTTACGACAAGCGTCGCGAACACCATGCAGCACGCGCGCACGGCCGAGGGAGACGCGCCCGTAAAGGAAGCGTAACCCACAAGCGTTATCGCCAATATCGCCCGTTGAAGACCGCGTGAACACCGAGTCTTTTGCAAGACGCCCTCGATTACAAACCCCACGATAGCCAAATGGCTGCCCGAGACGGCGATAAGATGCGCCGTTCCCGTCACCGAAAACCAGTCGCCCGCCGGCTGGGCGCGCAGCTCGGCCGAACGACCGCAGACGACACCGGCTATGAGCGAACGCGCCGGGTCGGTCGCAGGCGCGATGGACGCAAGCAGCCCATTTCGCAATCGAAGCAGCGGCCCCGAAGAGCCCTCATCGACCGACACAATCCGAACGGCTTTAACCTTGCGCACCTCGCCTCGGAGTACGCGCGAGCGCCCATACGCATCGTTCTCAAGGCGCGAAATTCGACCGATAGCACGTACATGCGAACCGACGCCGAGCTCGCGATCACACGACAGCCGCACCTGACCTAAACGCTTTTCGCCCGCATACGCATCGCAGGTATAGGAGTACGCACCGTCATTGATGGAAGGGTCACCGCGCACAACAAATTCAAGACTGCTCGCAGCCCGATTATCCAGCGCCCTCGAAGCACGCAGCGCCCCAATCGCCCAACCCGCGGACACGACCGACCCCGCCACGATGCCAAGGGCCGCGGCATACAGCCATCGTCTCCACCGCATAAGGCGCATACAGGACCGAGCCAATACGATGCAAGCCGCAGCAGCAACGGGAATGGCCATAAGCAATGTGACGGGTGTCGTCCGCTCACCCAGCAGCAAATCGGCCGCCATGTTAAGTACCAAGCCACAGCTCACACACAAGCCGGCACAAAGTGCCATCGTCCACGGCATCAATGGCCGTGGTGGCATCACTTGCTCGCGCTCGGTCGCACTCATACGCAAATGCAATCTTTGATTTTGGCGAGCTTCTTCTCACCGATTCCCGATACGCGCATCAGGTCATCGACTGAGGCAAAAGCACCGTTCTTTGTCCGCTCATCGATAATCGACTGAGCCATAGAAGGCCCAATGCCCGAGAGCGTCTGCAGTTCCGCCGCGCTCGCCGTATTGATGTTCACGAGCCCCGACGAAGACCCCGCGCCAGGAGTCGTGGCAGTACTACTTTCGGCCCCGCCGACCGCCGCAGCCGCTTGTTGCTCCCCCACCGTCGGTACATAAATCTTTTGGCCATCTGTGATCTTGGACGCACGGTTAAGCCCTGTCACGTCTGCCTCGGCCGTAAGCCCTCCGGCGGCATCGATCGCTTGGGACACCCGTGCTCCTTCTTTGAGCCGATACACGCCAGGCTTCACAACGGCGCCATCCACATCAACGTACACCTCGGCAGCAGAGGAGCTCTTGCCCGAAGACCCATCGGCATCATCAGGAGACGCATCCCCGGCCCCGCGCGCATCTGAGGCGCTTGCCTCATCACTATGCTCAAACGACACGCCGCCGGAGCGGCTACTAAAACTTGCCATCGCCAAGCCGCTCGCGGCGGCAATGACAACCAAAATCGCCACCACCACCGCTTTATGCCCGAGCAGCTTTTCTGCCCAGCGGTCCATACGTTTAACCCGTTCGTGATGTTCGCGCTGCGCCATAGCAAACACCTCCCAACACCATCGTGTCAGGAAACGAGCGCCGAAGCCTCCGCACGTCCACACTGGTTATCGCGGTCAAACCAAAATCTGACCAAAACCTTGCGGAAAAGTGTCCATTTATTCAGTCACACGTCAGCGAATGAACATCTTGGCATCATTTGCCCAGATAGCAAAAGACCGACGATACGGGCGCATCGTCGGTCTATGCAGGCAATTACTCGTGATCTTGGTAAATCTCACGCGGAGCAAGCTCCGAATGTTTGCGTTTTAAGGTCTTAGGGGCCTTATACGTGTTGCTGGAGAAGTCAATGTACTCGGTCTGCTTAAGCAAGCGCTCGATCATCTCCTCGTGGTCGAACAACTCCCAGGCCTCGTGCACGGCATCGAGTTTGGCGTGCGTCTCGGGACGACGCGGCATAAACAGCGTGCAGCAGTCGGGCGCCGCCTCGGTGGAAATATCGAACGTGCCGATCTCCTGAGCGCGCGCAATGATCTCCTGCTTGTCGGACCCGATGAGCGGACGGAACACGGGAATCTTCACGGCCTCGTTGACGGCCATGATGTTCTCGAGCGTCTGGGAGGCAACCTGACCGAGCGACTCGCCGGTCACGATGGCCTTGGCGCCCTCGATATGCGCAATGCGCTCGGCAACCGAATACATGATGCGGCGATACATGATCACGCGCAGGTTGCTGGGGCAGGTGACGGAAATCTCACGCTGGCAATCGCCAAACGGCACCACGTACAGGCGGCCGATCTGGACACCCGGCTCAAGCGCACGGATGATGTCCTGCACCAAATACTCGCTCGTATCAGGCGTCTGCGGACGACCGGAGAAATGTACCGGAACGCACACCGCGCCGCGTCGCGCGAGCATCCAGGTCGCCACCGGAGAATCGATACCCGACGACAGAAGCGTCACGACCTTGCCGGCAGAACCCACCGGCAGACCGCCCACGCCGCGCTCGGAGCGCGCGTACACGTAAACGCTACCCTGGACCACCAGTACGTGCACCATCGCATCGGGGTCGTGCATTTGAACCTTTTTATCGGGGAAGGCCTCGCACAGCACCTCGCCCACCTGACGATTAATATCAATCGAGGTGAGCTCATAGTCGGTATTGGAGCGCTTAGCGTGCACCTTAAACGAATCGAAGGGGCCAAACTCGCGCAGCGCCTTGACGGCGGCGGCGCAGTACTCCTGCGGGTCGCGGTTGGTGTGGTACGCCAGGGACACACGGGCAACGCCGGGGACGGTGCGGATGACACGCGCCGCCTCGTCGGCCTGATGCTCGTTAAAGGTCACGAGGATATAACCGGAAATTCGAGACACGGCATTCACGGAAAAGGCGGCCAAAGCCGCCTTAATGTTATCCATGAGGATATGCTCAAAATGTGCGCGGTTCTTGCCCTTCAGTCCAACCTCGTGATAGTGGACCAGGCAGACGCGAGCCGCCATTTAGGCTTCAGCAACCTTATGGCCGAGCGCCTTCTCGTAACGGGCCTCGTCGTAGGAGATATCGCCGTCGACGATCTCGTCCATAGCCATCGAGATGGTATCGGCGCCAGAGAGCGCGATGGTGATGTCGTCGACATCCTGAACGGCAAGCACGCGGTTATGCTGGCCGCGCAGCATGCTATTGATGTCGCAGGCACGCTTGGAGGCAAGCGAAGCGAGCAGGAAGCGGTTGTGATCGGTCTTCTCCAGAAGATCGTCAATGCAAGGCTTTACAACGGACACGGACCTCAGATCCTTTCATGCATATCGAGAACGCGAACGAGCTCGTCGGTCGCGCGGTCGAGATCATCATTCACCACGACGTCGTCGTAGCGGTCGGCAAGGGCAAGCTCATGGGCGGCGTTTGCCATACGCAGCTCAATCGTCTCGGGCGTCTCGGTGCCGCGACCGACCAGACGCTCGCGGAGCACCTCGAGCGAGGGTGGCTTGATAAAGATCAGCACGGCCTCGGGAAAACGCTCCTTGACCTGCAAGGCACCCTGGACATCGATCTCCAAGATGAGAGACGAACCAGAGGCGAGCTTGGACTGGACCTCGCTCACCAACGTGCCATAGCAGTTACTGTGGACCTCGGCCCACTCAACAAACTCACCGTTTGCCACGCGGCGGTCGAACTCCTCGCGCGTCAGGAAAAAGTAATTGACGCCATCGACCTCGCCTTTGCGTGGGGCTCGCGTGGTAGCCGAAACCGTCAGGCCCAGGTTAGAGCGACGCTCGCGCACACGAGTGACGAGCGTGCCCTTGCCCGCGCCTGACGGTCCAGAAATCACAAAGAGCTTTGAATCCTGAGCGCTCACTTATTTGGTCAGCTGCTCGAGGAGCTGCTCGCGCTGACGGACGCCAAGGCCCTGGACGCGACGGGTAGCGGAGATGCCGAGCTCCTCCATGATCTTGGCGGCCTTGGCCTTGCCATAACCGGGGAGAGACTCAATGAGGGTGGAAACCTTCATGCGGGAAGCAATGGGGTCATCGGAGTTGAGCACGGACTCGAGGGACTTCTCGCCCTTCTTGATCTGCTCACGGAGCTCTGCGCGAGCGTGACGCGCGGCGGCAGCCTTCTCAAGAGCCTGCTTGCGCTGCTCATCGGTAAGCTGAGGGAGTGCCATTCGTACCTCCAAATAGTTGGGTTATATCTGATTCATTATTTGGCATTTTAGCACGTAAAACGTACAAAATGGCCAATCGCGGCTCCATAGGTTAGACGATACCCGCAAAAAGTGCAATATATCGCGCTAAAAGATGAGCCCCCGACCTGCGATTCCACACAAAGGATGGGAAAGTTTTCGCAGGCACAGGGGCTAATTTGTGCTATTGAGACCCAAAAGTGGTGACTTGAGGGAATCTTTTATGCGACGTTTTCGACCAGCTCGACAACGATGGCGTCAAACGCGGCAACCGGATCGTCGGCTCCGGTAATGGGGCGGCCAACCACGATATGGCTCGCGCCGCGCTCGATAGCCTGGGAAGGCGTGGCCACGCGGGACTGATCGCCCAGCGCAGCACCAACCGGACGCACGCCCGGGGTCACAATCAGCGCATCGGGGCCCAGCAGCTCACGCATGTCATGAGCCTCCATCGGCGAGCACACGATTCCGTCGATACCGTTGGCCTGGGCGAGTTTTGCCAGACAGGCGGCCTCTTCGGCAACGGGCGACTCGACGCCGATCTCGTTCAGCGCATCCTGATTCATGCTCGTAAGCACGGTGATGGCGACGAGCTTGGCTCGATCCTCGCGCGCTTCCTCGGCACCCTCACGGCAGGCGGCGAGCATGGCACCCGAAC
Organism: uncultured Collinsella sp.; assembly: GCA_959019775.1. GTDB lineage: Bacteria > Actinomycetota > Coriobacteriia > Coriobacteriales > Coriobacteriaceae > Collinsella. The sequence goes on from CAUEPS010000003.1 coordinate 72,730, forward strand.
CCAAGCCGTGAACCGAAAGCAGGTCGGCACCGGCAAGCGAGGCCGAGCGAGCGGCACCGCGCACCTGATGCGGAATGTCATGGAACTTAAGGTCGAGAAAGACCTTGAAGCCCAGGTCCTTAAAGGTCTTGACGATCTCGGGGCCCTCGGCGTAATAGAGCGTCATGCCCACTTTAAGCCAGGCGGCATGGCCCGAAAGCTCATGGGCGAGCTCGAGCGCACGCTCACGGTCGCAGTCGAGGGCGACGATAACGCGGTCGCGGGCATCGGTCTCTAGCATTCGAAAGCACCTACCAACTCGTTGATGTCCTTCACGCCCTGGGACTCGGCCCAGGCCTCGAGCTCGCGCGCAATCTTGAGCGAAGCGCACGGATCGACGAAGTTGGCCATACCGACCGATACGCAGGTAGCGCCAGCCAGGATAAACTCGGCCGCATCCTCACCGGTCATGACGCCGCCGACGCCGTTGATGGGGATATCGACGGCCTGGGCAACCTCCCAGACCATACGCACGGCGATGTGATGGCACAGCGGGCCCGAAAGACCGCCCTTGGGCTTGGCCACACGCGACTTGCGGGTGTGAACGTCGATGGCCATACCCTGGATGGAGTTGATGACCGAAAGGCCGTCGGCGCCGGCGGCCTCGAGGGCGCGGGCGATCTCGGCGACGTTGACCGGGGCCATCTTCACAAACAGCGGCTTGTCGGTCACCTTGCGGCAGGCGGCCATGACGGCAGAGGCGCCCTCGGGCGTGGAGCCCATGGCGGCACCGCCGGCGGCAATGTTGGGACAGCTCACGTTGATCTCATAGCCGGCAGCCCAGGGGCACAGCTCGACATACATCTCGAGCGCACGGACGAACTCGTCCACGGAATGACCGGCAACCTGGCAGATGACCTGGCAGCCGTCCTTGGAGAGCTGCTCGAGCCACGGACCGGACTCGCGGGCGAAAGCGGCCACACCGGGGTTCTGCAGGCCCACGGAATTGATCATGCCGCCGGGGATCTCGGCCATGCGGGGTGCGGGATTGCCGGGCCAGGGCTCGGCAGCGCAACCCTTGGTGGTGATGGCACCCAGCTGGGAGACATCGAAGAAGTTCTGGAACTGCCAACCGTAGCCAAAGGTACCGGCTGCGGTGTTGATGGGGTTCTGCATCTTGACGCCGCCGAAATCGACGGCCATGTTCACGGTACCCACTAGAAGACCACCACCTTGGAAGCATCGAACACGGGGCCGCACATGCAAGCGCCCTTCATACCGTCGACCGTCTCGACATTGCAGGTGTTGCAGGCACCAAAGCCGCAGCTCATCATGCGCTCGAGCGACACCTCGCAGTACGCGCCGGCCTCGGCGGCAGCGGCGGCGACCTTCTCCATCATGACGGCGGGACCGCAACTGGCGACGTAGTCGTAACCGCCCTCGCCGAGCAGCTCGGCGGCAGGATCGGTGCAGAAGCCGTGCGTGCCCAACGAGCCGTCGTCGGTGCACACGTTGACCGTGGCTCCCAGCGCGCGGAACTCATCGACGCCCACGGCCTTGGACGCGGTGCAAAAGCCCAGGCACACGTCGACGGCTACACCCTGCTTGGCAAGCATGTCAGCCAGGCAGAGCACAGGCGGAACGCCAATGCCGCCGGCGACGAGCAGTGCTTTCCTGGTACCCTCGGGCACGAACCAGCCGCGGCCGCCAGGGCCCAGCAGGTTGGAGGTGGAGCCAAGGGCCATCTGCGACAGACGACGGGTATCATCGCCCACGACGGCGTACCACAGCTCGACGGTGCCGGCCTCGGCGTCGGCACGATAGAAGCTCAGGGGCACGCGAAGCAGCGAGGAAGCATCGCCCGGCACGGCGATATTCACGAACTGACCGGGCTTGAGCGCACTTGCAAGCTTGGGGGCCGAGATAACGAGCGAGAAGATGCCGTCGGCGATCTCCTGGTTCGAGACGACCTCGAAGTCGTGCATGCGTGCAGTGGAAGGTGTGGGCATAGACGCTCCAATCCCCCATGCGGTTGCATGGTTCAGGCGAACAGAAAGCGCAGCACCGCAAGGGCGCCGCGCACAAAAGCGATAAGGCTATGCTAGCAGATGCAGCCGTCGGCAAGCGTCTGCTTACCGCCGACGAACACATCGGTGGCACGACCGGTGAGCGTACGGCCGGCAAAACCGGAGTTCTCGGCGCGCGACTCGTAGCCGTCCTCGCCGACCGTCCAGGTTGCAGCGGGGTCGAAGACGGTCAGGTCGGCAACGGAGCCCGCCTTGACCTGAACCTGGTCCAGACCCAGGATCTCACGCGGCTTGATGGCCATGAGCTCGACCATGCGGCCCACGCTCATCTTGCCCGTGTTGACCAGCTCGGTGAGTACGAGCGACAGCGAGGTCTCGAGGCCGATCATACCAAAGGGCGCAAGCTCGAACTCGCGGGCCTTCTCCCACGGGGTGTGGGGAGCATGATCGGTGACGATAACGTCGACGGTGCCGTCGATGACACCCTGACGGATGGCCTCGGCGTCCTCGTCGGTGCGCAGCGGCGGATTGACCTTGAGCGAGGTGTTGTAGGTCTCGTCCAGGTCGTTCTCGGTCAGGAACATGTGGTGCGGGGTTGCCTCGCAGGTAACCTGAACGCCAGCGGCCTTGCCGGCACGCACGATCTCCAGGCCATGGGCGGTAGAGATGTGCTGGATGTGCAGCTTGGCACCGGTCAGCTTGGCGATCTCGATGTCGCGAGCGATCTGGAGCTCCTCGCCGGCAGCCGGCCAGCCCTCAAGAGCCAGACGGGTCGAGACCTTGCCCTCGTTGATCTGGCCGTGGCCGACCAGGTCCTCGTCCTGGCAGTGGCTCATAAAGACCTTGCCGAACATCTTGCCGTAGTCCATGCAGCGACGGAGCATGCCTGCACCCTGCACGCCGCGACCGTCGTCGGTGAAGGCAACGGCGCCGTGGGCGACCATATCGCCCATTTCGGACATGGCCTCGCCCTTAAGACCGCGGGTCATGGCGCCCGACGGATAGACGCGGCAGTGACCGACCTCGGCAGCGCGGGACTTGACGAACTCAACGACGGTACCGTTATCGGTAACGGGATCGGTGTTGGGCATAGCGCACACGCCGGTGAAGCCGCCCTTGGCAGCTGCGCGGGTGCCGCTCGCGATGTCCTCTTTGACCTCGTAGCCGGGCTCGCGCAGGTGGACGTGCATGTCCACCAGGCCAGGGACGAGGTACTTACCGGAAAGGTCGCGGACCACGGCTCCCTCGGCGGCGAGGTTCTCGCCGACCTCGGCGATCTTGTCGCCGTCAATCAGGACGTCAACGACACCGTCAAGCTCGACGGACGGGTCGACGACGTGGGCATTCTTAAGAAGCAAGGCCATTATCGGCACCTCCAAGCAGCAGATACAGGATAGCCATACGCACGCAGATACCGGCGTAGACCTGCTCCAGGATGACGGAGCGTTGCGGGTGGTCGGCCATATAGGAGTCGAACTCGACGCCGCGGTTGATGGGGCCCGGGTGGCAGATGATCGCGTCGGGCTTCATGAGCTTCTCACGGTCCTTGGTCAGGCCGAAGAGCTTGTGGTACTCGCGAATGGTCGGGAACGGGGCACCCTCGAGGCGCTCCTGCTGTACGCGCAGCATGTAGACGACGTCCAGCTCGGGCAGGACGGAATCGAGGTCGCTCGTCACGTGGTCGCAGCCCAGAACCTCGGGCGCCGGCGGCAGCAGCGTGCCGGGGGCGACGGCGTAGGTCTCGCAGCCCATGATCTTCAACGCAGGAATCAGCGAGCCGCAAACGCGGGAGTGGGCGATGTCACCAACAACGGCGACCTTCAGACCGTGGAAGTCACCCTTGTGCTCCCAGATGGTGTACAGGTCGAGCAGAGCCTGCGTGGGGTGATTGTGCTTACCGTCGCCGGCGCAGATAACACTAGCGGGCGAATTCTGCGTGACGATGTAGGGAGCACCGGCGTGCTTGTCGCGCACGACGATGCAGTCGATCTTGTAGGCGTTGAGGGTCTCGACGGTATCGACGAGGCTCTCGCCCTTGACCGTGGAGGTCGAGGAGCCGCCGAAATTGAGGCTGTCGGCCGAAAGACGCTTCTCGGCGAGCTCGAAGGAGCTGCGGGTACGCGTCGAAGGCTCGTTGAACATGTTGACGATGGTCTTGCCCTTGAGCGTGGGGACCTTCTTGATAGCACGCTCGTTGACCTCAGAGAACGCCTTGGCGGTCTCGAGGATGAGCTTGATGTCCTCTTCGGAGTACTCGGTAATGTCGATCAGATGCTTATGATTGAACGCCACGGTACTACTCACCTCCCAGCGGCGCGGAGCCCACGTGGGAACCCGGCGCGACGTCGTTGATTTCGACAGCGGTGCGGCCGTCGACTTCCTTCATATATAGGTGCACGTTCTCCTCGTGCGACGAGGGAACGTTCTTGCCGACAAAGTCCGGCGAGATAGGGAGCTCGCGGTGACCGCGGTCAACGAGAACTGCCAGCTCGACTCGGCTCGGACGGCCCAGGTCCATAACGGCGTCCAGAGCGGCGCGGATGGTGCGACCCGTGTACAGGATGTCGTCCACCAGCACGACGCGCTTGCCGTCGACGCTGAAGGGAATGTTGGTAGCGTGGATCGCGGGAGCGAAATTGGTCGCATAGTCATCGCGATAGAAGCTGATGTCCAGGCTGCCGAGCGGAACGTCGACACCCTCGATCTCCTTGATCGCCTCGGCGAGCTTCTTTGCCAGAAGGTCGCCGCGCGTGACGATGCCGACCAGAGCGAGGTCTTCACAGCCCTCGTTGCGCTCGAGGATCTCGTGCGCGATGCGGGTCATCGCTCGGTTGACGGCGGTCTCGTCCATGATGACCGCCTTGGGGGAAGTCGTGCCCATCGATCTCCTTCCTCACATGTCTTGACTGCTGACACAGTCAAAAAAAATAGATGCCCGACCGCTCAAAGCGGACCAGACACCCACAGGAAGTACTGCTCATTGACAGCTATGTAATTCCATGTGGGTATCTCGTACCCCTTTAATGGCCAAGGCATAGTGTAGCCAACCTCGGGCTCAAATGCGAGCATAAATACTAGTCAATCCGTAAACGGAGCCAATAGCTCCATAAACCTATATATATTTGTGGGACGCGCTTGAAAACCTTTTTGCGAGCTGGCATAATCCCCTCTGCCGCACGCAAATCGGATCTACGTCCAGGGCCGTAGCGTGGGCACTATCGCCAAAAGAGGAATGTCTCTGTGTAGATTGCGCACAGAGACATGCTTCTGTGCTATAGTTCAGGCTTGTTTGTTAACGCGACATGTTCGTTTGTCGCCCAAGGAGGGTCAGTTATGTCCAAAGTTTGCGAAGTTTGCGGTAAGCACCCCGTTGCCGGTCGCTCTATCAGCCACTCTCACCGCGTCACCAACCGTAAGTTCCGCCCCAACATCCAGCGCGTCTACGTCGTCGTCGATGGTCACCGTCGCAAGATGAACGTTTGCTCCACCTGCCTCAAGTCCGGCAAGGTTGCGCGCTCCTAAATAAGGTCTTACCAACAAGTACCTCGGACTCTCCGGGTCAAAGACCTCGCGTTCACATAGAACTTACCAAAGGCGTCCTCCATGTGGAGGGCGCCTTTTTGCACTCATTGGGGACAGACTTACATGAGTGTTTTCGAGCATAGGGGCCGCGTCACAGATGTCAAAGGGATCTAAGCCCAGCCGGTATGCCTTGTAGCTTGACCAACGGTACGCCTCGAGTGAGTTGATCGCACCTTTCACCGGATTGAGAGGGATATAATCGAGCAGCTGCACCGTCTGCGTGTCCGACTCAACCGCGACCCGCGAATAGCGATTGTTAAACAGATGCCCCGTTCTCCCCGTTTTCCCATTGAAATACTCATGTAAGCCTGTCCCCAATGAGCGGGACGATGCAGCAGCCAGATAGATTTTAGTTAAAACGCTTCATTTAGTTGAAGCGTTTTAGTGTGCCTTTTACGGGAATCTTACCGTTCGCCGAATAATTTCTTGCTATCATGCAAGGCGTAGGGTAAATCTCCGATCGCAAGGAGACACAAATGGTGAAAAAGTCACCGGAAAACACTACTCCCGCAATTGTGGACAACGTTGAGGCGCTTGAGGCTAAGCTCGCTCAGATGCGAGAGGCCCAGGCGCTTTTTGCTACGTACACGCAGGAGCAGGTCGACAAGATCTTCTACGAGGCCGCCATGGCCGCCAACAAGGCTCGTATCCCGTTGGCGAAGATGGCCATCGAGGAGACCGGCCGCGGCGTTCTTGAGGACAAGGTCATCAAGAACCACTACGCCGCAGAGTACATCTACAACGCTTACAAGAACACCAAGACCTGTGGCGTTCTGGAGCGCGACGAGGCTTACGGCATCACCAAGATCGCCGAGCCCATCGGTATCGTGGGCGCCGTCATCCCGACGACCAACCCCACCTCCACCGCGATCTTCAAGACGCTGATCAGCCTGAAGACCCGCAACGGCATCATCATCTCCCCGCACCCGGCAGCTGCCAAGTGCACCATCGCCGCTGCCAAGCTCGTGCTTGACGCCGCCGTCAAGGCCGGCGCCCCCGAGGGCATCATCGGCTGGGTCGATGTCCCCTCCATCGAGCTGACCAACATGGTCATGCGCGACGTCGACATCATCCTCGCCACCGGTGGCCCGGGCATGGTCAAGGCCGCCTACTCCTCGGGCAAGCCCGCCCTGGGCGTTGGCGCCGGTAACACCCCGGTCATCATCGACGACACCGCCGACGTGCTGCTCGCCGTCAACTCCATCATCCACTCCAAGACCTTCGACAACGGCATGATCTGCGCTTCCGAGCAGTCCGTGACCGTCATCGACAGCATCTATGACCAGGTCAAGGCCGAGTTCCAGAAGCGCGGCTGCTACTTCGTCAAGCAGGGTGCCGAGATGGAGGCCCTGCGTGCCGCTATGTTCAAGAACGGCGCCCTCGATCACCGCATCCCCGGCATGGCTGCCGCCAAGATCGCCGAGCTCGCCGGCATCGAGGTTCCCGCCAAGACCAAGATCCTGATCGCCGAGGTCACCTCCACCGACCCCGCCAAGGAGGAGTTCTCCCACGAGAAGCTCTCCCCGGTCCTGGCCATGTACCACGCCAAGGACTTCCAGGAGGCCGTCGACAAGGCCGAGCACCTGGTGCTCGCCGGTGGCCCGGGCCACACCGCCTCTCTGTACGTGCACCCCGCCCAGGCCGAGAAGATCAGCCTGTTCGAGCACGTCATGAAGGCCTGCCGTATCGTCATCAACACCCCGTCCTCGCACGGCGGCATCGGTGACCTGTACAACTTTGGCATGAAGCCGTCTCTGACCCTGGGCTGCGGCTCCTGGGGCGGCAACTCCGTCTCCGAGAACGTTGGGGTGAAGCACTTGATCAACGTTAAGACTGTGGCCGAGCGCCGTGAGAACATGCTGTGGTTCCGCGCTCCCGAGAAGGTCTACTTCAAGAAGGGTTCCACGCCCGTCGCCCTCGACGAGCTGGGCAACGTCATGGGCAAGAAGCGCGCCTTCATCGTCACCGACCAGTTCCTCTTCAAGAATGGCAACACCCGCGCCATCGAGGCCAAGCTCGACGAGATGGGCATCGCCCACGACTGCTTCTACGACGTCGAGCCCGATCCGTCGCTGCAGTGCGCACGTCGCGGCGCCAAGCAGATGGCTCTCTTTGAGCCGGACGTCATCATCGCCGTCGGCGGTGGCTCCGCTATGGACGCCGGCAAGATCATGTGGATGATGTACGAGCACCCCGAGTGCAAGTTTGAGGACATGGCCATGGACTTCATGGACATCCGCAAGCGTATCTTCACCTTCCCCGAGATGGGCAAGAAGGCCTACTTCGTCGCCGTCCCGACCTCCTCGGGTACCGGCTCCGAGTGCACGCCGTTCGCCATCATCACCGACAAGGAGACCGGCATCAAGTGGCCGCTCGCCGACTACGCGCTGCTCCCCAACATGGCTATCGTCGACGCCGACAACTGCATGACCGCCCCGCGCGGCCTGACCGCTGCCTCCGGCATCGACGTCATGACCCACGCCATCGAGTCCTACGTCTCCATCATGGCTTCCGACTACACCAAGGGCCTCTCCGAGCGCGCTGCCAAGCTCGTCTTCGAGAACCTGCCCTCCAGCTTCACGAACGGCGCCAAGGACCCGCATGCCCGCGAGGAGATGCACAACGCCTCCTGCATGGCCGGTATGGCCTTCGCCAACGCCTTCCTGGGCCTCAACCACTCCATGGCCCACAAGCTCGGCGCTTTCCATCACCTGCCCCACGGCCTCGCAAACGCCGTCATCCTGACCCGCGTCATGCGCTACAACGCCGCCGAGGCTCCCGTCAAGATGGGTACCTTCTCCCAGTATCCTTACCCCAACGCGCTGCACAACTACGCCGAGATGGCCAAGTACTGCGGCATCGAGGGCAAGGACGACAAGGAGGTCTTCGAGAACTTCATCACGAAGCTCGAGGAGCTCAAGGACTTCATCGGTGTCAAGAAGACCATCGCCGACTACGGTGTTGACGAGCAGTACTTCCTCGACACCCTCGACGAGATGACCGAGCAGGCATTCAACGACCAGTGCACCGGCGCTAACCCGCGCTATCCGCTCATGAGCGAGATCAAGGAGCTCTACCTGGACGCCTACTACGGCCGTGAGCCTCAGGATTACGCCGTCTGCTAGTTCTAGCACGGTTTTTAACGGCGGGGGTGCACGGGTGTTTCACACACCCCCGCCGTCGCTTCTATCGCATCGTTGAAAGGATGCAACCATGCTGCTACCCGATTCCAAGACCGAGCTCGTCCGCCGTGGCAACAAGGTCGTTTACGACCTGGGCGACAAGATCGTCAAGGTCTTTAACGAGACCAAGCCTGTCTCCGACGTGTTCAACGAGGCTTTGAATCTTGCCCGCATCAATGAGTGCGGCATCCGCAGCCCCAAGGCTCTCGAGGTTTCCCAGCTCGAGAACGCCAACGGCTGGGCGCTCGTGACCGAGAAGGTTCCGGGCACCACCCTTGCCGAGAAGATGACTGCCGAGCCCCAGCGCTTCGGTGAGTACCTCGAGATGTTCGTCGACCTCCAGATCGAGATCCACGGCTACACCTCCCCGCTGCTCAACCGTCAGCGCGATAAGTTCGCCCGCATGATCGACAGCCTTGATCAGCTCAATGCCACCACGCGCTACAACCTTCAGGAGCGTCTGGACGGCATGACCAAGGAGTTCAAGGTCTGCCACGGCGACTTCAACCCCTCCAATGTCATCGTCGGTGACGACGGCCAGCTCTATGTGTGCGACTGGGCACACGCCACCCAGGGCTCCCCTGCTGCCGACGTTGCCACCACCTACCTGCTCTTTGCCCTCAACAGCAAGGATCAGGCCGAGGCATACCTGGAGCTCTACTGCGACCGCGCCGACATGCCCATGCAGGTCGTGCGTCAGTGGACGAGCATCGTCGCCGCTTCCGAGCTCGCTCGTAAGCGCAACGTGAACGATGAGTTCCTGAAGAACTGGATCGACGTCGTCGATTATCAGTAATATCTGAGCGATTTATTTCGCATCGGAGGCACAAAGGAAACCCCGCAGCTCGCATGGGCTGTGGGGTTTCCTTTTAGCGATTGAGTACGTCGACAAGATAAAAGGACGGCCCCGCATCTCCCCTATCTGGAGAAATGCGGGGCCGTCCCGTATATCGAACTACAAGCGAAATCGCCGATTAACGGCGTGCCGCCTTCACAAGCTCGGCGACCTTGGCGACGACCTCGTCGATCGCCACGTCCTCGCGCTCACCCGTGGCACGGTCCTTGAGCTCGACGGTGCCGTTCTTGAGGCCACGCTTACCCAGAACGACCTGATACGGGAAGCCCATAAGGTCGTTGTCGGCAAACTTAAAGCCGGGACGCTCGTCGCGGTCGTCGACGACGACCTCGATACCCTCGGCGCACAGGCCATCAACGATCTGCTCGCAGACGGTAGCGCACTCCTCCTTCTTGGGGTCGAGCGGAATCACAGCAACCTCGTACGGGGCAACGGAGACCGGCCAGACGATGCCGTGCTCGTCGTTGTGCTGCTCCACGACGGCAGCGAGCGAGCGAGACACGCCAACGCCGTAGCAACCCATGATAAGCGGCTTATCCTTGCCGTCCTCGTCCATAAAGGTGGCACCCATGGCCTCGGAGTACTTGGTGCCCAGCTGGAAGACCTGGGAGACCTCAATACCGCGAGCAGCGGAAAGCGGCTTGCCGCAGTGCGGGCAGGGATCGCCGGCAACGACGGTAACCAGGTCGGCCCACTCGTCGACGGTAAAGTCACGCTCGGGGCAGGCACCGGTAAAGTGATAATCAACCTCGTTGGCACCGCAGGCCCACTGCTTGGACTCGCGCAGACTCTCGTCGCACACCAGACGGATGCCCTCGGGCAGGTTAACCGGTCCGATAAAGCCCTTGTGCAGACCGTAGGTCTGGAGCTCCTCGTCGGTCATCATGCGATAGCCCTTGCCAAAGACATGCTCGGCCTTGCAGTCGTTGAGCTCGTGGTCGCCCGGGACAATGGCCACGACTGGCTTGCCCTCGGAGTCGATCAACGCCAGCGACTTGCGAGTGCCGTTCTCGGGGAAGCCGAAGAACTTGGCAACGGCCTCGATGGTGCCCATACCCGGAATCTCGACCTTGGTGAGCGTGCCATCGCCGGGGCCCTCGGTCACAACGACCTTGGTGCTTGCAGCCTCGTCATCGGCAGCAAAGCCGCAATCGTCGCAGTAGACGAGCGAAGCCTCGCCGGCGTCGGCCAGAGCCATGTACTCGACGGAGGTGTCGCCGCCGATTTCGCCGGAGTCGGCGACAACGGGCAGAGCCTTGATGTAGCAGCGCTCGCAGATGTTGGCGTAGGCCTGCTTCATCTTGTCGTACTCCTCCTGCAGGCTCTCCTGCGTGGCAGAGAAGCTGTAGGCGTCCTTCATGATGAACTCACGGCCGCGCATCAGGCCAAAGCGGGGACGGAACTCATCGCGGAACTTGTCCTGAATGTGGTACAGGTTGACGGGCAGCTGCTTATAGGAGCGCAGCTCGTTGCGCACCAGGGCCGTGACGGTCTCCTCGTGCGTGGGGCCCAGCACAAACTCGCGACCATGACGGTCGTCAAAGCGCACGAGCTCCTTACCATAGGCATCGATGCGGCCGGACTCACGCCACAGCTCGGCATCGACCATAATGGGCATCATGAGCTCCTGGGCGCCGGCGGCATCCATCTCGTCGCGCACGATGTTCTCGATCTTGCGAATCGAGCGCCAAGCGAGCGGCAGATAGGAATAGAGACCGGCGGCCTCCTTGCGGATCATACCGGCACGAAGCAGCAGACGATGGCTTGCAAGCTCGGCGTCGGCCGGATCCTCTTTAAGCGTCGGCGCATAGAGCTTAGACATATACATTGCTCGAGTCATTTATTTCTCCTCAATAAGCTTGTCGACCTCGGCCATAAGCGCGTCGACAATTTGATCCTCAGCTACTTTACCAATGATCTGGCCATGCGAAAAGAGCAGGGCCTGACCACGTCCGCAAGCAACGCCCAGGTCGGCATCAGAAGCCTCACCGGGGCCATTAACGGCACATCCCATGACGGCAATCGAAAGTGGCGCGGCATAGTTCTTAAGCCGCTCGGTTACTTCCTCGGCGATAGGAATCAGGTTAACCTGGCAGCGGGCGCACGTGGGGCACGAGACAATCTCGGGACCACGGCGACGCAGGCCCAGCGACTGCAAAATTCCCCAGGCAACCGGCGGCTCCTCAACCGGATCGGCCGTGAGCGAGACGCGCATGGTGTCACCGATACCCTCAGACAGCAGGATACCAAGGCCCACCGAGCTCTTGATGGTGCCCTGCAGCTTGGTTCCGGCCTCCGTCACGCCCAGGTGAAGCGGAACGTGGGGAATCTCGCGCGACAGGGCTCGATAGGTATCGAGCGTCGTTTGCACGCTATGGGCCTTGGCCGAAAGCACAATGTTCGTAAAGCCGCGGTCTTCAAAATGCTTAACGAAACGCTCGCTCGACATCACGAGCTTTTCGGGCTGCGTAAGGTCGTCGCGCTCGGCGATATCCTGCTCAAGCGAACCGGCATTGACGCCGATACGAATCGCACAGCCAGCGGCACCCGCAGCATCGATCACCGCGTCAACCTTGGCCCAATCGCCGATATTGCCGGGATTGATGCGCAGCTTGGCAGCACCGGCCTCAACGGCACCAATGGCGAGCTTATGGTTAAAGTGGATATCGGCGACAATCGGCACCGGAGACTCGGCGCAGATGGTGCGGAAACCCTCAAGCGCAGCCTCGGTGGGCACGCTCACGCGCACGATATCGCAGCCAGCCTGCGCCAAAGCACGCACTTGCGCAAGCGTTGCCTGGGCATCAGCGGTATCGGTGCAGGTCATGGATTGGACCACCACCGGCGCACCGCCACCGATCTGCACGCCGCCCACATGCACGGGGCGCGTCAGCTCGCGAGGCAAAGGATGGGATAAAGACAATCCAAACACTCCCCTACAGAATAAATCGAAGGATGTCGGAACGAAGCATATAGACAAACAGCAGCGCAAAAAGCGCGATGCCCACATAGCTCACGATCGACTGGACCTTGAGCGGAAGCTCGCGGCCAGCAATCTTTTGAATGATCTCGATGACCAGCTTGCCGCCATCGAGCGGTGGGATAGGCAGCAGGTTCATAAAGCCAAGCGAGAACGAAATGAGGGCGGCAAACGAAAGGAACGTTGCAGGGCCAGCGGCAGCAGCCTGTGAGGACATAACGCTAATACCCACGATCGATGAGGACTGATCGAGAATCTCCATCGTATGCTGCGGCTGGAGCAGGCGCATCACACCCTCCGCTGTCTGCACGACATAGGAGAACGACAGGCGAGCCGACGTGATGGGGTCTAAACGGACCACCTGCGTAGAGGCATACACACCGAGGCGCTCGTCCTCTTTGAGCGCAACCGTGGTCGTATGCTGTTTACCGTCACGCTCGTACTCAATGGCGATATCGTCCTTACCGGCAGCCTTGCCGATGGCATCGTATACGTCCATCCAAGTAGAGCACGATACTCCGTCGACCGAAAGGATTGCGTCGCCGCCCTCGATTCCCGCCGCTGCGGCAACCGAGCCTTCGTCAACCTGGCCGATCACATTGGTATCCACCGGCACCGTGACACCTGCGATGGAATAGATGCTCATAAGGAGCAAAAAGCCCGTCAGGATATTGACGATAATGCCCGCAAGCAGCATAAAGGCACGCTTGACAAAGCCCTGACCCAAATAGGTGTGCGAGCGCTCGCGTGCAAGGAATTCGGACTCGCCGCACGGCAGTTCCCATACATCGCCCTCGGCAGTCGCGTGCTCACGATCGAACCGACGGCCGTCAAAGGTGGTATAACCCGCCGCATCACGCGGCAGGGTCTGGTACTTGGTGGGATAGTAACTGGGCGAAGGCTTTTCCCCTTCTTCATACCAGGGAGCGATGGAGCCCCAGCCCAACAGCAAAGCACAGGCCTCGAGGACATCCTCCTCGGACAGCCCGAGCTCGACGGCAAGATCGGCCACCGTCACCCGGCCGTGGCGATAGATGGCAGCAAGCACGCGGTCGGCACACGAGACGTCGGTCGGATCCATGCCACAAATGGCCGCATAGCCACCCAGCAGCAGCGGCGTCACGCCAAACTTGGTGCCGGTACGACGCGACGCGTGGTGGATATCAAAACGACACGGCAGGCCCAAAAAGAACTCAGTCACGCGGACACCGCAGGCACGCGCCGCCAAAAAGTGGCCGCCCTCGTGCAAAAACACGAGGACGGAAAGCATCAGCAGGCCCCAAAAGACCGATGAGAGAACGCTCAGAACAGTATCCATAAAACGAAAAAGCAATCCTTATGGGTTAAGAACGGGTTGCGGCGAGCACCTGCGCGGCCTTTTCACGCGCCCACGCATCGATTTCGCGAAGCTGATCAAACGAATCGACCGTCTGCGCATCGTGAGCATCCATGCAGGATTCCACAATGCGGTCGATATCGGTAAAACTGCAGCCATCATGCAGGAAGGCATCGACGGCGACCTCGTTGGCGGCATTGAGCACGCACGGCATGGTGCCGCCCGTCTTGCCGGCACGTTCGGCCAGCGCAAGGCAGCGAAAGGTATCCATATCGGCCGCGTCAAAGGTAAGCTGCCCCAACTCGCGGAAATCAATACGCGGAGCCGGCGTATCCCAACGCTCGGGATACGAGAAGGCAAACTGGATGGGAATGCGCATGTCGGAGGCACCGAGATGCGCCATCACAGAGCCGTCGGCAAACTCGACCATGGAGTGAATCTTAGACTGGCGCTGCACGACCACGTTAATGAAATCGAGATCGCAGCCAAACAGATGCATGGCCTCGATACGCTCCAGACCTTTGTTCATGAGGGTGGCGGAGTCAATCGTGATCTTGGCACCCATAGCCCACGTAGGATGCGCCAGGGCATCGGCGCGCGTCACGCGATCGAGCTCGCCACGCGTGCGGCCAAAGAACGGGCCGCCCGAGCAGGTAAGCCAAATGCAGTGAGCCTCGCGCGGATTCTCGCCCAGATAGCACTGGTAGATGGCAGAATGCTCGGAGTCGACCGGGATAAGCTGACCCGGCTGCGCCAACGGCATAAGCAGATCGCCACCGACAACGAGCGACTCCTTGTTAGCCAGGGCAAGACGCTTGTTCGAGGTCAGGGCAGCATGGCTCGCCTCGAGACCGGCAGCGCCCACGATGGCCACGAGCACGCAATCGACATCATCGCGGCGTGCAAGCTCGCACACGGCCTGCGCGCCAACGCCGAGCTCCGTGCCCTCGGGCAGTTCCTGCAGGACGGCGTCGGCGCCATGGGAGACGTCCGCCACGGCAACCGCCGGAACCGAGAACTCACGGGCAGCGGCAACGAGCTCGGAGGTGCTGGAGTTTACGGACAGTGCCGTCACCTGCAGGCGATCGGCATGCTGGCGGCACACGTCAAGCGCCTGAGTGCCGATAGAACCCGTACAGCCCAGAACGGCAACACGAAGACGCCCGTCGGGACCGTAGGTGGTCTGATAAGCCATTACAGCACGCCTCCGATCATCAGCAGCAGCTGCGCGGTAATGCAGCCAAAGATGAGCGAATCGCTGCGGTCGAGCATGCCGCCGTGGCCCGGGATGAGATTGCCGGAATCTTTGACGCCCACGCCGCGCTTGATACGCGACTCGATGAGGTCGCCGATAACGCCCAGGATGGAGACGACCACGCCGCACAGCAGTGCATAGGGCAGGCTCAGCTTATAGAAGTGCGTTGCCCACAGGATGAGCCAGATCAAGACAGAGCCCAAGATGCCGCCGACAAAGCCTTCCCAGCTCTTTTTGGGAGAGATCTTGGGAACCATCTTATGCTTGCCGATGCGGCTGCCCACGATGTAGGCAAACGAGTCGGAGACCCAAAGGGACGCGCAAACGCCCACCGAAAGCAGGGCGCCGGCAAAACCGGGCACGGCATCGCGCAGCAGCACGATAGCCGACAGCATAAAGCCAGTGTAGATAGGGCCCATGAGCGTCACGGCAACGTCAGAGATGCGAGTGCGCGGAGACCAGACATACCAGATACCAACCGCAAGCATCAAAGCGAACAGCAGGGCGTTCAACAGCAGCGAATCGCCCAGTGCCGAGAGCGGAAAGAGCACGGCGGCAGCAATACCAAGGCGCTCGTTGGCAACCTTGCCGTCGAGCCTCGTCATGCGGAAGAACTCATAGCAGCACAGACCGCTCATGACGGAAACGAAGATCGCCGTGGGCACAATACCCAAAACCAGGCACAGGATAAATACAACGGCATAGACGATACCGGCGGCAGCGCGGGTGATAAAGCCCGCCAGCCATGAACCGGAGCTGCCCTTCGCTGCGGGCGCCCCTGCAGGGGCAGCCTTACGCGCGGGCGTCGCGGAAGTAGGCGCCTTGGGAGCGGATGCCTTGGGACGTTCGGACACGATTAAGCCTCCTCGGTCTTGCTCAGTCCACCAAACCTACGGTCGCGACCCTGGTAGGCCAAAATGGCGTCGACAAGGCCCCAGCGGTCAAAGTCGGGCCAATAGGTATCGGTGACATAGAACTCGGAATAGGCAACCTGCCACAGCAGATAGTTCGAAAGACGAAGCTCGCCGGAGGTGCGAATCACAAGCTCCGGATCGGGAAGACCGGCGGTGTACAGGTGCGAAGCCACCATATTGTCGTCAACCGCGGCGGGATCGATCTTGCCGGCGGCCGCATCAAGCGCGATCTGGCGGACAGCGCGGGTGATCTCAGCACGGGCACCGTAGTTAACGGCCAGCGCCAGCGTCATACCGGTATGGTCAGCGCACTCGGCAAGGCCGCGCTCAAAGACGTCGCGGGTCTTCTTGGGCAGCGCAGAAATATCGCCCAAAAAGACAACGCGAACATTCTCGCGCTTAAGCAGCGGTAGCTCATCGATAAACGTCTTGGCAAACAGGTGCATCAGAACGTTGACTTCGTGCTGCGGGCGATTCCAGTTTTCGGTTGAAAATGCATAGGCCGAAAGCACGTCGACGCCCAGGCGCACGCAGGCGGTAATGATCTCGCGCAGCGAGACGATGCCGGCCTTGTGGCCTTCGGTGCGGACAAGACCGCGAGCCGTGGCCCAACGGCCGTTGCCGTCCATGATGCACGAAATATGGTGCGGGATGTTATTGAGGTCAAGGTCGGAAAAACCGACGCCCGCAGGGGCGTCGGCAAAGTACTCGACCAGTTTATGCTCGTCGTATTGCACCTTAGATCTCCATGACCTCGGCTTCTTTTTCCTTCAGAAGCTCCTCGACCTTGGCGACATACTCGTCGGTATGCTTCTGGACCTTGGCCTGTTCGCGACGGACATCGTCCTCGGTGAGCTCCTCGTCGCGCTCGAGCTTGTTGTTAAAGTCGCGGCGGATGTTGCGGATGGAGACCTTGGCCTGCTCGGCGTACTCGCGGCACTCCTTAACGAGCTCGCGGCGACGCTCCTCGGTGGGAGCCGGGAACGGCAGACGCACGACGGTACCATCGGAGTTGGGGGTAATGCCCAGGTCGGAGGCACTGATGGCCTTGACGATGGCATTGATGAGCGCCTTATCCCACGGCTCGATAAGCAGCATATGGGCCTCGGGGGTCTTAACGGCGGCAACCTGCGTGACGGGCGTGGGAACACCGTAGTAGTCGACGGTGATGTCAGACAGGATGTTGGCGTTAGCGCGGCCAGTGCGGACCTTGGAGAAATTGTGCTTGAGGGACTCGAGCGACTTGTCCATGTGGGCGGTGATGTTCTCTGCCATGCTTAATCCTCCTGATAGACGAGCGTGCCGACGGGCTCACCCGCGAGCGCGCGCTTGACGGTGTCCTCGCCATCGATGTTGAGGACCAAAATGGGCATACGGTTGTCCTGGCAAAGAGCCGTAGCCGTGGAATCCATAACCTGCAGGCCGCGAACGAGCACCTCATGATAGGTGATCTTGTCAAAGCGGACGGCGTCGGCGCACTTGACGGGATCCTTGTCGTAGATGCCATCAACCTTGGTGGCTTTAATGAGAATCTCGGCACCGATCTCGCAGGCGCGAAGGGCCGCGGCGGTGTCAGTCGTAAAGTACGGATTACCCGATCCGGCGGCAAAGATAACGACGTTGCCCTTGGACAGGTGGTTGATGGCGCGACGGCGAATATAGGGCTCGCAGATCTCGTTCATCTGGATAGCGCTCATCACGCGGCAGGGAACATCGTTGTGCTCGAAGGCATCCTGCAGGGCAAGCGCGTTCATAACGGTAGCGAGCATGCCCATGTAATCGGCCTGTGCGCGGTCCATACCACCGGCGGCGCCGGCCATGCCGCGGAAAATATTGCCGCCGCCGACAACGACGCCAACCTCATGACCAACGGCGAGCAGCTCCTTGACCTGCTTGGCAAGATGATCGGTAACCTTGGGGTCGATGCCGTAGTTGCCATCGCCCATCAGCGCTTCACCGGAGAGCTTCAGAAGCACGCGTTTATATCGGATGTCGGACAAAGCGATCCTCCTTTAATTAGACTCATAACATAATATCAAAGGCTTAACGGAGAGCCATGAAAAAGCAGGCTGTGAGTAAAACCCACAGCCTGCTCATTACCAGCTACAAGAGCTTATTTACTCGCCACGGACCAGACGGTCAAAGGCAACGACGGTAATGGTGTCGCCGAGCTCCTTGGAGACCTGCTCAGCGTACTTCTTGATGGTGAGGGAGCTGTCCTTGATGAACTCCTGCTCGGTGAGCACGGACTGCTTGTAGAACTTCTCCAGACGGCCAACAGCCATCTTCTCCTGGATAGCCTCGGGCTTGCCGGACTCGGCAGCCTGAGCCATGTAGATCTGCTTCTCGTGCTCGACGGTCTCGGCCGGAACCTGATCGCGGGTAGCGCAAATCGGGGCGACGGCGGCAACCTGAAGGGCAACGTCGTGAGCAAAGGCCTTGAAAGACTCGGCCTGAGCGGTCTCGGCCTTCTCGAAAGCGAACTCGACGAGAACGCCGATCTTACCACCCATGTGGATGTAAGAAGCGAGAGCGCCGTTCTCAGCCTTGCGGGCGGCGAAACGGGAGATCTTCATGTTCTCGCCCATGATGTGAATCATCTCGGTGAGCTCGGAGGAAACGGTCTCCTCGCCCATCGGCTTCTCGAGCAGAGCGTCGACGTCAGCAGGCTCGGTGGTAGCGACAACCTCAGCGACCTTGGAAGCAAAGCCGGTGAACTTAGCGTTGGAGCCGACGAAGTCGGTCTCGCAGGAGAGCTCGAGCAGAGCACCGGTCTTGCCGTCTTCGGAGACGAACGCGGCGACAGCGCCCTCGTTGGTCTCACGGCCAGCCTTCTTGGCAGCCTTGGCGAGGCCGTTCTTGCGCAGAACGTCGACGGCGGCGTCCATGTCGCCGTCAGCCTCGACGAGAGCCTTCTTGCACTCCATCATCGGGGAGTCGGTCATCTCGCGGAGCTGCTTGACCATAGCGGCGGTAATCTGGGCCATTGTGGTTCCTTTCAAAGAGATGAAAAAGAATTAACTAAGACTGATTTACTCGGCCTTGGGCTCAGCGGCCATCTCGGCCTCGGAGACCTGCTCCTTGCCGGAGCCAGCGAGGCAGGCGTCAGCCATGAGCTCGCACATAAGGGTGACAGCGGAGATAGCGTCATCGTTGCAGGGGATGCCGTACTCGACCTCGTCGGGATCGGAGTTGGTGTCGATCAGGGCGACGACGGGGATGTTCAGGCGCTGGGCCTCCTTGATGGCGTTCTCCTCGCGCTTGGTGTCGATGACGAAGAGAGCCTGGGGCAGACCCTTCATGTCGCGGGCGCCACCGAGGTTGGTCTGGAGCTTGGTGAGCTCCTTGCCCAGAACAGCCTGCTCCTTCTTGGGCAGAACAGCCATGCGGCCGTCCTCGACCATGGCCTCGAGCTCCTCCATGCGGTTGATGCGCGAACGGATGGTGACGAAGTTGGTCAGCATGCCGCCGAGCCAACGCTGGTTGATGTAAGGCATGTTGGCGCGCTCAGCGGCGTTCTTGACGGCCTCCTGAGCCTGCTTCTTGGTGCCGACGAACAGCACGTTGCCACCCTTGGCGACGTTCTTGACGAAGGTGTAGGCCTGGTCGGCGTCGAGGATGGTCTGCTTGAGGTCGAGGATGTAGATGCCGTTGCGCTCACCGAAGATGAACGGCTTCATCTTGGGGTTCCAGCGACGGGTCTGGTGACCGAAGTGGCAGCCGGCCTCAAGCAGGGTGCGGATATTAATCTTGGTAGCCATGTTAAACCTCCTGTGGTTTGCCTCCGCGCGGGGTCATCCTCCAAAACCAACCCGGACATGTGCTACCAAAGCCCGGGCACCACGGTATGAAGTAGCCGCGCGTGCGTGATAAAAACCTGTTGCCGTGAAGCAACCCGATGAATGATAGCAGGATTACCTCTTCCTGCCAACCCGCAATCAAAACCACACACCTGAATGTGCGTCGACGTCCTCGGGCGCGAAAGGCTATTCGCCACGGGGATGAGCCTGAGCAACGGCACGCTTAAGCCGATCGGGCGTAAGATGCGTGTAGATCTGCGTCGTGGACAGACTCGCATGTCCCAGCAGCTCTTGAACCGAACGCAGGTCTGCGCCGCCCTCAAGCAGATCGGTCGCAAACGTATGACGCATCGCATGCGGCGCGATGTCGGCTGGAATGCCGGCGAGCGTCGCCAGCATATGGAACCGTCGCCTGAGCATGGCGGCGCTCATGCGGTTGCCGCGCGTAGATATAAACAGCGGATGGGGACCGTTTGCGGCATCGCGGCGCTTTGCCTGCGCGAGCAGCGCCGGTCTCCCCTCCTCGACATAGGTGCGCGTCGCCTCAAGTGCGCGACGATACAGAGGAACGATGCGCTCCTTGCTCCCCTTGCCCCATAGCCGCAGCGTGCGCTCGGACCATGAGATGGATTCCACATTGAGCGCCGCGAGCTCGGAGATGCGCGCGCCGGAAGCATAAAGAAGCTCAAGCATCGTCGCATCGCGCAATCCGGCGGGCGTCGAGGTATCAGGGGTCTTGAGCAGCGCCTCGACCTGCTGGCTCGTCAGCACACCGGGCAGGTCGCGCGGCAGCTTGGGCGAGGAAATCGCCGAGACCGCATCGCCCTCCACGATTCCCTCGGCAGCCATCCAACGATAGAGCGATCGGATGGCCGACAAATGCGCCGCAAGCGTGCGGGGAGCCACCTGCTCACGCGAAAGCTCGGCCAAATACGCGCGGACGGTACGTACGTCGGCCATACGCGCATCGACACCCGTACGCTCGCACCAGGCAGCAAAGCGCTCCAACCGCGATCCATAGGCAGTCACCGTATTGGGAGAGAACCCCTCGACATGTGCGATGTAGGCGATAAACGAGTCGACGGTATCGTACAGGTCAAAGGCTATGACCGGTCGCCCCCAAACAAGTCGGAACGCGTGGCCAAGTAGGCATCGAGGGCCTCGAGCGCGCGATCCGCATATGCCTGGTAGCGGTCGCGTTTACTGCGGCGCTTGCCGTCCTCGAGCGGTGGCACCAAGCCAAAGTTAACGTGCATGGGCTGATAGCCCACCGTTGCCGGATCGGTCGCATAGCCCACGAGCGCGCCCAGGGCACCCACGCGAGGAAGCTCAACAGGAGCCGCACAGATAGCCTCGGCATAGGTGTTGAGCGCAGCGAGCAGACCGGTCGCCACGGCCTCCATATAGCCTTCGGTGCCGGTGATCTGACCGGCGAGGCGCACGCTCGTACCGGGCACGGCAAAGGTGCCGTCAAGAACGTGCGGCGCATCGACAAAAGTATTGCGGTGCATGACGCCATAACGGAAGAACTCGGCATTCTCCAGACCGGGAACCATATGGAAGACACGCTTTTGTTCGCCAAAGGTCAGGTTGGTCTGGAAGCCCACCAGGTTGTAGGCGGTCTTCTCCTTGTTCTCGGCGCGCAGCTGAATCGCCGCCCAAGGGCGACGTCCGGTACGCGGGTCGGTGAGGCCGACGGGCTTCATGGCGCCAAAGCGGATAGCATCCTTACCGGTACGGGCGACTTCCTCGGCGGGCTGACAGGCCTGGAACAGGTCGCCACCCTCAAAGTCCTTGAGCACCACGCGGTCGCCGGTGGTGAGTGCCTCGATAAAGGCCTCGTACTCCTCCTTGTTGAGCGGAGCGTTGAGATAGTCGCCGCTCCCCTGCTCCTCATAGCGCGACTGCGAGAACAGCACGTCCATATCGAGCGTGGAGGCATCGACGATTGGCGCGGCAGCGTCAAAGAACGCCAAGGCGTCGCCACCGACGAGCTTCATGACCTCTTCGCTCAATGCCGGAGAACACAGCGGGCCCGCGGCAATGACCACGTGGCCCTCGGGAATCTGCGTGACCTCGCCGTGCACGACCTCGATATTGGGTCGAGCGGCAACCTCGGCCTCGACAAGCTCGGAAAACTTGACGCGGTCGACCGCCAGGGCACCGCCGGCGGGAACGGCCGCACGATGGGCACAATCGAGCAAGACCGAGCCCATACGCTCAAGCTCGGCCTTTAACAAGCCCGCAGCAGAGTCCGGACGGGTTGACTTAAACGAATTTGAGCAAACGAGCTCGGCCAGGTGGTCGGTATGGTGGGCCGGAGAGCTCACCTGGGGGCGCATCTCGCACAGCTTTACGGCAAACCCGCGATCTGCCAGCTGGATCGCACATTCCGAACCCGCCAGACCGCCACCGATAACCGTCACCTGATCGAACTGCATCTGCAAACACCTTTCTAATTGACACGCTTTCCATTGTGACCGAAGGGCGTCTGGGCGTGAAGCGCAAACTTTGAGGGCGCATACCTTCCATCCATCATGCGCTCGATAAGACCCTCGAGCTCGAGCGAGCCCAAAAGCTTGAGCACGCCGACAGCATCAAGCGAGACAAGCGCGGCAATGTCGTCCACCTTGAGCGGCGAAGCGATAAGCGCGTGCATCACGGCCTGCTGCGTGGGGTCCAGATCAGCGATGCCAGGTGCATCGGGGCGCGAGTAGCGAAGCGTGCCGTAGATGCGCGAGATGGCCATCTCGATTGATTCCTCGTCGATGATGCAGCAGGCTCCATTAGCGATGAGATAGTTGGTCCCGCGCGACTCGGGCGAAAGGATGGAGCCCGGCACTGCAAGGAGCTCTCGCCCCAAGTCCATAGCGGCCTCCGCCGTGGAGAACGTACCCGAGGGCATGCCCGCCTCGGAAACAAAGAGTGCCTGCGACAAGGCGGCGATTACACGATTGCGCCGCGGAAAGGCGAACTTACGCGGTCCCATACCCCACGGCGAAATCGAAACGACCGCGCCGCCCGTATCGAGTGTGCGCGTTATGAGGCCGGTGCTCGAGCGCGGATAGACAACATCGGCGCCGGTCCCCAGTACCACGATGTGTTTGCCCCCGGCGTTGACCGCAGCCCAACCCGACGCCTGGTCGCAGCCGACCGCACCGCCCGAGACCACCGTCACTCCCGCCTCGACCGCCACCTTGGCCGCAAGTTCTGCCACGGCAAGACCGTACGGCGATGCCTTGCGTGCACCGATGATGGATAGCGCAGGCGTCGATAGCACGGCGGGGTCGCCACGCACATAGAGTGTCTGGGGTACATCAGAGAGCTCCAAAACCGTATCTGGATACAACGCATCACCGGGATGCAACTCAAAAGCCTCACCGGGCATTACTGGTCCCTCCTTCCCTGGTACATCGCCGCCTCGAGCACGTGATCCTGCGACACCCGTTCGCTTTCGGCGACATCGGCGATCGTGCGCGCGATGCGTACCAGACGCACGATGCCGCGACCCGTGAGATGCGTGCGCTTCGACAAGCCGAGCACGCATTTCTCGGCAGCCTCATCAAGCCCAAAGGTCGAAACGACGCCGTCAATGGACCGCGACTCGTCTTCCTCGGCCTCGGTGTCCGCATCGTCCATACGGGATTCACGCCAGGCGCGAAAGGCGCGCCCACGCACGACGTAATCGCGCAGCTCGGCCGATGACATACCCTCCGCGCCCTCAATGATCACCTGAGGATCGGGGCGGGTCACATCGATCATCATGTCGATACGATCAGCCAAAGGACCGCGCAACTTGCCCCGGTAGCGCTCGACCATCGACGCGGAACAGCGACACGGCACTTCGCGATCTCCCAAAAATCCGCAGGGGCAGGGATTGCTCGCAGCTAGCAGCTGAAAGCGCGACGGGAACGTAAAGGCCCCGTCAACGCGCACGATCCTTACGTAACCGCGCTCGATGGGCTGACGCAGCGTCTGCAGCACGCCGGTGGGAAACTCGGCGAGCTCATCCAAAAAGAGCACGCCGCCATGAGCTAGGCTAATTTCGCCCGGATGCACCGGACGCCCGCCGCCGATGAGTCCCGCGGTCGAAATACTGTGATGGGGGCTGCGGAAGGGGCGATGCCCCGCAAGCAGTCCATCGATGTTCTCGCCCAAGACCGAATGGATGCACAGTGCCTCTTGCTGATCCTCGAGAGAAAGCTCGGGCAAAATGCCTGTCATGCGCCGCGCAAGCATGGTCTTGCCCGAACCGGGCGAGCCGATCATGAGCAGGCCGAGCTCGCCGGCGGCCGCAAGCGCCATGCCGCGCTTGGCGACCTCCTGCCCCAGCACGTCGGCATAATCGAGCTCGGGCTCAAAGGTCGCCTCGAGCACTTCAGAATCCAGGTAATGCCGTGCGGCATCCCCCATGCCATGGGCAAGCTGAGATAGGTGGTCGATAAAGCCGCAGTCAACGCCTGCAAGCGGCACATGCTGATCGGACCTACCGGCGATAAAGGAAAGCCCCATATCGCGCGCCAACAGTTGAAACGCAACCTCGCCCTTGACGGGCAGCACCGTGCCGTCCAGACCAAGCTCACCTGCGATAAGGCAGCGATCGAGGTTGTCACGGGGAATCTGCCCGTCGGCCGCCAGAACCGCGATGGCAATCGGCAGGTCAAAACCGCTGCCAGTTTTACGGATATCGCCGGGTGCCAGGTTGACGGTAATGCCAGATCGAGGGATCTCGAAGCCGGCCGAGCGCATGGCGCACCTGATACGCCCGCGCGACTCCATCACCTCCATACTCGGAATGCCGAGCATCTGGATGCCCGGAACGCCACCGGCAAGCGAGACCTCGACGGTGACGGGAATTGCCTCTACGCCGCGGATGCAGGCCGCGTGTACGGCAAACGTCTCGAACGCCATCACGACACCTGCCAATCGAACGCATTGTACTGGTGCTCAATCTCGGCGATATGCCCGCCGCGGATGGTGACGCCCACGGCATCGAAGCGAATCGACCTGAGAGGATAGTGCTCCATGAGATAGCAACTTGCGATACGGCGATACCGACGCTGCTTTTGGGCGTCCACGGCCTCCTCGGGAAAGACCCGCGTGGCGCAATCCAGGGCGACGCGTCTCGTCTTGACCTCGGCCATCACCACGACATCGTCGAGCTCATCGAGCAGCACCAGATCGGCTTCGCCCTCAATGCAACGATAGCCCTGCTCCAACAAGGTGTATCCACGCTCGTTAAAGTAATCGATGGTGATCAGCTCGCCCAGCATGCCGAGCTCGCGGGGACTGAGCCCCTTGATAAACTCGGGCGTCATCGCCCCGCAGTCGAGCTCGCCGTCTCCCCAGCGTTCCTTGAGTTGCTGCGTCTTGCTCTTTTTGCTTGCGGCACACATGGGGTCTCCTTTCCCGCACACTGCATTGCCCCGATAATGAGGGCACTTTTCATGCGGGTAAGTACCGGAAGCAAACCAAAAGCTGACCAAATGCCGACAAAAAACGGGCCGTACGCAACAATCACGTTGCACACGGCCCGCTACCAGCAGGTTTATAAAACGCCAGGGGTCCCTGTCTCCACAATTGACCTAGAAAAGGCGCTCAGTCTGCAGAAAGTTT
Source organism: uncultured Collinsella sp. (assembly GCA_959019775.1). GTDB lineage: Bacteria > Actinomycetota > Coriobacteriia > Coriobacteriales > Coriobacteriaceae > Collinsella. Next base: position 98,257 of record CAUEPS010000003.1, read on the forward strand.
CCGCAAAAGCTCACACGATGCAGCGGACAAAGTCCATGTTTGCGAATCGCCTCGATGTGCTCGGGGCTTGCGTAGCCCTTCGACTCGGCCAAATGATACTCGGGGTACTCGGCATCGTACTCGACCATCATCTCGTCACGCGTCACCTTAGCCATGATGGACGCCGCGGCGATACAGGCGATTTTGGCATCGCCCTTCACCACGTCGCGCTCGTTGGGAACGGCGCCCAAGGGGTTACCGTCCATAAGCACGCAATCGGGCTCGAGCCCCGTATCGGCCACGGCGCCCGCGACGGCAGCGCGGATGGCGCGGGCCATGCCCATATCGTCGATATCCGCGGGCGCGATATGGCAAAAACCAATCGCCGTCGCGACCTCGGCAATCTTCACCGAGAGCAGCTCGCGGCGCGCCGGCGTGAGCTTTTTAGAATCGTTGATGCCCCAGACGCGCGGCTCCATGGGAAGGCACACGGCGCACACCGTCAAAGGACCGGCCACCGAGCCGCGACCTACCTCGTCGACACCCACGACCACGCCATCCCCACCGAGCTCCTGCATCAGCTCGTACATGCCGTTGACGCGCTCGCGCTCGGCAAGTTCCTTGGCATGGCGCTTAAGAGCACGCTCGCAAGCCTTGATCACTTGCTGGCGCGGATCCTCACGATAATGCTCCACGAGGGCGGGGATCTCCTCAAACGTGGCGCTCGCCAGCTCGCCGGCAACCTGCGATGCCGAAACCGAGCTCGTCATGTTGGCCATATCGGGGCCTCCTTGCATGCAAATCAGATAAAAAGAAGGGCCACCCGAAGGTGACCCTTTTGTCCAAACGAGTGGACAGACGCTGCGATCTTCTTAGCGCTTCTCGGGGATGCGAGCAGCCTTGCCCACCTTGTCGCGGAGGTAGTACAGCTTGGCGCGACGGACGCGGCCATGACGGACGACCTCGAGCTTGGCGATCTTGGGGCTGTGAAGCGGGAAGGTACGCTCAACACCGACACCGAAGGAAATCTTGCGGACGGTGAAGGTCTCACGGGCACCGGCGCCGGCCATGCGGATGACGTCACCCTGGAAAACCTGGATGCGCTCGCGGTCGCCTTCCTTAATGCGGTAGTGAACCTTGACGTTGTCGGCAACGCGGACCTGCGGGATGTCCTCGCGGATCTGCTGACGCTCGATTGCGCGGATGTAATCCATGTGCAATTCCTTACTCTTCTAGAGGTGCCGTACCACCTTGGCCGGCACGTAGTTGAACAAACGTATTCGAGTATACACGCCACGACCTTGGCTGCAAGAACTATTTTGCCCGTGCGCAAAAAGACAAAAACACGCACTCTTTCTGCACTTATGCGCCGGCCGCAGCATCAGTCGTCGGCGTCGTCACGGTCGTTCCGGGCGCAATATAGCCGTATTCGAGCAACACCGAAAGCGCATGCTGCTTCCAGGTGGCAAGCTCTTCGTCATTATAGTTGTCATGGGCCCATTCATTCATCGCGTCCTCGGCGTCTTGGGGCACCAGGTCCTGGCTGTCCGCCATCAGGTACAGGATGCCTAAGATGTCGAAGTCCTGCTTGGTCATCTCTTCCTTGTTTGATGTGCTGATGAGGCCGTGATCGATGCCGTAGCGGCAGATATCGGTCAAAACGGTAACGAGGCCCGTAGGAATCGGCGAGGCATCCTTCGCGGCAGTGGGCGCGGTGTCGTCAGTCACTGCAGTGGCATCGTCGTTCGCCGGAGCAGATTCGGCCGCGTTCGCATCGGGAGCTGCCTGCTCTCCTTGGGCGGGAGCTGTGCTATCTGTCGTTGCCGAAGCATCCCCCGAAGATACGGACGTAACACTCACCGCTGTCTCGACCACGGTCGTCATCGGGTCGACCGGTGCGGGTGCGGCGATGACCTCGGCCCAATCGGAATACACGCCGTCAATAAAGGCGCGAACATGGAAGGTGCCCGGTTGCGAGATGGTCATCGTGCCGTCCGTCGCGACCGAAATGCCCTTGCTCTCGAGCTCTTGGGCCTCCCAGCTGCAGACCCTATCGACCTCCTTGCCCGTCGTGTCATAGACCGTAGCCGTCAGGCCTTCGATGCCGTTGAGATTTTCCTCGACGCCGACGACGGTCTGAGCCGAGCCCTCGAGTTTGATGCTGCCGCTAAACGGCTCGGGCGCCACGTCACTTACCTTATATTTGTAGGCCGCAGCGTCGATCTCATCATTGGTCGAGACATGCCCGTTCACGTCCACATAGGTGTCCTCAGGGATAAAGTACTTTACGTAGGCGGTGCCGGCCTTCTTGCCTACCACGACTTGCTCATGTGTGACAGGGTCGGTCTGGATCTCGATGACGTCGGACTTGCATTCCTTGCTCTTTTTATCGACCACGCGCCAGTCGCCCGACGACTTCACAAAGCCGTAGTAGTCAACATCGTCCTCGTCCCTCGCGCGCACGCGATAGGAAGAGATGGGATCTTCCTCTCCCACCGCAAGCTTTCGGGTCTTATCGGTCTGCAGCGATACGAGAATCTTGGAGATGGGCTTAATAGGCTGCGGCGTGCCCAGCTGCGTATCGACCGTCACCGACTCAAACGACAGATTAGAACCCGTAATGGACATGGGGTAGGTGGCGGCCATGTCATTGAGCACGTTGCACGTGCGCGGGGCGCCGCCGTTGCGCGAAGGCACCTCGCGATCGGCCAGGACCGAACTCCAATCGATGGCGCGCACCATGTGGTTATTGGTGCGATGCGACCAGCTCGTAACGTTTCCGGCGGTGGTATCGTAACCGTCGTCGCCACGATGAGCGATTGAGCGCAGGAACAGGTTCTGTACGGCGTCGGTCGACTGATCGCCAAAGGTGGTGTAGAACGAGCGCTGGTCATAACCGGCGGTATGGAACTCCTGCACGGCGGCGTTGTCGTCGTAGCACTCACCGTTCATGTTAAAGATGATCACGTCGAACGTCACGCCCACCGGCTGGTCATAGTCCTCGGACAGCGTCGTGGTAGAACTCGTCTACTTACTATTGACCTGCGTGTGCGCCGGGATCGTCATATTGACGGTAACCGACTGATTGTCCGTTGTGGTGATCGACTTTTCCTCGGTTTTACTCGCCTCCCACAACTGGGACATCGTGGTTTCGGCCGAAAACGAGGTCTCGATCTCCTCGCTCGCTGTTGCGGGCACGCCCAGCGACTCCTTGAGGCTCACCGATGCGCCCCACGAGCCGCCTTTGGAATACGATGCGGATTCAGAAGTGCTCGTGCCGACCGTCTCCTCGGTACCGCGGGCGAGCGTGATGCTCTGCGAGGCGTCTTCATAGCCGACGTTAAGAGCCGAGGTAACGAGCTCCTGCTCAGTCTTAGAATCGACAAAGGAATAACCCGGCGCGTCCTCGGGCGCACAGTTAAGCTTGTTCACGCTGTTGAGCTGCTGAACTCTAAAGTTATAGAACGCGATGCCAAAGCCATTGAAATCGTACTGGTAGGTGCCGCCGAGCTTGTCGACACAGGCAATGGTGGCATAGATGACGTCCTGCTCAGTCGTGTCTTTCGACAGTCCGTCGAGCGGCACGTATTTACGGAAATCTGAGCCCTTCAGCTTGTGACCGATACAGCCGGCGATATCGTCGGTCAAGCGCTCGTAGACCGCATTGAGGCTTTTTGCAGATGTCAGACCGCTCTGCTTCGATTTGTCGGCACCATCGGAATGCTCACCGTTGCCGCCCGAAAGCGCATCATAGAGATAGATGTAGTGACCCTTACCAAAGTCCTTCTCAAAGCCCTTGCCGGCGTGGTCCCAGTACAAAAAGTCCCCGGAGTCGTCGCCTCCACCATAGCCAAGGATGTTATAGGCTAGCGATGCCCAGTTGGGCAGCACCTTTTTGACGGCGGCCGTATAGAACGAGACATTGTCGTACATCGAGGTACGGCCCTCGAGCTTGCCGTCATCGATATCTACAAACGTGCAGTCGCGATCGTTGACCGTAATGGTCAGTGGGTTGACCACGTCGCCATAGAGCTCGTCGCGCGAATCATCCTGAAGGGCAAAACCGGCTGTCGGGATCCCGCAAAGCGCCGTGACCGCAACGACCACCCAGCACAGGGTCATCTGTGCTCTCCGACGCGCTCGTTGCAAATACCTGGTGAGGTTTTTCATCGCAGTCCTCCCGTCAGTTGCCAATGTATTGAACCAACGTAAAACGCCGCCGCGTCCACAGGGGCGCGACGGCGCGAAGGGGGGGCGTAAAAGGCGCAAATGGAATGCGACTCCGTTAAGCGGAGCGCTTGGCCTCGAGCTTGGCCTGAGCGGCCGCCAGACGCGCCAGGGGCACGCGATAGGGCGAGCAGGACACATAGTCCACGTCGGACGCGTTAAACAGGGCCTTGATGGACTTGGGGTCGCCACCGTGCTCACCGCACACGCCAAAGTGCATGCCGGGGTTGGTGGCACGACCCTTCTCGACGGCCATGCGCACGAGCTCCAGTACCGCCGTGTCGATGGTCTCGAAGGGGTTGTCCTTCAAGATCTTCTTGTGCATGTACAGGGGGATGAACTTGGCCTCGGCGTCGTCACGCGAGAAACCGAAAGTCGTCTGCGTGAGGTCGTTGGTGCCAAAGCAGAAGAAGTCGGCGTGATGGGCGATCTCGTCAGCGACCATACAGGCGCGCGGCAGCTCGAGCATCGTGCCCACGGGAATGTCGAGCTCGACGCCCTCCTCGGCGGAAACCTCGGCGATCACGCGCTCGATGACCTCGCGAGTCTGGACATGCTCGGCCGTGATGGAAACGAGCGGAACCATGATTTCGGGGCGCGGGTCGACGCCTTCCTTGATAAGGCGAGCGGCAGCCGTTGCCACGGCACGGACCTGCATGAGCGGCAGGTCACCGAAGACGACTGACAGGCGCACGCCGCGCAGGCCGAGCATCGGGTTGGACTCGACCATGCCGTCGATACGGCGCAGGCGGGCACGCAGGGCGGCAAGCTCTTCCTCGCTGGCACCGGCGGCTTCCTTCTTGGTGATGGCGACCTCGAGCTCGCGAGGATTATCCAGGAACTCATGAAGCGGCGGATCGAGCAGGCGAACAACCACATCGCGGCCGGACATGGTCTTGAACATCGCCAAGAAGTCCTCAGTCTGAACCTTGAGCAGATCGGCCAGGGCCTGCTGCTTCACAGCCTCGTCGTCGGACAGGATGAAGCTCTGGATAATGTTCTTGCGATCGCCCAGGAACATGTGCTCGGTACGGCACAGACCGATGGCCTCGGCGCCAAACTCAAGCGCGAGCTCGGCATCCTCGGGGTTGTCGGCGTTGACGCGCACGTGGTTGGCGTGACCGTCGGTCTCGTCCAGGCGGATCTCATCAGCCCAGGACAGGATGGTGTCCAAGTCGCCAGTGAGCTCGGCCGAAACCAGATCGACGGCGCCGTCGACGACGATGCCTTGAGTGCCGTCGATGGAGATGATGTCGCCCTCGTGCAGCACGCGATCGCTGTCCTCGATACGAACGACCTTCTCGGCAGCGTCGATATGGAAACGCTCGACACCGCAGACGCAGGGGGTACCCATGCCACGGGCAATAACGGCGGCGTGGCTCGTCTTGCCACCATGGCTCGTCAAGATACCCTCGGCGGCGACCATACCCTTCAGGTCGTCAGGGTTGGTCTCCCAGCGGACCAGAATGACCTTATGGCCCTCGGCAGAACGCGCGACGGCGTCATCGCTCGAGAACACGACCTCGCCCACGGCGGCACCGGGACTGGCGTTAAGGCCGCATGCAAGCGCCTCGTACTTCTTGGAGGAGTCGAACTGCGGGTGCAGGAGCTGGTCGAGCTGCGCGGGGTCGATGCGGCTCACGGCCTCCTCACGGGTAATGAGGCCTTCCTCGACCATCTCGATAGCGATGCGCAGAGCGGCGGTTGCGGTACGCTTGCCCACGCGGGTCTGGAGCATCCAGAGCTTGCCCTGCTCGATGGTGAACTCGATGTCGCACATGTCGCGGTAGTGATCCTCGAGCGTCAGGAAGACACGTTCAAGCTCCTCACCTGCGGACTCGAGGCCCGGAGTGGTCTTGAGGTCGGCGATGGGCTCGGTGTTGCGGATGCCGGCGACGACGTCCTCGCCCTGGGCGTTGACCAGAAAGTCACCGTAGAACTCCTTGGTGCCGTCGGCGGGGTTGCGCGTAAAGGCGACGCCGGTCGCCGAGGTCTCGCCCTTATTGCCAAAGGCCATAGCCTGAACGTTGACGGCGGTGCCAAGGTCGTCGGAAATGCCGTGCTGTTTGCGGTAGATGCAGGCACGCTCGTTCATCCAGCTACCAAAGACGGCCTGAATGGCAAGGCGCAGCTGGAGCTCCGGATCGTGCGGAAAGACGGGCTTGCCTTCCGCGACCTCGAGCTCGGGGTACAGGGCGGCCTCGACGTTCTCAGAGAAAATGCCCTTAAAGGTCTCGACGAGCTCCTGCAGGTCCTCGGACGAAAGCTCGGAATCGACGCGAACGCCGGCGACCAGGCGAGCCTGGGTCAGGGCGTTTTCGAACAAGTCGGCATCGACACCCATGACGACGTTGGAGAACATCTGGATAAAGCGACGATAACTGTCCCAGGCAAAGCGCGGGTTCTGCGTCTGGGCGATAAGGCCCTGAACGGAGTCGTCGTTGAGGCCCAGGTTGAGGACCGTGTCCATCATGCCGGGCATAGAGAACGGAGCGCCCGAGCGCACCGACACGAGCAGCGGGTCACGGGCGTCGCCGAGCTTCTTGCCGCAGCGGGCCTCGAGGTCGGCCTCGGCGGCAACGATCTCGTCAAGCGCGCCCACGGGCCACACGTTGCCGGCACCAGAGTACTCGACACAGGTCTGGCAGGTAATGGTAAAGCCACCGGGAACCGGCAGGCCGATACGACTCATCTCGGCAAGGTTAGCGCCTTTGCCGCCAAGCACGAAGTTCATGGACTTATCGCCCTCGGTAACACATGTGCCCTGGGCATCGGTTCCAAAACGGTAAACCCTCTTGCAATCGCTCACGATACTTCCCCTTCCATGCGCTCTCGCGCACGACCGTGGTAACGAATCGGCCCGCCGGATGCGGGCCGTGAGGGAACTATACGGCGGGTTTTGAACGGACTTGAGCAGAGAATACGCGGTTTGGTAAACGAGCTAAAACTAGCGGTAAACGGTAGGTAAAGGTGGTTACCTTATGAAGGTACCACCAAAGGAAATTGCAGGTCAGATGCAAGAAATACTGCTAAATCGCTTTATCATAAGTAGCTAATTTGGGACGGGGCTTTTTTAGCTGCCCCCGCAGGCAATCGGCCAAAGAGCTCGCGACCTCAGCCGGGGTAGCTAAAAAAGCCCCGTCCCAAATTAGCTACTTTTGTTGGGCGCGGCGGGCGGCACGGCGGGCTCTTGCCTCTTGAATCTCATCGAGGTGAGCGATGATCTCGGAGGCGCTCTCCTCGATTGCCTTGCCGTCGGTGCGCACCACAAAGCAACCCAGACGTTTCATGAGGGCACGAGCCTCCTCGAGCTCGCCGCGCACGCTCTCGGGCTCGGCATAAGAGCCGGCGACGGCGCGGGCATAGTCGTCGCCCAGGCGGCTATCGCGAATCTCGGAAATCACATCGACGGTTGAAATCAGACCGAACAACCGCAACGGATCGACCTCGTAAATCGACTTGGGCGGCTCCATACCGTGCGCCAACGGAACGTTGGCGACCTTGTAGCCCTGATAGGCCAAATACATCGACAGCGGCGTCTTGGACGTGCGGGATACACCCAGCAGCACGATATCGGCATCCGACAGATCATCGCAGCCGCGCCCGTCATCGTGCTCAACGAAATACTCCATAGCCTCGATACGATGGAAATAGCGATCGTCGGTCTTGTGAATCACACCCGCAACGCCCTTGGGAGGCACACCGATGAGCGACGACAGCACGGCAAGCGTCGGGCCGATCAGGTCGACCGAGCGAATGTGCAGCATGCCCAAGTAGTCGAGCACGCGAGCACGAAGCGCCGGATCGACGATGGTATGGAACACGGCGATATCACGATGGTCGGCATCGACTCGCGGGCCCACAAACGACTTGACCTGCTCCACCGAGGTCACCTTAGGCAGACGTAAAACACGAAAAGCCCCTTCATCAAATTGCCCGGACGCCGCAAGCACCACCTCACAAGCGGTATCACCGAGCGAGTCGGAGATAACGATAACGGTGGGACGAGCGGCGACCGGGCAATCCATGCGGGGCTCCTTTTGCGCTTATGCGCAGGCTAGCTTACTTTTTGCGGGCAAGCTCACCGATGTTGGCGATGCCGGAGAAAACGGCCTCGAAGCGGTTGAGCAGCTTAAGGCGATTATCGCGGAGCTGCTCGTCCTTGTCCATGACCATAACCTCGTCAAAGAAACGGTCGATGGGGGCACGCAGGGCGGCAAGGGCGGCAAATGCGGCCGGGTAATCCTCGGTAGCAAGGGCGGCATCGACGGCGGTCTGGGCGGCCTCGGAGGCGTCGGCAAGCGCAAGCTCGACCTCGCCCATCAGGGCGCGGTCGTACTCCGCGCCCAGCTCGGGCTTGGAGATATGCGCCGCGCGGGCGTAGGCGGTTGCCAGGTTGTCGAAGGTCTCGGCGTCGTTCTTGCGGGCCTCGTCGAGGGCGGCGCAGCGGGCGAAGAAGACCGACGGGGCAATGATGTGCACCGCGGAAACGGCGGCAACGGTGTCGGCCGGGATCTTCTCGTCGCGGGCCATGCTCACCAGGCGGCCATGGAAGAAGTCACGAACCTGCTGGGCGACCTCGGCGGCGTCGAACTCAATGCCCTGCTCGCTATAGAGCTCGAGCGCAAAGTCGATGAGCGACGTGGGGTCGATCGGCAGACGGTCGCGCAGGATGTTGATGATGCCGATGGCGGCACGACGCAGCGCGTACGGGTCGGAAGAGCCGGTCGGGGGCTCGCCGATGGCAAAGATGCCGGCAATGGTATCGAGCTTGTCGGCGCAGGCCACGATGCAGCCAGCGGTGCCCTCGGGCAGCTCGTCGCCAGCAAAGCGGGGACGATAGTGATCACGGATAGCATGAGCAACCTCGTCGTTCTCCCCCATCGCGATGGCGTAGTAACCGCCCATCACGCCCTGCTGGCTCGTGAACTCGACGACGGCGTTGGACACCAGGTCGGCCTTGCACAGGTGCGCGGCGCGGCCGGCATCGGCGGCCAAGTGGGCACCCAGGTGAGCCTCGCGGGCAATAGCGAGCGCGAGCTGCTCAATACGCTCGGACTTGGCGAGCACGCTACCGAGCTTCTCCTGGAAGGCGACCTTGGCCAGGCGCTCACGGAACTCGTCGAGGGAGATCTTCAGATCCTCCTCGTAGAAGAACTTGGCGTCATCCAGGCGGGCACGCACGACACGCTCGTTGCCGTCGATCACGCGCTCGGCATTCTCGGGCTTGCTGTTGGAGACGATCACGAACTCACGCGTCAGTTTGCCCTCGCCGTCATAAATCGGGAAGTAGCGCTGGTTGGTGAGCATGGACTCGCAGATGATCTCGTGCGGGACCTTGAGGAACTCCTCATCGAAGGTACCGACGAGCACCGTCGGCCACTCGCAGAGGTTGATGACCTCCTCAAAGACCTTCTTGGGCGTATCGACGTGGCAGCCGGGGCGCGCAGCCTCGACCTCGGCGATACCGGCAAGGATGGCCTCGCGACGCCGCTCGGCGGAGAGCACGCCGGCATCCTCGAGCACCTGCTCGTAAACAGCGGGGCTGGCGACCACATGGTCACCGGGGCCAAGCACGCGATGGCCACGCGTGGTGTTGCCACTCGTCACGTCGGCAAACGACACGGGCACGACGTCCTCGCCCAGAAGGCAGCAGATCCAGCGGACCGGACGCACGAACGTGGCGTGCTCGTGGCCCCAGCGCTGAGAGCGGTAGTTGGGCCACTGCAGGCCGGCGATGGTCTTCTCGCACAGGGCCGTCAGGATCGGGGTGGCCGGGGCGGAAGGAATGTTCTTCTCGGCAAAGACGTACTCGCGACCGTCGGTGTCCTCGCGACGGACCAGGTCCTCGGCAGCCACACCGCACTTGCGGGCGAAGCCCTGGGCGGCCTTGGTGGCGTTACCGTCAGCGTCGAAGGCGATGTTGGCCGCGGGGCCGCGCTTGACCTCGTGAACCTCATCGGTCGCGGTGGCGACGTCGGCAACGAGCGCAGCCAGGCGACGCGGGCTCGAGATCACGCGGACCTCGCCGTGGGCCAGACCGGCCTCATCGAGACCCTTGGCAATCATAGTGCCAAGCTGCTTGACGGCATTGTTCAGCGGTGCAGAGGGCATTTCCTCCGTACCGATCTCAAACAGGAAATCCTTAGCGTCTGCCATGGCTTACGCCACCTCGCCTTCCTGATCGGCATTCTCGTTGATTCCGGCGACCTCGGCCATATAGGCCTCGCAGCACGCCTTGGCGACGGCGCGGACGCGCAGGATGTAGTTGGCACGCTCGACTGCGGACAGCGCACCGCGGGCATCGAGCAGGTTGAAGGCATGGCTGCACTTCATGACGCAGTCATATGCCGGCAGCGGCAGCTTGCGCTCCAGGCAGGAGTGGCACTCGGCCTCGTAGTCGTCAAACTTCTGACGCATCATCTCGACGTTGGCGACCTCAAAATTGTAAGCACTAAACTCGCGCTCGTTCTCCAGGAACACGTCGCCGTAGGTCATGGGCGTGCCGTCGGGCAGGTAGCTCCACACCAGGTCATAGACCGAGTTGACGCCCTGGGCGTACATGGCGATACGCTCCAGGCCATAGGTGATCTCGACGGGCACGGGGTCGACTTCGATGCCGCCCACCTGCTGGAAGTACGTAAACTGCGTGACCTCCATGCCGTTGAGCCAGACCTCCCAGCCAAGGCCCCAGGCGCCGAGCGTCGGGCTCTCCCAGTCGTCCTCGACAAAGCGGACGTCATGGTCATTGGGGTCCAGGCCAATGGCGGCCAGCGAACCCAGGTAGAGCTCCTGGGCGTTGACCGGCGAGGGCTTGATGAGCACCTGGAACTGATAGTAGTGCTGCATGCGGTTGGGGTTCTCGCCGTAGCGGCCGTCGGCGGGACGGCGGCAGGGCTGCGCATAGCAGGTGCGCCACTCGGCGGGACCGAGCGAGCGCAGCGTGGTCGCGGTATGGAAGGTACCGGCACCGACCTCGGAGTCATAGGGCTGCATAATGACGCAGCCCTGCTCGCCCCAGTACTGCTGGAGGCGCAGGATGATGTCTTGGAAGGAAAGCGATGAAGCGTTCATGCCTCTAATATCCCCTCGTCGAAACGATTACACGGTTAGGTACTGTACTATAGCGGTTTTTAATCGATAGCGCCGATACGGTTGAGCGGCCAGTAGCGCACAAGCGCCACGGCGATCAAGTCGGAGCGGTCGACCGGGCCAAAGTAGCGGGAGTCAGCAGAGTTCTCGCGGTTGTCGCCCATCACCCACACACAGTCGTCAGGGACGGTGTAGGGATAGCTCACCTGAGCGCCGGGAGCTTGGACCGAAAGCGGCCAGCTCATGCCAGTCGTATAGTCCTCGTCGAGCGCCTGGTCATCGACGATGATCTTGCCGTCCTGCAAGTCGACCGTCTGGCCGGCCGTGGCAATAACACGCTTGACGAGAACATCGTGCTCGGAGGTGCCATCGGGGTTGTGGAACACCACGATATCGCCCTGCTTGACGGGCTGCCCAAGCTCGAGGCTCACCTTTTGCGCCAGGATCTGGTCGCCGATTTCGATCGTGGACTCCATGGAACCGGTAGGCACCACAAAGGGCTCGACCACAAACGCGCGAATCACGAAGGTGGCGATGAGTGCAATCGCAACGATTACGATCCACTCAAAGGCGCCCCTCAGGGCAGAATGCTGCGATGGAACCATTCTCACTCCTCGCTCTGCGAATACGAAGCGTCCAGGATCTCCTGCGCGTACGCGCGCTCCTCGGGCGTGAGCCGCGCCGTCTCGATCAGGTCGGGACGCCAGCGGCAGGTGCGCTCGATGGCGTTCTTGCGACGCCAAGCGTCAACTTTGGCGTGATCGCCACTCACGAGCACCGGCGGCACGCCCTCGCCGTTGAACTCGGCGGGGCGGGTGTACTGCGCGTACTCGAGCAGGCCACCGTCTTCGGCGGTCGAGAAGGACTCGTCCACGTTGCTCATCTCGTCACCCAAGGCTCCGGGGATGAGACGTACGACGGCATCGGCAACGACCATAGCGGGCAGTTCGCCGCCCGTGAGCACGTAGTCACCGATCGACAGACGCTCATCGGCATACGCATATGCGCGCTCGTCGACGCCCTCGTAACGGCTGCACACAAACAGCAGGCGCTCACTTTTGAGCAGGCGCTCGGCCACATGCTGCGTAAAGGGCTCGCCGCAGGGGGTGAAGAACACCACGGTGGGCTTGGGACCCTCGGAGCTGATGGCCTCGATTGCCTCGGCAATGGGCTCGACCTTCATGAGCATGCCCTGCCCGCCGCCATACGGCTCGTCATCGACAGTGCGATGGCGGTCATGCGTCCAGTCGCGCAGGTTATACGCCTTAAAATCAAAAAGGCCGGCCTTGCGGGCGCGGCCCAAGATCGACGTGGACATGACGGGCTCAAACATCTCGGGAAAGACCGAAAGGGTCTCGATCAGCATGCTGTCCTCCCTACTTGTCCATATCGATCAAGCCGTCCATAACGTGAACGGAAATTGTTCCCGTGTCGGGAAGATCGAGCACAACCTGCTCGATCACGGGAATCAGCACCTCGCCGTACCGATCACCCTCGACAACCCAAACATCGTTGGCGGGCGTCGACATGATCTCGACAATCGTGCCGAGCGAACCAAAGCGCTCGTCGGTCACCTCGCGACCCATAAGGTCGGTATAGGCGGCGTCGAGCGAATCGAGCTCAAAGTCGTCACGATTGGCCAGCACGTAGCATCCGGTGATGCCCTCGGCAGCCGTCAAATCGTCAATGCCCTCAAACGAGACCAGATCGCCATCGCCCGTATCGGTGACGGATACGACCGTGCAAAAACGGTCGCGCTTGAGCGCCGGCGGCGTCAAGGCGACACGCATACCCGGCTCCAATACAGAAGGAAGCCCCCGCAGCGGCTGCGCGAGGACCTCCCCCTTCCTTCCGTGCGGCTTGACCACACGGGCGATGTTTTTGTACTGGGACCTCAAGGTCCTAGCCCAGAACCTCTACCTCGACAGCAGTGTCGAGGCGAGCGGCCAGTGCACGGGCGAGCGTGCGAATGGCCTTAATGGTACGGCCACGACGGCCGATGACCTTAGCGACGTCATCTTCGGCAACCGAAACCTCAATCGTGGAGGCGTCGTCACCATCGATGACCTCAAGGCTCACGGAATCCGGGTCGTCGACGATCTGAACAACGAGATATTCGACGAGATCAGCGATGCGATCTGAGAGCATTGCCTCACCCTCGAGCTGTGCAGCGTCAACCTCAGGCACGATTTACTCCTCGGCGCCCTCAGCGGCCTCAGCGGCAGCCTTAGCGGCCTCGGCCTCTTTGGCGAGCTGCTTCTTGGACTTCTTGACGACGGTCTCGGTCTTCTCGCCCTCGTTGGCGGCCTTGACCAGAGCGGCGACGGCGTCGGTGAGCTGAGCGCCCTTGGACTGCCAGTCAGCAATCTTCTCGAGGTCGAGGTTGATGGTCTTGGGGGCGGTCATCGGGTTGTAGCGGCCAACCTCCTCGATGATACGACCGTCACGCGGGGCGCGGGAATCGGCGACGACGACACGGTAGTACGGACGCTTCTTAGCGCCGTGACGAGCAAGGCGAATCTTGACTGCCAAAGGAAACTCCTCCAACCAAGCAGCTTTAGGCTGCAACTACAAACAAACAGTTGAACATAATACGCCATCGACGCGGGCAGGTGAAGTCCGTGAGACCAACTTCTTCGGTGTAGTCGAGGGCAAATCCATATCTTAGACAAGAATTCGCGATTTGCAAGCACATCCACGCACCCCACATGAGCTGCGCGGTATACTCATGACATGGAAAGACGCGAACATACATACGGTTATGAGGATGCTGCGGGCGTCACGCCGCCGCCCTGGACGGGTCCGGCGGTGGGCCTGATGGATCTCGATGCATTTTTTGCGAGCGTGGAGATGCTCGATCATCCCGAATGGCGCGGAAAGCCGCTCATCGTGGGCGGAGACGCCGAGTCACGCGGCGTCGTGTCCACGTGTTCGTACGAGGCTCGTCGCTTTGGCGTGCATTCTGCCATGGCCTCGGCCGAGGCGCGGCGCCTGTGCCCGCAGGCCATTTGGACGCACGGACACTTTGATCGCTACCGTGAGGTGAGCGCGCAGGTCATGGCGATTCTCGCCGATGAGACACCGCGCGTGGAGCGCGTGTCCATCGACGAGGCCTTTATCGATATTACGCCGGGCCGGTTTGCGCCCGAGGATCCGCTACTGGTAGCACGGCGCATGAGCGACCGCGTTGCGGCGCTGGGGGTGACGTGTTCCATCGGCGTCGGCTGCAACAAGACCGTGGCCAAAATCGCAAGCGAGCGCGACAAGCCGTTTGGTCTGACCATTGTGCGCCCCGGTACGGAACAGCGCTTTTTGGCTGCGCTGCCGGTATCTGCCATGAGCGGAATCGGGCGTTCGGCCGAGGAGCGACTGCGTCGCATGCGCATCTATACACTCGGCGAGCTTTCACGCGCGCCAGAGTCCACCCTGGCTGCAATTTTTGGCGTGAATGGCGAGCGCATGCGTCAGCGTGCTTTGGGGCTCGAAGTATCCGAGGTCACCGGCCTGGATGACGAACGTGAAGTTAAATCGGTGAGCAATGAGCGCACCTTTGCGAAGGATTTGACTGAGCGTGGGGATATCGAGGCGGCGATTGCGCTGCTGGGAGAGTCAGTGGGACGCCGTCTGCGCCGTCAGGGGCTGACGGGTGCCACGGTAACGCTCAAGCTTAAGTATTCGTATGGCAGCGGGCGCACGGCGCAGCGCCGGCTGCCCCATCCGACCGACGATGAGAACATCTTCGTGGCGGTTGCACTCGAACTGCTCGACAACATCTGGCAGGAAGGCATGCATGTTCGCTTGGCAGGCATCGGCATGAGCGACTTCAACCACCAAGGCGGTATCCAAACTGACCTGTTCTGCGAGATTGATGACCGCGGAGCCCAATCCAGCGACCGCCGCGACCTCTCCGTCGCCATCGACGCCGTCCGAGACAAATTCGGCGACACCGCCCTATCCTTCGGCCGCCAATCCCGCTTCAACGATTAACCGCCTTTGGGCAAAAAGAAAGCCGGGCAGCTGCAGGTAGTGCAACTGCCCGGCGAACGGTAAAGGGTAGTTCAAGAGAAGCCCCGGCCCAAATAAGGTCCTAGAGGAGGTTGAGGGGAAGCTGGGGAGCGTCGCCCCAGAGCTTCTCCAGACGGTAGAAGTCGCGTGCCTCGGGGGTGAAGACGTGAACGACGACCGAGCCGTAGTCCATGAGCATCCAGGTCTTCTGCTCGCGGCCCTCGATGGAGAACGGGTGCTCACCGCAAGCCTCGGCGACCTTCTCCTCGATCTCGTCGACAATCGAATCGACCTGACGGTTATTGGTACCGGTGGCGAGCACAAAGTAGTCGCACACGTCGGAGAGCTCGGTCAGATCGAGCACCTGCACGTCCTCGCCCTTCTTGTCGTAGGCGGCCTGCGCGGCGGCGCGGGCGACATCCTCGGCGGCGACACCGCTCGCGAACAGCGAGGCGGCAGTGCGGTCGGACGTGGCAACGAAGCTCTTGTGCTCCACACCTTCAAGAATCTGGTCGTCGGTCATGGTCTCGTCGGCCATGGAATACCTCTTTCTAGACGCACCCGAGCTAGCGCAGCTGGGCGTAATGGTTGTAAATCGTAATAGCCGTGGGATAAAGATAGCGCCCGGACTGGATCACATAGACCAGACCCTGTGCAAAACAGGAGAAGAACAACTCGTCAAGCGTCGACTCCCCCACCATCTTGCGCAGCGCGTGGGCATAATCACCATGGCGGTTGGGTTCGATGGCATCGGCAACAAAGACCACCATATCGAGCGGCGTCATGTCGCAGGCGCCCACGGTGTGACGGTCGACAGCCTGAAAGACCGCCGGCGACAGCTCGGGAAAAAGCTGCGGAAGCTCATAGGCGGCAACCGGTCCATGCAAAAGCGGCGTCGCGGCAGACGGAGAGCCGGCAATCTTAATGCCGTAATGCAGAGCGCGCGTGACCAGCTCGTCGTCGGAGAGCACCTTATCCCAGTCATGGATCAGGCCGGCGGCAGCGGCATTAAAGCGGTCGACACCGTATACCTCGGCTAGGTGCAGCGCGGTCTCGGCAACCCCTAGCGAATGCACGTAGCGCTTGCGCTTATCCTTCATACGCACATCGAGCAGCTCTTGAATACGCTTGAGCAGCGCGCGCTCATCGCCCTCAAACTGATCCTCTACCGACAACGTAGACCCCCATCACTCAAAATCTTCTTGACCCAGATCGGTATACAGCCCGCGCTTGCGAATATAGCCGAGCACGGACTCGCTCGTAAGATAGCGCACGCTCATGCCACGGGCAACTCGCTTACGAATGTTGGTCGAGCTAATCGCCAGCGCCGGAATCTGGATATAGCGCACGTCAAACGGCAGGCCCGACTCTTTGATTCGCGCGCGAGCAGTATCGATATCAAAGCCCGGTCGCGTCGCCGCAATGAACGTGGCAAGCTCGGCGATTCGGTCGGCATCATGCCAGGTAACAATATCGATAATCGCGTCGGCGCCCGTAATAAAGTAGAGCTTTACCTGAGGCGGGTAAAAGTCGCGAAGGGCATGAAGTGTATCGGCCGTATAGGTCACGCCAGGACGGTCGATCTCGAAACGGCTCGCCAAAAAAGCCGGATTCGCAGCGGTGGCGAGGACCGTCATGGCATAACGGTCCTCGGCAGGCGTCACCGGTTTGTCGAGCTTAAAGGCGGGAGAGCCGGCCGGCATAAAGAGCACGGCGTCCAAGTCGAGCGACTCGCGCGCCTGCTCGGCGGTAACCAAGTGCCCGTAATGAATCGGGTCAAAGGTACCACCCATAATGCCGAGCCTAAACTCCTGCCCGTCTTCTAGAGGAAGCTCGGGCAGACCGATTCCACCGCGCAGCGACATGGCTTACTCGCCCTCCGGGGTCTCAACAACGTCGACTTCGGTAGTGCCTTCGGAACCCTCGGTGACATCAGCCACGTCCGAACCCTCGGCCGCTACGTCAATAACCTCAACGCCTTCGTCCTCAAGCTCCTCCTCGTACTCCGAGAAGTCCTCGGCGCCCTCAAAGTCAAAGGCGCGCTGGCAAATGCGGACCTCGTCGCCCGCACGGCAGCCGGCCTTCTCGAGCGCGTCGTCAACACCCATGCGCGCAAACTTATGCTGCAGGTAGATGACGGATTCCTCGTTTTCCCAGTCGGTCTGGATGACCATACGCTCGATGGCGCGACCGACCACGCGGAAGGCATGAGGCTCTTCCTGAACAATACGGAACCGCTTCTCGCGCTGCAGGCGGCGGCGCTCCCACTCATCGTCGCGCAGATCGACCGGCTCATCGGAGACAGCCAACTCGGCGCGCAGCTTGGCCACCTGCTCGCCCACGGCAAGCATCAGCGTGTTGAGGCCGGCGCCCGTCACAGCAGACACGGCAAAGAACATATGTCCGTCGTCGAGCGCAGCGCGTTTGAGGTCGGCGATCTTGTCAGCCGTGCCCGGCGCATCGCACTTGTTAGCGACGACGATCTGAGGGCGCTCCGAAAGCTCGGCGCCATATTGCTCGAGCTCGCGGTTGATGATGCGATAGTCCTCGACCGGATCGCGATCCTCAAAACCACCCGTCATATCGACGACATGCATGATGAGTGCCGTGCGCTCGATGTGGCGCAGGAACTGATGGCCCAGGCCACGGCCCTCGCTCGCGCCCTCGATAAGGCCGGGGACGTCGGCAACGACATAGGAGTACTCGCCGGCACGCACCATACCCAGGTTGGGCACGAGCGTGGTAAACGGATAGTCGGCAATCTTGGGTCGGGCGGCACTCATGCGCGCGATAAGCGAGGATTTGCCCACCGAGGGGAAGCCCACGAGCGCGGCATCGGCCATGAGCTTCATCTCTAGCTCGATCCAGTGCTCCTCAGCCGGCTCGCCCAACTGGGCGAACGCGGGAGCACGGCGCACCGATGTCACAAAGTGCGTATTGCCCAGACCACCGGCGCCACCAGGGGCCACGACAACGCGCTCGCCGTCGTGAACCAAGTCGGCAATCTCGAACATCGGGGTCTGCGTCTCGGGATCGAGCTCGCGCACCACGGTGCCCATGGGAACCTTAAGGATCAGGTCCTCGCCACTCTTGCCGTTGCGGCGGGCGCCCTGACCGTGCGTTCCGCGCTCGGCACGAAAGTGATGCTTAAAGCGGTAATCGATCAGCGAAGACAGCTGAGCATCGGCCTGGATGACGACATTGCCGCCACGACCGCCGTCGCCGCCATCGGGGCCGCCCTTGGGGACAAAGGCCTCGCGCCTAAACGACATGCATCCGGCACCGCCGTCGCCGCCGCACACGTTAATGCGGCTGATATCGGTGAACTGTGACAACAGAATCGCCTCCTACAAAAAGAGGGAGACCCTTGAATCCTAAAACTCAAGTGCCTCCCACATATGTGCTCTATGAAGGGTGAATTACGCGTTCGCGAGCGGGCGTACGCTGACCCTGTGCTTGATACCCTTGTGGAACTCAACGGTACCGTCGACCAGCGCGAACAGCGTGTCGTCCTTGCCACGGCCAACGTTCTCACCCGGGTGGATGTGCGTGCCGTGCTGACGGACGAGAATCGTGCCCGTGGTTACCGTCTGGCCGGCGAAGCGCTTCGTGCCAAGGCGCTGACCGCGGGAGTCACGGCCATTACGGGAGGAACCGAGTCCTTTTTTGTGTGCCATTGTGTATACCTACTCTTTCGTTACGAGTGTAATCTACTCGGCGACGGGAGCCTCGGCAACAGCCTCAGCCTCTGCCTTGACAGCCTTCTTGGCGCGGGAGGTAGCCTGAACCTTCACGATCTTCAGCTTGGTGAGCTGCTGACGGTGACCCTTCAGACGACGATAGCGCTTACGCTTGTGGAACTTGAAGACCAGCTGCTTCTCGCCCTTGAACTGCTCAACGATCTGAGCGGTAACCTTGGCCTTGGCCAGCTTGTCGGGATCGGTGACGATCTTCTTACCATCGTTGAGGAAGATGACCGGCAGGGTGACCTTGTCGCCCTCATTGCCCTCGATCTTCTCGACGGTGATGACATCGTCGGTGGCGACCTTGTACTGCTTGCCGCCCGTGTTAACGATTGCGTACATGTTTACTTGCCCTTCATGCATCAGTTAGTGCAACAGCCGAATATAGTAGCAGGCGATAATACCCCCGTCAACGAGTATGTGGAGCAAATCCACAAGTTCGCACAGGTATGGGGCTGACGAGTCGGCCCTCGTCGTCCTCGCATGCTTGATTCTGACGCTCGACATCGTAGGAGCAGATGGTCACGAGGTCTTGCATACCGGTGGAAACAATAGGTGCATCGACGCCCGGGGTCAAGCCCTGCAACAAAACATCAGCAGCAGAAAGCAAAATCTCCGGACGCATGGAGCCCTCGTTGTCGGCATGGGTGTCGAGCATAAGCACCAGATGGTCCTCACGCTCCCCCGCCGCGAGCTCATAGCCAACAAGCGTATGGTCCAGATCAAGACGCTTGCTCTTTTTACCGCGTGCATAATCAATGCCATGACCCGCGCGCAACGTGTCGATCGCAGCGCGCACCTCGTCGGCGCTCACGGGGGCCTCGGGGTCCAGGTGCAAGTCGATGCGGTACGACAGACGTGTAAGCTGAGCCGTCAGCGCCGGCGTGCGCACGTCGATGTAGGCGGCCTCGATAGGCGCCAAATCTGCCGGGGACGCCGCGGCCAGGCGCTCAAAGGCCTCGTCGAGAGCGACGAACTCAGTCATAAAAAGGTCGTACCACTCGCAGGTCGACGACGTGCCCACGGGCAACGCCGACGAAAATCCCACGCGCATATGCGGCGAGAAGCCCTGCGTCACGGCATAGGGCAGGCCCGCACGGCGCACGATGCGCTCAATGGTATGGATTAGTTCCAGATGGCCCAGGTACTTAAGGCGATCACGCTTGCCGTAGCGAACGCGCAGCCTAAAGAGCGTGGGATTGTCGGTCAAGCGCTCACTCATGCGCGATCACCCATCAATACGTTCTTGGCGTGGAGCGTGGGACAGATTCCGCAGCCGGTGCACGACGTGCGGGTGCAGTCGGGGGTCGTGACGCCCTCGAGCGAACGGCGGTACTCGCGCTCGAGGAAGCCGCGCGTGCAGCCGGGGCTCACGTGCTCCCAGGGCAGGCGCCAGTCCAGCTCGTAGGGCAGGTGCACCAGCTCGTTGAGGTCGATGCCGTTTTTGGCAGCAGCCTCCTTCCAGTTGTCGAGCGAGAAGTACTCCACCCAGGCGTCAAAGCGCGAGCCCACACGCCAGGCGTCGATGATGACCGGCGTCATATCACGACCGGCACGGGAGAGCGCAGCCTCGACAAGCGAGGTCTCGGCATCGTGATAATGCACGCGTACGGCGCGGTTGCGCACGCTCGTGATGAGCAGCTTTTGGCGGCGCTTGACGTCGTCGTAATCGAGCTGCGGGCACCACTGGAAGGGTGTTGCCGCCTTGGGGATGAACACCGAAACCGAGATGGACACCGAGATAGACCCGCGGCGCGCCTTGGGCACCACGGAGCGGCCGAGCTCCAGCACATGATCGGCCAGGTTGGCGATAGCCACGATGTCCTCGTCGCGCTCGCCGGGAAGGCCCATCATGAAGTAAAGCTTCATGCGGTTCCAGCCGGCCTCGAAGGCTGCCTTGGCCGCGCGATCCAAGTCCTCCTCGGTCACGTTTTTGTTGATGATGTCGCGCATACGCTGGCTGCCCGCCTCGGGCGCGAATGTCAGGCCGCCCTTCTTTTCGCCGGCGACCGACTCGGCCATATCAACGCCAAACGAGTCCAAGCGCTGCGACGGAATGGACACGCGAATGCCCGTGTCCTCCAGGCGACGGTTGAGCCTACCGAGCACGTCGCGGATGCAGGAGTGGTCGGTCGTCGAAAGCGAGGTAAGCGACACCTCGTCATAGCCAGTCTTTTCCAAGCCCTGGATCACCGATGACACGATTTGGTCGGCCGAGCGCTCGCGTACCGGACGATATGTCATGCCGGCCTGGCAAAAACGGCAGCCGCGGGCGCAGCCACGCAGGATCTCGATAGACAGGCGATCGTGGACGAGCTGCGCATACGGCACGCACGACTGAGAAAGCGGATTGGTTGCGCCAAAGTCCTCGACGACGCGCTTGTAGACTACCGGCGGGACGTCCTTGCCCTCGCGCGGCACGGTGTAGCCATGCGGCGAGCAGGGCTCGTCATGACGCACCTCATACAGGGACGGCACATAGGTACCGGCGACCGTCGCGAGCTGCTCGACAATCTGAGCGCGCGAGACGCCCTCGTCGCGCAAGCGGCGATGCAGCTGGCAGATCTCGAGCAGTGACTCCTCGCCCTCGCCAATGAGGATGGCATCGAAGAATGCAGCGTACGGCTCGGGGTTATACACCGAGGGACCACCAGCGACGATGATGGGATCGTCCTCGGTACGGTCGGCAGCCAGCAGCGGAATGCCGGCGAGATCGAGCGCTTCGAGGAAGTTCGTCACGGCCATCTCGTGCGGCACGTGCATGCCGACGATGTCGAACGAGGCCACGGGCGCTGCGCCCTCGAGCGACAGCAGCGGAATCCCCGCCTCGCGCATGGCATCGCCCATATCGGGCCACGGCACGTAGCCGCGCTCGCAGGAAATGCCCTCGGCCTGATTAAGGATGTTGTAGAGAATGGCGATGCCCTGGTTGGGCAGACCGACCTCATACACGTCCGGATAGATCATGCAGCAGCGATAGTCGGCATCGGCCTTTGAGAGCGTGCCCCACTCGTGGTCGATATAGCGACTCGGCTTTTCGACCTTGGCGAGCAGCGGCTCGATCAGATGAAAACAGTCTTGGTATGGAACGCGCAACAGAAAGCCCCTAAGCAGCGAGATCGGATGCGTCTTGGTAGGACGCCATAGGACGGGTAGCGCCGGCGACCGTGGTCACCAGGTCGCGAACGCGCGAGAACGTAGCGTTGACAACCTCATTGGCACGGCTGTAGTCCACATCGCGCTCGTAGAGCGACACGAGCGCGCGGCCCATGCCGTAGGTACCCGCGGCTGCGGTAAGCGCCTTAACGGCAAAGCCGATGTGCGGCGTCTGCTTCACCAATGCGCGGGTGACGGCGCGAATCACCAGACCACCGGCGAGCACGCCCGCGACCTCGTAGCCGCGCTCGGGCTTTATGCCGCGTCCAAAGATGGCCGCCAGCTCAAAGAGCATGCCCACCTGCGCCAGCGCCATCACGGGATAGTCGGCACCCGGCAAAAACACCAAGGCGCCCGTCGCCATGTTGGTGAGCGCGCACGAGGTAATGATGCGATTTGCCGCCGCGATGCGCATAAAAGCAAAGTTGGCGGCAAAAGCCGTCTCCTTGTCCGTACGATCGAGGATCCAGCGGGCAAGCGTCTCGAGCAGATAGGTCTTATCGGTCGCCGCCACCACGCCGAGCATAGGCGTAGATTCCTCAACGAACGGCACCTCGACGGCGGACTCGGCAAGCACGCACACGGGCGCGCCGGCAATCACGAGCTCCTGCACGGCACTCTCCAGGCGGTCGGATCCGCACGAGAGGACCAGCACCACGTCGGTATCGGCCTTGGGAACGATACGGTCCTCCCCCAGGCGATCAACACGCACAATGCCCGAAGTCGTCTGCGGCACAAAGGCATCGCGAACCGTCTCGACCAAAAAGCGAGACGCAGTCGAATCAAGGTAAACCGAGACACGCACCGGTGTATCGGAGTCCTTCTTAACAGACGCGCCCATCTTAAAAGCGCTGGTCAACTTATCCACGGGAATCTTCATGGCAAACCCCTCCAGCGGTTACGCGGCGCCCGAACGATGCCGCCATATGGATTGTACGATACCCACCGTCAGCAACTGAATCATCATCGACGACGAACCAAAACTAATAAACGGCAGCGGAATACCAGTAATCGGCATCATGCCAATGCACATGCCGATATTCTCGAAGGTCTGGAACGCCCACATGCCGACGATACCCACGCACGACAGGCGCAAGAACAGTGACTCGCACTTAAAGGCGACGCGAATCGTCGAGAAGATCAGCAGCACGTAGAGGCACAGGAGCAAAAAGGAGCCGCAGAAGCCGAACGTCTCGGACAGGAAGGCGAAGACGAAATCGGTGTGGAACTCGGGTAGAAAGCCACCGGCCGACTGAGTCGCGTGGCCCAGGCCCTTACCAAAGAAGCCACCCGAGCCGACGGCAATGAGCGACTGCTGCAGGTTGTAGGCATCATCCGAATCGGCTTTGTCGGGGTCGATGAAGACTGTCAGACGGTTCATCTGATACTGCTTGATCAGCACGTCGTGGCCAAGGAGCGAATCAAAGACCGAGTCGAGCGCCAAGATGAGCGCAATCAAACCAACCAGCAGGGCCAAGGTCGACAGCACCCATTCGCGGCGCGCACCGCTCATGCAGATGACGATGGCACCCGAGACCAGCACGACCAGGCCCGAGCCCAAGTCGCCCATGGCGACGACGGCCAAAAACGGGACGGAAAGCATACCGCAGAGCTTGACGTAGTCGCGAACAGTATCGATGCGGCCGTTGTATTGCGAGCCAAGCGTGGCCATAAAGAAAATGGTGATGAGCTTGGCGAGCTCAACGGGCTGGAAGGTCAGGCCGATACCGGGGATCTTAATCCAGCCCGTCATGCCCAGACCGCCCGTATAGGACAGGCCCGGAATCTTGGGCGAGAAGATCACAATAAGGTCAATGACGAGCAACGCCGTCGAGAAATTGGAAATGCCACGCAGGTCGGTGCGCCAGACGAGCACCGCCAGCACCGCGCCAATGCCAATGCCCAGCAGGTGGCGCGAGAACGAGGCATCGGCCTTAAACTGCGAGGCCGACCAAATGATGATGGCGCCATAGGCAACGAGCGCGACGGTAGCCAGCAGCACACCGATGTGTACCTTCTGGCGGAACGTGCCGCGCGAGGCCGAGAGCTGCTTGTTAACGCGGTCCAGGCTGCTGCGAGAGCCGGTTTTGGTTGAGCGGAACAGGTCCGCCGGCGAAAAGTCCATCGCAACCTCCTATCGAACCGAGGAATCGCCCGTGGCCGTCGACGTGTCGGGCTCGTCATAAATCGCACCGAGGACATCGCGCACGACGTGCAACGCGGTATCGGAGCCGCCACCGCCCTGTTCCAAGATAGTGGCAATCACGTACTTGGGGTCATCGGCCGGCGCGTAGGCGCAAAACCACGCGTAATCGTCCTCGCCGCTCTTCTCGCCCGTGCCGGACTTGCCGTAGACCGTAGGGGTCAGGGAGTTAAAGTGCGCGGCGGTCGAAGTCGACGCGGAGTAAATCACGTCGTGCATGCCATTACGAACAAGAGCCAAATCCGAATCGCTGTTGATCTTGGCCTGAAGGCGTTTCTTTTTGCCTTTGCCGTTGTACTTGTAGGCGTCGCCGTCGCCATCGCGCGACACCGCCGACAAAAACACATGCGGCACATACTGCTTGCCGCCGTTGGCAAGACCCATGTAGGCGCAGGCCATCTGCAGCGGCGTCACCAAAATGTCGCCCTGCCCGATGGCAATGTTGGTCATATCGCCGGCATTCCACTTGCGGTCCTCGGCAGATGCGTCGGTAAAGTACGACTCTTTCCACTCGGCATCGGGAATGCGGCCGGCACCCTCACTCGGAAGGTCGATACCACAGGTCTTGCCTAGGCCCCAGCGACGAAAGACCTCCTGCAAGCCCTCGGGATGCTGGTCGTTGTAGAAAAACGCCTTGCCCATATCGTAGAACACGGGGTCGCAGGAGTTGGCGATACCCGACTGCAGCGTCATCGTGCCGTGGCCGGAGTGCAGCCAGCAGTATTTTCCCCAAGATTTGCCCAAGCCGGTCCAATATCCCGTGCAGTTGGTCGTTTGACTCGAAGTGTACGTGCCAAACTCAAGGCCAGCCAACGCCGAGAGGGGTTTGATGGTCGAGGCGGACATGTACTGGCCGCTAATGGCGCGGTTGAGCAGCGGATGCGAACCCTCGTCATCGTTGAGCTCGGTCCACACGTCGTTGGAGACGCCACCGATAAACACCGAAGGATCGAACTTGGGCTCGCTGGCCATGCCCAGAATCTCGCCGTTATTGGGGTCGAGGCACACCACGGCACCGTTGCCGGCGTCGCTGTGGCCTGTGGTCTTAGCGAGCTCAATGGCACTTGCAAGCGCCGTCTCGCAGGCTTGCTGAATCTTGAGGTCAAGCGTGAGCTTAATGTCGGAGCCGGCCTTGGCGGGCACGGCGCCGGCCTGACCGGTCACGTTGCCCGAGGCATCGACCTTCACCGTCTGCTCGCCACGAATACCCTGCAGCAAGTTCTCGTAGTAGCTCTCGACGCCCGCCTGGCCCACGATATCGCCCGACTGGTACGTAATCTGACCGGCTGCGCTATCGTTATCGCCCGAAGCCTTCTTGTTCTGCGCCTCGAGCTGCTCGGAGGTAATGGTGCCGGTATAGCCCAAAATGTGACAGGCCGTCTCGCCGTACGGGTACTGGCGCTCGGTGCGCTCGGCGATCTTCACGCCCGGGAACTCGCCGGCATGCTCCTTGATATAGGCAACCGTGGAGCGGCGCACGTCCGTCGCGATGGTGTGCAGGCTCTGAGCGCCCTCGGAATTGTCCTGGATATTGCGCAGCACCGCGACATAGGGCATACCGAGCACGTTGGCAAGATGGCGCACCAGCACGGTGTCATCGGCCAGGTCGCGATAGGCGACGACGGCAAGTGAGGGACGGTTTTGTACAAGTGCCACGCCATTGCGATCAAGGATTCGCCCGCGCACAGCCGGCGTGGTGACGGTACGCGTCTGGTTGCTCTTGGCCTGCTTGTCGTAGTAGTCCGACGAGACCATCTGCATGCCCCACAGCTTGACGGCGAGCGCGGCAAACATCGCGCCCACGCCGGCGGTGAGGATGGAGAAGCGACCCTTGAAGGCGGTCGCGGCGGTATTGCCCTCGCCCTCGGTGGCGCGCGGGGCCGTTCCATGCTGTGTGTCGTAGGTAAAACGGGAATCGCCGCGGCGCATGATGACCAGCGCGACAACAATGGCCACGACCAGCACGATACCGGCGATGATAACCGTCATCTGGGAAGACATCTATGAGCCTCCCCTATTTGAGTTTGCGGGTCTTGGGCTTAAAGCGCATGCCCGTCTGATGACCACCGCGTGCGGAGAATCCGTAGCCAGACTGCGGCACGACACCGGACATCAAAAACGGAATGGCAACCAGACCCGTCAGGATCGAAGACGGCAGGGCGTGTCCAAAAACAGCCACCACAAAGCTCGTCTCCAGACCCATAAACAGCAAAATGATGCTGTAGACCACGTTGATGGCAAGCGCGAAGGCGCCCACGGTAATACCGCGCGCGCTCGGGGAGCCGCCCGTCTGACCGGCCGCGCTATGCACCAGGGCAAAACTGCCCACCGTCAGCAGCAGCGACATAACGCCCACCGGAACGGCGGCGGAAAGATCATAGAACAGGCCGCTGCAAAAACCGCAGACGACAGCCCGCGTGGGATCGCCCGAGAACACGCTCAGGCATACCAGGATAATCATAAAGTTGACGCGACCGCCCGCAATGGAGATCTGCGGCGCCAGGCCCGCCTGCAGCAGCACGCACGCAATGGCGGCGATTACAAACGTGCGGGAGCTCGCCCCCTGCTCGTGTAGATCCATGGACATGCCCCCTATTCGCTCGAGCCGGAATCGGTCGTCTCGGACGTGTCGGAACTGTCATCCGAGCTCTCGTCCTTCGTCTTGGTCGCAGCATCGCGCGACGTTCCCTGCGGCGTGCTGTTAGCCGTGCTCACGTCCTCGTCAGAGGCCGACTGCTCGTCGGTCAGCGAGGTAATGACCAGCACTTCCTCGTTGTTCTCGGCCGTGGTCTGAGCGCGCACCACAATGGTGTAGTACACGTCGTTGGCCGACTTCTCCACCGAGGAAACAGTGCCGAGCGGCAGGCCCTTGGGGAACACGCCACCGATGCCCGAGGTCACGATGATGTCGCCCACTTTGACGTCGGAGTCGACGCTCACGTACTCAAGGCGCAGGGTGCCATCGGGCTGGCCCTGCAGCATACCCTGGGCGCGCGTGTCCTGCACCATAGCCGACACGCCCGAGTTCTCGTCACCAATCAGGCGCACGGTAGAGGTCTTGGCCGATACCTCAATAATCTGGCCGATAACACCGGCAGAACTCGTCACGGGCATGTTGATGGTAAGGCCGTCGGCAGATCCCTTGTCGATGGTAACGGTCGAGGTCCAGGCATCGCCCGACGCACCGACGATACGAGCAGCGGTCGACTTAAGGTTATAGGTCGATTGCAGCCCGACCAGGCCCTCCAGGCGCTCGGCAGTCTTTTGAGCCTCGGAAAGCTCGGCGACCTTAGAGGTCAGCACCTCGTTTTGCTTCTTGAGGTCAGCGAGCGACTCCTGCGAAGCCGTGAGGTTTGAGAACACGTTGCCGATCGCGTTGAAGGGAGCCGCCACAGCCGAGCCCAAAAAGCGCACCGGCGAGGTAATCGTCGTCATGCCCGAGCGTACGGCATGAATCGGCCCGGCCTCGCCCTCACGGATATAAAACGTGAGCAGCAACACCGAAATCAGGCTGAAAACAATCAACGGGCGCATACCCGTTGATTGTCGCTTGGTATTCAGATTTGGAGAGAAACCCGAAGATCGTGCCAAATGGAATCCACCTTTTGGAAATTAAGCATTGGTTTGGACGAAGCCACCGTCAAAAGCGTTGGCCTCGAGCACGCGGGCACAGCCGTTTACGACGTTATCGAGCGCCGTGGGGCTGACGTTGACCGAAACGCCGGTCTCGTCGCGCAGTCGCACGTCGAGGCCGCGCAGCAGCGCACCGCCGCCGGTCAGCAGAATGCCGTAGTACATAAGGTCCGAGGCAAGATCGGGCGGCGTGGCGTCCAGAGCGTCCTTAACGGCCTTGGCCATCTCGTCGAGCGGCTTGTTGAGCGCGCGACGAATCTCCTCGCTCTCGATGCGCACGGTCTTGGGCAGGCCCGTGATAACGTCGCGGCCGTTGACCTCGACGTCGAGCTCATCCTTGAGCGGCACGGCGGAGCCGACCTTGATCTTGATGTCCTCGGCCGTGCGCTCGCCGATAGCCAGGTTGTAGGCATCGCGAACATGGGTGAGGATAGCCTGGTCGAACTCGTCGCCGGCAATGCGGATGGACTGCGACACGACAATACCGCCCATAGCGATAACGGCGACCTCGGTGGTGCCGCCGCCAATATCGATGACCATGGAGCCCGTGGGCTCCTCGACGGGTAGGTCGGCGCCGATGGCAGCCGCCATGGGCTCCTCGATCAGATAGGCCTGGCGAGCGCCGGCCTGGATCGTGGCCTCAAAGACGGCGCGCTTCTCGACCGACGTGACGCCGGAGGGAACGCAGACGACGACGCGCGGACGCGGAGTCCACGGATAGCGCTTCTCGGAAGCCTTGTCGATAAAGTAGCGAAGCATGGCCTCGGTGACATCGAAGTCGGCGATGACGCCGTCCTTAAGGGGACGAACGGCCACGATGTTGCCGGGCGTACGGCCGAGCATGCGCTTGGCCTCGATGCCGACTGCCAGGATGCGCTCATCGTTCTTGTCGATAGCGACAACGGAGGGCTCGCGGATGACGATGCCCTTGCCGCGCACGGAGACGAGCGTATTGGCGGTGCCGAGGTCGATGGCGAGATCGCCCGCATAGCTACCGAAGAACATATCCATCAAAGAAAACAACGCAACTCCTGATGTGTTGGATGATTGCTGGAAAACTACTAGCCCATCATACTAGCGCAAGCCCGGCACCTCACTTGCGGTGAAGCGCCGGGCAGAGCCAAATCTCATAAGGTCACTACTGGTTGTCAGCGGCCGAGAAATCGATATCGAAGGAGGAAACGGCCCAACCGATATGGTTGTCGGAGCGCACGAATTTAACGGTGTACTCCTGTTCGCCGCCCTTGGACAGCGAAGCCTTCACCTTGGCGGTGGTCTCGGTCATGGACTGATCCATACCCTCGATGGAGACGGTGGCGCCCTGCGGGATCGAGGAGATGATCATCGCCTTGGCGTCCTCGGACAGGCTCGAGGCCAGGCAGGACTCGGCCTTGGCGGTATCGCCGTCGCCGGCAGCCTGGAACAGGTCGGTGATGACGGACTCCTGCGAGGGGTAGCCCATGCCGCGCGTATAAGCATAGCCAAGACCGCCGGCAGCGATCACGATGAGCAGAAGCAGTACCAGGAAGATCTTGAGACCCGTGTGGCGGTGGCGACGACGAACCTTGGCCTGCTTGCGGTCCTGCTGGACCATCTCGGACTCGGACAGCGTAAAGAAGCCGGTGTCAGAGGGGTCGGGCATAAACTGACCGGTCGCGCCCGTGGGATCGAGCGGGTCGACAGCGGGAGCGTCCATCGCGGGAGCCGGGGCCGTGGACATGGCCGTCTGGGCCGAAAGCGCGGCGAGCGAATCGTGCACGCGGGCAAGCTCGTCGGCCTGCTCGGGCGTGAGCTGGTAGATACCGTCGGCGGTAGCGGCGTTAAAGGCATCGAGCGCATCGGAGGGACGGCCGGCGGCGGAAAGCGCTTGGCCCATGCCGGCGTTGAGGGCGCGCGTATCGTCACGCGGGCCGGCAAAGTCGATAGCCGTGCGGTAGGTCTCAACGGCGTCCGCGGGGCGGCCGAGCTTGATGAAGCAGCGGCCCAGATCGCCGAGGGCGGCGGCAGGAGCCGGGTTGGCGCCGTCGATGGCAGCCTGACGGAAGGCAGTACCGGCGTTGGCAAAGTCGCCCGACTGGAACAGTGCGTTGCCCAGACCCAGGTAGGCCTTAAAAGGCGTGGCGTAGGAAGCGTCCTGGGTAGCTGCAGAGAACGCCTGGGCGGCCGTGGTGTAGTCGCCCACCGCGGCGAGTGCCTTGCCGCGGTTGGTGAGCAGGGCGCCGCGCTTGCCATAGGCGCCGTCGTTGAGGGCGGCGGCGTAGGCCTCGGCGGCCTCGGCGTACATGCCCAGATGCATCAGGGCGTTGCCGCGCAGGTGGTCGGCCTCACCCATGATCTCGTTGGGAGCCTTTGCCGCGCCAAGCATCTGGGCGGCAGCGGAAAAATCACCCGCGCGATAAGCGGCGCGGCCCTGTTGGATCAGCTGGCTATTCAAGGAAGTCCCCTTTACTCGTGAACGATCTCGACATGAACGATCTCGTCGCCGGCGCGCAGCTGCGAGATGACGTCGAGGCCCTCGACCGTGGTGCCAAAGACGGTATAGCCGGAGTCGAGGTTGTGCTGGGCACCCAGGCAGAAGTAGAACTGCGAGCCTGCGGAATCGGGATCCATGGAGCGGGCCATGGCAAGCGCGCCGTCAACATGGCTGTTGCGCGGATTGGTGGCAAACTCGCCCTTGATGCAGTAGCCGGGGCCGCCGGTACCGGGCATGCCGTCAGGACCCTCAAGGCCGGCAGCGACGTCGGCGCCGGACATATCGCGGGTATTGGGGTCGCCGCCCTGGATCACAAAGCCGGGCACATAGCGATGGAACTTAAGGCCGTCATAGAAGCCCATCGTGGAAAGCTCGCAAAAGTTCGCCACATGGATGGGGGCGCCCTCACCGTCAAACTTGACCTTGATGGTACCCTTCGACGTCTCGATCACCGCGCACTCGTCACCGACGAGCTGGTACTCGGGCGTATAGAGCTCTTTCTTAAAACCAAACATGTGGTTCCTTCCTCGTGCGTTTAAAGCATATTTGTACGAATTGTAGCAATAAGCACGGGCTTCCATCAATTGCGCACGCAGGTTATGCCGCCGGAGGGCAACAAATTACGAACGCTGCTGCGGCCTCCAGGCGCTCACGTTGGCGTCGTACTGGTTAAGCGCGCTGTTGCCGCCCTGTGCGATGGGCGCCAGGATCTCGCTCTGACGAGCGCTTAGCGACTCGCCGTCGGGAATGGACAGCGAGATATCCCAGCTCTGGCAGATCACGTCGACACGCTCGTACATCCACTGGGCAAGTTGCTTTAGATGATCGATGTCCTCCGCATAGACCGTGTCGTCCTGAACCTTGAGGTTGTTGAGCTCATCCTGGGTCTTTTTAATCTGATCGCGCAGAGCATAGGCGCTCTGCGACAGCTCCTGGCGGGTGGAGAGCGGTGTGCGCAGATAGCCGTTATTAAACGAATCGATGACCTCGCCGATCTGGTCATCGTCGCTGTACGACACGATGGTCTGGTACAGGCCGTCGAGCCTGGTGTAGAGCTGGTCGTCGGTTAAGACGGTCTCCTCCTGAACAACCTCGGACGCATCCTCTTGCTTGGGCTCTTTGTCGGTGGCCTCGCCCTTTTGGCGCGACGGGAAGGTGGTTTTGGCTGCCTGGCCAAACTGGTCGTAGAAGCCGGGCATGACGCCCATGGGATCGGCAGTCACAAACCAATAGGCACCACCGCACACGGCGGCGAGCACCGCGATGACGATGAGCGGTTTGGGGATATGGCGCTTGTGCTTGTGATAGGCATCCTCGTCGGGATGGACCTTGCGCTTGGGCTTTTGCTTTTTAGGCTGGGCATCATCGCGCAGGGACACCGGCGTGGGGATATCCACCTTGGGGATGCCAAAGTCCTTATCGAAGGCAGGCAGCACGCAGGTCTCGTTGGGGTCGGCTGCGTCGGAGAGCACCGCGGCGGCAGATGCCGGCGCGTGGGGCACCTCGGTATCGATCTGCTCCTGCGTCAGGCGCGGAAAGCCGGCCGTACGCCCTGCGGCCAGGTCGGATGCGGCCGCGTCCTCGGAAAGGATGCCCGGCGCGGGGCGTCCACACTTGGGACAGGTACGGTCATGCGGGGACAGACGGGCGCCGCAACCGTCGCAGAACACGAACTCGGTATGCTCGGGGCCATCGCCCGGACCAACGTATGCGTTGCAATAGGGGCAGAACGAGGCGCCGTCCTCGATGGTCTTTAGGCAATGCGGGCAGATCACGGCATCCTCTTTCCGAAGCAATTCATACAGTCGAGGTTAGAGCATAGCATCGCCACGCCCACACAGAAGCAAGGCACCAATTAAACATCGCCGGGTAGCCGTAACTACTTCTTCTTTTTGCTCGGCATCGAGACTTTAATGCCCTGGGCGGACTTGGTTACACGCGAGCGCTTGGCGCCCGCGCTCTTCTTTTTATTGGGTTGGGCCTTTTCCACGCCCTCGAGCGCGCGAACCTCGGCATCGCGGGCGGAGCGCTCCTCGCGGCGCTGCGCCATATCGGCGGCAACGCGCTTGGCAAAACGCCCGGCAGTCGAGCCCGTCGAGCTCACCTTGACGCCACCGCGACCCAGACGCACGCGCACGCCGCGACCAAAGCCGGTGGCCGCATGACGGCGATGCGGCTTAAGCGAATCCGTCATCGTGGCGAGCTTAAAGAACACCGAGCAGGTAATGACAACGATACCCGTCAAGATAATCATTTGGCTCATCGACAGGTTGGCAATGGACAGCAGCTCCGGGAACCCGATAACACCCGTCAAAATGCCGGCGACGACAAACACGAAGAGCACCACACGCAAGGGGGTGAGCGGCTGCGAGATACGCCAGATGAGGCTAACGCTCGCCGCGCACGACGTGAGCAGGCACATGGTGGAAAGCGTGAGCTGGCTAAAGCCAAACACGCGCGCCACAAAGATATCGAGCGCCGCGGCTAAAATGACCGCCAGCGAGGCAGGCAACGCACGCTTAAGCACGTTGGTCAAGAACGACCCCTTCACGCGGGCGTTGTTGGGCTCCAAGCCCAACACAAAGCCCGGCGCACCGATGCAGAAGAAGTTGATGAGCGTCATCTGAATGGGCTCGAAGGGATACGGCGGCAGCGCGATGCACAGCGCCGCCAGGCCCATCGAGAACAGAGTCTTGGTCAGAAAGAGCGCGGCAGAGCGCTGCAGGTTATTGATAGAACGACGGCCCTCGGCCACCACAGCGGGCATCGAGGCAAAGTCGTTATCGACGAGTACGATCTCGGCCACATTGCGCGCGGCATCGGAGCCGGCGGCCATCGCCACGGAGCAGTCGGCCTCCTTGAGCGCCAGAACGTCGTTGACGCCGTCGCCCGTCATGGCCACGGTGTGCCCGCGGCGTTTGAGCGCCTGTACGAGTTCGCGCTTCTGCTGCGGCGTCACACGCCCAAAAACGTGATAGCGGTCCACAGCCGCATCAATCTTGGACGGCGTATCGAGCGTCGTAGCGTCGACGTAGGCATCGGCGCCCGGCACGCCCACCACGCGCGCGATCGACGACACCGTACGCGGGTCGTCGCCGCTGATCACGTTGAGGGTCACACCCTGCTCGTTAAAGTAACCGATAGTCTCGGCTGCCGAGGTACGAATCTCGTCACGAATAGTCACAAAACCCACGGGCTCGGCCTCGCCCACCATATCGCCATCGGGTGAAAAGCCGTCCACGCGCGCCACCACAAGTACGCGGCAGGTATCGGCAAGCTCGGCCACACGATTCTCAACCTGAGCAAATGCGCGATCAGAGAGCACAAACTGCGCGGCGCCCATCACATAGGAGCCCTGCGCAAACGACGCGCCGCTCCACTTTTTTGACGACGAGAACGGAATGACCGACAGCGGCTCGGACACCTCGACCGGACGATCGGCGTAGTAGTTGAGCAGCGCCTGGCAGGTCTCGTTGGCATCTGCCGAGGTCGCACGTGCTACGTTGGCGAGCGCAAAGTCGAGCACCGTGGTCTCGACGGGGACAGCCGCCTCGTCCGAGTCCGCGCCAAAGCCAACACCCTCAACAGGCAGCGGGTAGGTGCCCTCGACCTCCATACGGCCCGAGGTGATGGTGCCCGTCTTGTCCAGGCACAAAACGTCGACGCGCGCGAGCGTCTCGATGCAGTAGAGCTGCTGTGCCAGCACCTTGCGACGCGCTAGACGCACCGTGGCAATCGCGAGCACCGACGAGGTCAGCAGCACCAGGCCCTGCGGAATCATGCCCAGCAGGGCACCCACCGTGGAAAGCAGCGCCGAAGAAGGCACACGACCGGCCAGCAGCTCGGAGAAGCACCAGGAAAGCGCGCTATCGCCCGGGGTTCCCGCGGCATCCCACAGCTCGCTCACACTCGAGGCAAAGAGTGCCAGACCAAGCGGAATCATAATAATGCTCGCGAACCGCACGATGGCGTTGAGCGCGTTCATGATCTCGGAATTGACCTTTTTGACGTACTTGGCCTCGTTGTTGATCTTTGCCACGTAGTTATCGGCGCCGACATGGATCACACGGGCGCGCAGCAGGCCCGAGTCGATAAAGCTGCCGCTCATGAGCTCGGAGCCTGGTTGTTTCTTAATGAGGTCACTCTCGCCCGTCAGTAGGCTCTCGTTGACGAGTGCCTCGCCCGACACTACCACGGCGTCGGCGGGAATCTGGTCACCGCGCCCCAGGCGAATGATGTCGTCGAGCACGATCTGGTCCAGGTCGAGCTCCACCTCGGCGCCGTCGCGCACCGCGATGGCCTTCTTAGAGGTGAGCAGCGTAAGCTTGTCGACCATCCGCTTGGAACGCATGGACTGAATGACGCCAATTGCCGTGTTCAAGAACACCACGAACAGGAACGTCAGGTTCTTAAACGAACCGGTCAGCAACACCAAAATCGCCAAGACCACGTTGATCAAGTTAAACAGCGTGCAGAGGTTCTCGATGATGAGCTCTTTGACCGACTTAGTCTTGAGCTCCATGTTGCGGTTGATCTTACCAGCGACGATGCGCTCCTCGACCTCGGCGGTCGAGAGTCCGCGCTCGATATCCGTTGCTGCCATACCACGTCCCATCATGTCGCGTCGGTATAAGAAAACCGCCCGGACCATGCGAGGTTCGGACGGTCTTACGTTCGATGGTGCCCCATGTTGGATTCGAACCAACGGCCTTCTGCTCCGGAGGCAGACGCTCTAATCCCCTGAGCTAATAGGGCGAACGGTAGGCATTATACCCAAGTGCGCCACGGGCTAACAAAATAATAGAAAAAGCTTTGCAATTACGTGGGAGACGCGCCGCGACGGCGCGCTTTAGGAGGCAAAAGCGAGTCAGATAGTATAAACTCTCATGCACCATATAATACGGCTCGCGATGCGGGCCGTTTTTGCAAGGGCTATTCATCGAGGTGAGAGGCACACCATGATTGCGATTTTAAAGCAGAGCGCCAGCGACGAGGCCGTAAGCCACATTGTTAGCTGGATCGAGAAAAAGGGACTCAAGACCGATGTCTCGCGCGGCGAGAACGAGACCATCATCGGCCTGGTGGGCGACACGACCAAGATCGACCCGTTCCTGCTCGAATCCATGGACGTCGTCGAGCGCGTGCAGCGCGTCTCCGAGCCGTTCAAGCGCGCCAACCGCAAGTTCCACCCCGAGGACTCCGTCATCGACTGCGGCCACGGCGTCAAGATCGGCGGCGACCAGTTCCAGGTCATCGCCGGCCCGTGCTCCGTCGAGGGCGAGAACCTCATCCGCATCGCCCGCCGCGTGAAGGCCGCCGGCGCCACGATGCTGCGCGGCGGCGCCTACAAGCCCCGCACCTCCCCGTACGCCTACCAGGGCATGGGTCCCGCCGGCCTGGACCTACTGTGCGAGGCATCCGCCGAGCTCGACATGCCGATCGTCACCGAGATCATGGACCCGCGCGACGTGCAGGTCTTCCTCGACAAGAAGATCGACGTCATGCAGATTGGCGCTCGCAACGCCCAGAACTTCCCCCTGCTCAAGGAGGTCGGCAAGACCCAGACCCCGATCCTGCTCAAGCGCGGCATGTCAGGCACCGTCGACGAGTTGCTTATGGCAGCCGAGTACATCATGAGCGAGGGCAACGACAACGTCATCCTGTGCGAGCGCGGCATCCGCACCTTCGAGACACGCACCCGCAACACCTTCGACCTCAACGCCGTGCCGGTGCTGCACCACCTGTCGCACCTGCCCGTCGTCGCCGACCCCAGCCACGCCACCGGTTACACCCGCTATGTTGAGCCCATGGCGCTCGCCGCGACCGCCTGCGGCGCCAACGGTCTGGAGATCGAGGTCCACGACGACCCGAGCCACGCTTGGTCCGACGGTGCTCAGGCCCTCACTCCCGACCAGTTCGACGACACCATGCGCCGCATCCGCGCCATCCGCGAGGTCGTCTGCCAAGAGACCGTTCAGGAGTAGGCCATGGGTACGGTGAGAAACGCACGCGTTAACCAGGGCGGCCCCAAGTGCGCCGGTATCGTGGGCCTGGGCCTCATCGGCGGCAGCTTTGCCCGCGGCTATGCGCAGGCGGGCGTCCGCGTGCTGGCCTGGGACCCCGATGACGACGTCATGACGGCCGCCAGCATGGGCACCGTTGCCGGCGAGCTCAACGACGAGACGCTCGGCGAATGCGACATCATCGTCCTGGCATGCTACCCCGAGGCCTGCATCGAGTGGCTCGAGACGCACGCCCAGGCGCTCGCCGACGCCACCGACACCGAGGCCATCATGGGCCCCGTGGTGATCGACACCGTGGGCGTCAAGGGCATCGTGTGCGAGCGCGCCTTTGAGCTTGCCCACAAGCACGGTTTTTACTTTGTGGGCGCGCACCCCATGGCGGGCACGCAGTTCTCGGGCTACGCGCATTCCCGCGCCGACCTGTTCCAGGACGCACCGCTCGTGCTCGTACCGCCCGCAGTGGACGACGCACTTAAGCTGGAGCTTTTGGGCCAGGTGCGCGAGATGGTACGTCCCCTGGGCTTTGGCAAGTTCAGCGTAACGAGCGCTGCCGAGCACGACCGCGTCATCGCCTTTACAAGCCAGCTCGCGCACGTCGTCTCCAACGCCTATGTTAAGAGCCCGACCGCTCAGGTCCACCACGGCTTTTCGGCCGGCAGCTACCGCGACCTCACCCGCGTGGCGCACCTCAATCCTCAGATGTGGTCCGAGCTCATGATCGACGACGCCGATGCACTCGCCTTCGAGATCGACCATCTGATCGAATCGCTCGGCGCCTACAGCCGCGCCCTTAAGGACCGCGACCAGCGCTATCTGGAGAATCTCCTTGCCGAGGGTGACCGCATCAAGCGCGCACTCGACGACGAGGCCTCCCACTAGACCACCTATCACGCCAGGTCGAAAGGACCGAAGCTTATGGCGATTACCATCGATATCGACACCGCACGCCCCTACCAGGTGCATGTGGGCACCTTTTTGCTGGAGCAGGCAGGCGCGCTCGTACGCGCCACCGCCGGCGGCTCGCGCGCCGTCATCGTGACGGACAGCAACGTGGGCCCGCTCTACCAGATGCCCGTTAAGCAGAGCCTCGAATCCGCAGGCTACGAGGTGAGCATCTGCACCTTCGAGGCCGGCGAGGCCCATAAGCGTGCCGAGACCTACGTTGCCATTTTGGAGTTTGTGGCCGAGCACGAGCTTTCGCGCTCCGACGTGATCGTGGCGCTCGGCGGCGGCGTCGTGGGCGACGTAGCCGGCTTTGTGGCCGCCACCTACATGCGCGGCTGCAAGTTTGTGCAGATTCCCACAAGCCTGCTCGCCATGGTGGATTCGTCGGTCGGCGGCAAGACGGCCATCGACCTGGCAGCCGGCAAGAACCTGGCCGGCGCCTTTTGGCAGCCGAGCGTGGTCATCGCCGACGTGGGGTGCCTGGCAACCCTCACGCCCGAGCAGTTCGCCGACGGCTGCGGCGAGGTCGTCAAGCACGCCGTGATCGCCGACCCCGAGCTCTTCGCCGAGCTTGAGAAGACCCCGCTCACGCTGGAGCTGCTGAACCGCGACGTGGCCCGTGTGGCGCTCATCATCGCCCGCAATATCGACATTAAGCGCGCCGTGGTCGTTGCCGACGAGCGCGAAACCAATCAGCGCAAGCTTCTCAACTTTGGCCACAGCGCCGGACACGCCGTCGAAGCCTGCGAGCACTTTGAGCTCGGCCACGGCAACTGCGTGTCGATTGGCATGGGCATCATCACGCGTGCCGCAGCCTTGCACGGCATTTGTGACGCCGGGCTGCCCGATCGTATTGAGGAGCTCTGCGCCCGCCACGGCCTCAAGACCCGCTGCGACCTAGATGCCGATACCGTCTTTACCGAGGCGCTCCACGACAAAAAGCGCGCGGGCGACACCATCGACCTGGTAATTCCGCACGGCATTGGCCGTTGCAGCATCGACCGCACGCCGCTTTCCACCTTCCACGATTTGATTGCCGAGGGCCTCGGCCAGAAGGGAGACGTTTCCGCATGTTAGCCCGCATCACCCCGTCCCCGCTCAAGGGCACCGTTCCCGCCATCGCGTCCAAATCGATGGCGCATCGCCTCATCATCTGCGCCGCGCTTGCCAACGGCGAGACGCACGTTACCTGCAACACCACCTGCGCCGATATCGAGGCCACGGTACGCTGCCTCACGGCGCTCGGCGCCCGCATCGAAACCGTCGAGGACGGCTTCCAGGTCCACCCCACCATGAAGAGCGTTGAATTTGGCCTGCTCAAGGCCCTTGCCGGCGGCACGCTCGACTGCGGCGAGAGTGGCTCCACGCTGCGCTTCATGCTGCCTGTCGCCTGCGCGCTGGGTGCGGAGGCCACCTTTGTGGGCCAGGGCCGCCTGGGCGCCCGTCCGCTCTCCCCGCTCTCGGACGAGATCATCGCCGCCGGTTGCGACCTGCAGGGCCTGGGGGGTTTTCCGCTCAAGACGAGCGGCCGCATGCGCCCGGGCACCTTTGTGCTTCCGGGCAACGTGAGCTCGCAGTATATCTCCGGCCTGCTGCTGGCGGCCCCGCTGCTGGCCCAGCCCTCCTGCGTGCAGGTGACCGGCCTTATCGAGAGCCGCCCCTATATCAATCTGACGATCCAGGCCATGAAGGCCTTCGGCGTCGAGGTCAACGTCGAGCGTATTCCGGCCAAGGACGGCCAGCCCGAGGTCACGAACTTCCGCGTGAACAGCGGCTCGTACCGCA
Organism: uncultured Collinsella sp.; assembly: GCA_959019775.1. GTDB lineage: Bacteria > Actinomycetota > Coriobacteriia > Coriobacteriales > Coriobacteriaceae > Collinsella. The sequence continues at coordinate 137,521 of CAUEPS010000003.1, forward strand.
CGCCCGGCAGCGTAGCCGTCGAGGGCGACTGGTCCAATGCGGCCTTTTGGCTGTGTGCCGGCGCCATCGGCACCGACCCCATCACCGTCGAGGGCGTGTCGCTGAGCTCCGCACAGGGCGACCGCAACGTGCTCGCCGCGCTTTCGCGCTTTGGCGCCCGCATCGTGCGCTCCACGAACGCCGCCACCGTCCAGTCCGACAAGCTCGCCGGCTTTGAGATGAGCGCCCACGACATTCCGGACCTGGTGCCCGTTATCTCGGCCGTAGCATCGCTGGCTCAGGGCCGCACGTTCATCCGTGACTGCGCGCGCCTGCGCATCAAGGAATCTGACCGTCTGGTCACCACCACCCGCGAGCTCACCGCGCTGGGCGCGCAGGTGCGCATCGCCGGTGACGACCTCATCATCAAGGGCGTCGATGCCCTTACCGGCGGCGAGGTCGATTCGCACAACGACCATCGCATCGCCATGATGGCCGCCATCGCCGCGAGTCGCGCCACCGGCGAGGTCGTGATCCACGGCGCCGAGGCCGTCAACAAGTCCTATCCCGATTTCTTCGACCACTACCGCCTGTTGGGCGGCAAGGTCACGCTCGAGGAGGAATAGCATGTCCTCGACCTTTGGCAACGTCTTTCACGTAAGCATCTTCGGCCAGTCGCACTCCCCCGCTATCGGCTGCTCGCTCGATGGCATTCCGGCAGGTATCGCCGTTGACCTGGAGCAGCTGCAGGCCTTTTTGGACCGTCGCGCCCCCGGCCGTGACGAGACCGCGACCAAGCGCCGCGAGGCCGACGCCGCCCACATTATCGCCGGCATAGTTGATGGACACACCACGGGCGCGCCTATCGCCGCGATCATCGAGAACACCAACACGCGCTCCAAGGACTACTCCGAGCTACGCCGCAAGCCCCGCCCGGGCCATGCGGATTTCCCGGCACGCGTGAAGTACCACAACATGCACGACGTCGCCGGCGGCGGACACTTCTCCGGCCGCCTGACAGCGCCCCTGTGCATCGCGGGCGGCATCGCGCTGCAGGCGCTCGAGGCCCGCGGCATTAACGTGATGGCGCACGTAGCGCAGATCGGCGGCATCTCCGATCTGCCCATGGACGACATGGTCTATCGCGAAGCCGACCGCAAGGCGATCCTTACCAACGACCTGCCGTGCATTGACGCCGCAGCTGCCGGTCGCATGCGCGAGGAGATCTTTGCCGCGCGCGACGAGCTCGACAGCATCGGCGGCATCGTAGAGTGCGGTATCTACGGCCTACCCGCGGGCATCGGCGACCCCATGTTCGACGGCATCGAGAACCGCATCGCGCAGATTGCGTTTGGGATTCCCGCCGTGAAGGGCGTGGAGTTTGGCATGGGCTTTGCCGTCGCCGCCATGCGAGGCAGCGAGAACAACGATCCGTATCGCATCGACGCCGAGACCGGCAAGATCGAAGTCGAGTCCAATAATGCCGGCGGCATCCTGGGCGGTATTTCGACCGGCGCGCCCGTCATGTGGCGCATGGCCGTAAAGCCCACTCCCTCCATTGGCCGCGAGCAGCAGACGGTGGACATGGACGCTATGGAAAATGCCGAGCTCTCGGTCCACGGCCGCCACGATCCCTGCATCGTCCCGCGCGCCGTCCCCGTAGCCGAAGCAGCCGCAGCGCTGGCCATCTGGGACGCCCTCCTAGAAGACGCCGCCCAGCGCTAAAAATCTCCGGGGGCCAACTCCGGCCCCCACACCCACCCAGTGAAAGGGGTCCCTATGGACCTTGCTGACATCCGCCAGACCATCGATGGCATCGACACCACGCTCCTCAATAGTTTTGTCGAACGCATGGACATTGCCACCGAGGTTGCCAAATCAAAAATCGAGATGGGCAAGGCCGTCTTCGACCCCGCCCGCGAGCGCTCCAAGCTCAACAACCTTGCCGGCCGCGCTCCCGAGCGCTACGAGGCGCAGACCATCACGCTGTTCCGCCTCCTCATGAGCATGAGCAAGGCCGAGCAGCAACGCTATATCAACGAGCTCAAGGGCATCACGGTCTCACAAAAGGCCCACGCCACTGCCGAGGCCTTCGACACGCCCTTCCCCCAGACTGCCAGCGTCGCCTGCCAGGGCGTTGAGGGCGCCTACAGCCAAATCGCCGCGTGCAAGCTCTTTGCCGTGCCCGATATCGCGTTCTTCGAGACCTTCGAAGGTGTCATGCGCGCCGTGCGCGACGGCTTCTGCGAGTTTGGCGTACTGCCCATCGAAAACTCCACCGCGGGCTCGGTCAACGCGGTCTACGACCTGCTCGCGCAGTTCGACTTCCACATTGTGCGCTCGCTGCGCCTCAAGATCGACCACAACCTGCTCGTCAAGCCCGGCACCAAGCTGCAGGATGTTCGTGAGGTCTATAGCCACGGTCAGGCCATCGCGCAATGCGCTGGCTTTATCGAGGCGCACGATCTGCACGCCACCAAGTATCTCAACACGGCTATGTCGGCCGAGATGGTCGCCAACTCCGACCGCACCGACGTCGCCGCCATCGCCTCGCGCAGTTGCGCGGCGCTCTACGGTCTGGAGGTGCTGGAGCCCAACATTCAGGACTCGGACAACAACTACACACGCTTCGTCGTCATCAGCCGCGAGCCACGCGTCTATCCCGGTGCCAACCGCACCTCACTCATGATCACCACGGCCAACGAACCGGGCGCGCTTTATCGCGTGCTCGAGCGCTTCTACGCGCTCAACATCAACCTTATCAAGCTCGAGAGCCGCCCCATCCCCGGGCGCGACTTTGAGTTTATGTTCTACTTTGACCTGGACTGCCCCTTTGGCAGCAAGGCGCTCGACGACCTACTCGACTCGATCGACGACGTGTGCGAGAGCTTCACCTACTTTGGCAGCTACACGGAGGTGCTCTAGATGACTGACGTCGCCACAACCCGCCCCTACGGCGTGCTGGGCCGCGCGCTGGGCCACAGCTACACCCCAACCATCTACAGGGAGCTCGCGGGACTTGAGTACGTGCGTTTTGAGCGCGAGCCCGAGGACCTTGCAGCCTTTATGACCGGCGATGAGTGGGAGGGCACCAACGTGACCATTCCCTACAAGCGCGCCGTCATGGACTATCTGGACGAGCTGAGCCCGCTCGCCGAACGCATGGGCAACGTCAACACGATCACGCGTCTGCCCGATGGCCGCCTGCGCGGCGACAACACCGACTACTTCGGTTTTCAATTCCTGGTCGAGGAGCTGGGTGTGGAGATTGCCGGCAAGAAGGTCCTCGTGCTCGGAGCCACCGGAGGCGCCGGCACCACGGCGAGCATGGTGCTGGGAGACCTGGGCGCGATCGTGGTGCCCGTGGGACGCACGAGCGAGGTCAACTACGACAACATCGCACAACAATCCGACGCCGTGTTGCTCGTAAACTGCACGCCTGCCGGCATGTTCCCCCACTGCCCCGACGCGCCTTGCACGCTCGAGGGCCTCGACGCGCTCGAGGGCGTCATCGATATCGTCTACAACCCCGCCCGCACGGGACTCATGCTCGAGGCCGAGCGCCGCGACATCCCCTGCATCGGCGGCTTGCTCATGCTTGTGGCCCAGGCGGCGCAAGCCGTCGAGCGCTATACCGGCCAGGTCACCCCGCGCGAGCGCATCCTGGACGTGACGGAGCGTCTGTCCCGCCGCGAGCAGAACATCGCGCTGATCGGCATGCCGGGCTCGGGCAAAACCCGCGTGGGTGAGCAGATTGCCCTGCTGACGGGCCGCGAGCACATCGACCTGGACCGCGCCCTCGAGGAGCGTCTGGGCATGCCTTGCGCCGACTTTATCGTCGAGCGCGGCGAGCCGGCCTTCCGCGAGCAAGAGACGGCGGCCCTGGCCGACATCTCCAAGCGCAGCGGCCTGGTGCTTTCCACCGGCGGCGGCGTCGTCACGCGAGACGAGAACTACCCGTTGCTGCACCAGAACAGTCAGATTGTGATGCTCAACCGTAAGCTCGATGAGCTCGCCCACAAGGGTCGCCCCATCACCGCCCGCGACGGTATCGACAAGCTAGCCGAGCAGCGCATGCCGCGCTACCGCGCCTGGGCCGACTACATCATCGACTCGCGCGACTGCGCAGCCAACACCGCCCGAGCCCTCCTCGACACCCTCTAAAACCTGCCAAAAAGGGACAGGTTTATTTTGGCAGGTTTTATCTGGGCAAACGTCGCAGACAGCAAGCCCCGCCACCAACCAGACCACAAAGGAAGCAACCATGAAAGCTCTCGTCATCAACGGACCCAACCTCAACATGCTCGGCATTCGCGAGCCGGGCATCTACGGCAGCGACAACTACGACCGCTTGGTCCAGATCTGCAAGGAGGCCGGCGCCGCACAGGACTTCGACGAGGTCGAGGTCTTCCAGTCCAACCACGAGGGCAGCATCGTCGACAAGATCCAGGAGGCATACGGCAAGGTCGACGGCATCGTCATCAACCCGGCAGCTTACACGCACACGAGCGTGGCGATCCTGGACGCCCTCAAGGCCGTCGCCATCCCCGCCGTCGAGGTCCACATCAGCGCCGTCGAGACGCGCGAGGACTTCCGCCAGGTAAGCTACGCCCGCCTGGCCTGCTTTGCCACCATCACCGGCGAAGGCCTGCAGGGCTACGCCCATGCGTTGGAGCTGCTGAAAGAGCATCTGCTACACTAATCCATGGGACAAAATAATCAAGTTTGTTTGTCCCAAAACTTAAGTAACTGTTCGATTGACATACAAAGGAGCATATCAATGTCCCAGTACGATTATCTCGTCGTCGGTGCCGGTCTTTCGGGTGCCGTCTTTGCCAATGCCGCTAAGCGCGCCGGCAAGTCGGTCCTGGTTATCGACCGCCGCGACCACATCGCCGGTAACATCTACACCGAGGACGTCGAGGGCATCCAGGTCCACCGCTACGGCGCCCACATCTTCCACACCTCCATGAAGGACGTCTGGGACTACGTCAACCGCTTCGCCGAGTTCAACAACTACGTCAACTCGCCGGTCGCCAACTTCCACGGCAACATGTACAACATGCCCTTCAACATGAACACCTTCGCCAAGATGTGGCCGGGCGTCGTCACGCCGGCCGATGCCAAGGCAAAGATCGCCGAGCAGGTGGCCGCCGAGAACATCGGCGAGCCGGCAAACCTCGAGGAGCAGGCGCTGTCCCTCGTGGGCCGCGACATCTTCGAGACGCTCGTGAAGGGCTACACCGAGAAGCAGTGGGGCCGCGACTGCCGCGACCTGCCCGCGAGCATCATCAAGCGACTCCCCTGCCGCTTCACCTACGACAACAACTACTTCAACGACCGCTACCAGGGCATCCCCATGGGCGGCTACACCAAGATGGTCGCCAACATGCTCGAGGGCGTCGAGGTGCGCTGCGGCGTGGAGTACAAGGAGCTAATCGCCGCCGAGCCCGATATCGCCGCCAAGACGATCTACTGCGGCCCCATCGACGCGTTCTACGACTTCAAGCTGGGCACGCTGGAGTACCGCAGCCTGCGCTTTGAGACCGAGACGCTCGACGAGCAGGACCACCAGGGCGTGGCCGTGGTCAACTACACCGAGCGCGAGATCCCCTACACCCGCATCATCGAGCACAAGCACTTCGAGTTCGGCACGCAGGACAAGACCGTCATCACGCGCGAGTACCCGGCCGACTGGAAGCCCGGCGACGAGCCCTACTACCCCATCAACGACGCCAAGAACGAGGCCCTCTACAGGCAGTACGAGGAGCTGGCGGCGCAGGAGGGCGACGTGATCTTCGCCGGTCGCCTGGGCGGCTACAAGTACTACGACATGGACAAGGCCATCGCCGCGGCCTTCGAACTCGTCCGCAACGAGCTGGGCGTGGAGCCCACGGAGGCGTAAGGGCCCAAAACGGGCCTCTGCGCGAGCCGAAAACAGCACAAGCAGACACGCCAACGCCGGCAGGAGCAATTTCGCCCCTGCCGGCGTTTTAGTATGGAGACGGAATTGACTGTTCTGTCCATTATCTGGTCGATGATATGAGTGGATACGCCCTGCCACAGAGGCAAAAACCGAAAGTATGCGGCAAATTCAAAACTTACCGAGCACACCGGGATGCCGCAACGCCTCTACCTGCACTGATAATTGTTCTCGGGGGAAGCGGGCACTGCGGGGCGCGGCAACGGCGCGCGATTTCCGCGTCGCAGCGCTACCCTGATGCTGAATGCCGGGACGATGACCCACTGACCTGCTGACGCCTCTTCGGCCGTCCTCAAATCCGACCTGTCTCGCCCCGGCATCCGCGTCCCGGAGTCCTGCCATGACCTAATAGGAGCATGAGCGCGGACAATCGGACAAGCCAATTGGATTGTAGCGCTCCCGTCAGTGCAATGTCTGGGAGACCCGGGCGCGGAGCAGGCGGCAGACCGAGGGGAGCGAAAATGGAAGGCGAAACGGTCATCGCGGGCGTCGACACGCACAAGGACGTGCATGTCCTGTGCCTGCTCGACGGCCTCGGGAGGAAGATCTGGAGCGGGAGCTTCGGGGCCGACCCCGAGGGCTACGACAGGCTGGCGGAGGCGATAGGCGACCCGGGGAGCTGCATGGTCGTCGGCGTCGAGGGCACGGCATCGTACGGGGCCGGGCTGACGAGGAGGCTCGTGGAGCTCGGGTACAACGTCGTCGAGGTGCTCAGGCCCAAGAGGGACAAGGTGAGGCCCGGCGAGGGGAAGAGCGACCCGCTGGACGCCGAGCGCGCGGCGCGCAAGGCGGCGTCCGGGAAGGGCTGCTCCGTGCCGAAGTCGCAGGACGGCTGGGTCGAGGCGGTGCGCCAGCTCTACGTCGCGCGCAGGCTGGCCGTCGCGACGTCCACGTCCTGCGTGGCCTGCGCGAAGTCGATGCTCACGACGGCCCCGAGCGCCCTGAGGGAGCGGTTCAGGGGCCGCGAGCGGCCGAAGGACCTCATGCCGCTGCTCGCGCGCGGGAGGAAGGCGGGCGACGCGCTCGAGGAGAGCGTGCTGGCCTCGCTGCGGTCCGTCGCGGCGGTCTGGTGTTAGCGCTAATCTAAAATTGACCACTTTCGCAAACGCATCTCGCCGAATGC
>CAUEPS010000004.1 GCA_959019775.1 uncultured Collinsella sp.
GGGCCGGAATATACAAAATCTAAGTCAATTCATATAAGATTTCTTATTGCTGAGATTTTAGGTTCTTAAATGCGCAGGTAGATGCGCTGTTTGAGTTCTCGGCAGATCTATTGAGATCTATGTAGAGTTGACTGAGGTTTGCGTCCGGGGGTGCCTGGGGGCCGTCTTGCGGAAAGTTCATCCCGGTTTGAGCGTGGATTCCGGGTCGCAGTTTCCTCTAGCGGGCCCAACCGGAAACTGCGACCCGGTTTTCGGCCAAATAACGGGATGTCCTTTCCGCAGGCGCGCTCAATCGCCCTATATTTCAAGTCACCTATAGCTAACATTTGCGCAGCTCAACGGCCTCACCTGCATGTTTTTTAGTAAGCCGTGGCATACTCGGCGAACGGTATGAAGATGCCGGTCAGAGGGTATTGCAAACGGTCGCTCCCGTGGTATGTTTTTGCCCGAATCAAACCGACGCGCATCGCCTGTAGCGTCGGTCAACAGAGAGGAAACTACCATGGCTCATCCCGTAATTGATGCCGACGAGTGCATCGCTTGTGGCGTTTGCGTCGACTCCTGCCCCGCTGGCGTTCTGGAGCTCCAGGACGTCGCTACCGTCGCTGACGAGGATTCCTGCGTCGCCTGTGGCGCTTGCCAGGACGCTTGCCCCGCCGGCGCGATCACCGAGATCGTCGAGGAGTAACAACTCCCCCACTTGCACACTCACAAGTACACCGTGCACAAAAAGGAGGCCCCCGCATCGCCGCGGAGGCCTCCTTTTGCATTCGTCGTTACTAGGACAGGTCATCTTCGTAGGGCATCAGATCTGCCAGATAGCCCTTTTCCTTGAGCATGGCCTCGATCTCGTCGAGAGTTTGCTCGTCTTCTGCCGCAATGCGGTGGAAGTGATAGCCGCTCGTCACCGTTAGTAGCGGAAAGCTCTTGCCGCTCTCGATATCGTGCAGATAGCGCTCAACATCGCGACGATTGCGGATGTCCAGGTCGGCCGTGATCTTGCCGTACACGCGGTGATTGACGATCACGTTGAGCACGGCGCCGCCCGCGTCGACGATGCTCGTGAGCTCATCGCCCGCCTGCTCCACGCCGTGGCGAACCTTGACCAGACGCGTGGGCACAGCCGGGCTGCTCGCCGCCTCCTGTAGCACATAGCCGCGATTGGTGGCGACGATATCGTGTCCGTCGGCGCGCAGCAGGGCAATGTCCTGCACCACGACCTGGCGGCTCACACCCACCTCGCGGGCAAGCGCGCTGCCCGAAACGGGCTCCGTGGCCCCCTCAAGTACGCCCATGATGGCACGGCGACGCTCGCGGGCGTCCATTATTTACCGTCCAGCAGACGCAGGTGCTTAAGCGAGAGGTCGAGGATCGGCGCAGAGTGCGTCAACGCCCCCGAGCTAATAAAGTCAACGCCCAGGTCGGCGAGCGCTCGGATATTGCTGGCATCCACGTTGCCCGAGCACTCGGTCTTGGCGCGGCCGGCGATAAGCTCGATTGCGGCAGCCATGTCGTCGTGGGTCATGTTGTCGAACATGATGATATCGGCGCCGGCCTCCACGGCCTCGCGCACCATGTCCAGGTTCTCGCACTCAATCTCGACCGTCGTGGTAAACGACGCATGGGCGCGCGCCATCTCGATTGCGCGTGCCACGCCGCCGGCGGCGTCGATGTGGTTGTCCTTGAGCATAACGGCCGTCGACAGGTTGTAGCGGTGATTGCTGCCGCCGCCGATCTCGACCGCAGCCTTCTCGAAGACGCGCATGCCCGGCGTGGTCTTGCGCGTGTCGACAAGCACGGTCTTGGTGCCCTCGAGCGCAGCCGCCATCCGATGCGTGTAAGTAGCGATACCGCTCATGCGCTGCAGGTAGTTGAGCGCCACACGCTCGCCCGAAAGCAGCACGCGCGCGTCTCCGCGCACCTGGCCCACGTGATCGCCAGCGTGCACCTCGTCACCGTCGGCAACATCAAACAGCACCGAGCTCTGCGGATCCAGCAGCTCAAAGGTGCGGGCGAATACGTCCAGGCCGGCGATAATGCCGTCGGCCTTGGCGATGAGCTCAACGGTAGCGGGGCGCGCCGTGGGGCACACGCTCGCCGTACTCACGTCCTCAAAGGTAATGTCCTCGCGCAGAGCCTGCAAAATCAGATCATCGACGACGAGCTTCATGGTAATGGGATTCATGGCCTACTCCTCCACGGCCTGCGTGCCGGCGGCACGGGCCAGATCATCGATTGCAAGGATATCGGAACTCAGGGCGCGATGGCGTCCATCGAGCGCGGGCTCGCCCGCCTGCTCCACGGCAAGCGACTCGCCGGTACGCATACGCCAAGCAGCGCGGCGACCCCAGACCAGGGACTCGAGCAGGCTGTTAGAAGCTAGGCGGTTCTTGCCGTGAACGCCGTTGCAGGCCGTCTCGCCCGCGGCGTAGAGCTCGGGCATCGAGGTGCGGCCGTCCTTGTCGACCCACACGCCGCCCATAAAGTAGTGCTGCGTGGGTGTGACGGGAATGGGCTCGTCCAAGATGTCGCGGCCGTCCTCCAGGCAGCGCGCGCGGATGTTGGTAAAGTGCCCGGTCACCACATCGCGCTCGACGGGGGCAAAGCTCAGCCATTCGTGCTCGGTGCCGTCCTGCTTCATCTGCTCGCGGATGGCGGCGGCGACCACGTCGCGCGGCTGCAACTCGTCGGTAAAACGCTCGCCAGCGGCATTGAGCAGAATCGCGCCCTCGCCGCGGCAGCTTTCGCTGATCAGGAACGTGCGGCCCGGCTGCGGCGAGAACAGACCCGTGGGGTGGATCTGCACGTAGTCCAGGTGCTCCATCGTGATGCCGTGCTCCTGCGCGATGTAGCAGGCGTCACCGGTGAGCTGCGGGTAGTTGGTCGAGTGGTCGTACACGCCACCGATACCGCCCGTTGCCCACAGCGTGTGGCGGGCATGGATCTTAAACGGCTTACCGGCACGCACGCCCTCGGCGGCATTTGCCAGCTCGTCGGCGGGGCGAGCTGAATCGTCCTCGTCCACGGCAACGGCGACGACGCCGGTGCACACCGTGGCGCCATCGCGCTCGGCGGTCAGGATGTCGGTCATGGCAACGTGTTCGAGAATCTGCACGTTGTCCAGCTTGCGGACAGCCTGGAGCAGTTTGGTCGTAATCTCCTTGCCCGTAATATCGGCATGGAAGGCGATGCGCGGTCGGCTGTGAGCGCCCTCGCGGGTAAAGTCGAGGCTGCCGTCGGCCTTGCGCTCAAAGTCCACGCCCATGGCCAGCAGGTCGTTGATGACCGAACGGCTCGAGCGAATCATGATGTCTACACTCTCGCGGCGGTTCTCGTAATGGCCGGCGTGCATAGTGTCCTCAAAGAAGGCATCGTAGTCAGAACCCTCGGGCAGTACGCAGATGCCGCCCTGCGCGAGCATCGAATCGCACTCGTCGACAGCGCCCTTGGAGAGCATGATTACGCGCGTGCTCGTCGGCAGATTGAGAGCCGCATACAGGCCCGCCACGCCGCAACCGGCAATGACGACGTCACACTCCATATCGGGGTATTGTTTGGTTTCCACAGGAATCCTCTCCCTTGTACTGTGGCATAAGGGATGGTCCCTCATGTCACATTGGCTTAGCGCGCCGCGTACTCGAGCATGCGGTCGAGCGTGAGCTTGGCCTGATCGGCGGCCTCGTCCGACACGCCAATCTGCACCTCGCCCTCGCCCGTCTCCAGGCAGTACACGAGCTTTTCGAGCGTGATGAGATCCATGTTGACGCAGGTGGGCTGCACCGCGGGGAAATAGAACTTCTTGCCGGTGCCCTCGCAGCGGCGCTCGAGCTCGTAGAGCACGCCACGGACCGTCACGATGATGAACTCGCTCGCGTCCGACTCCTCGGCATACTTGATGATGCCGGCAGTTGAGCCGATGTAGTCGGCCTCGGCCAGCACGTCGGCCTTGCACTCGGGGTGCGCCAGCACGAGCGCGTCGGGATGCGCCTCCTGCGCGTCAACGATCTGCTCGACGGTAATGATGTGATGACGCGGGCAGTAGCCGTTGTTGAGAATGACGTGCTTTTGGGGCACCTGCTCGGCCACAAAGCGGCCCAGGTTTTGGTCGGGAATGAACAAGATGTGCTGCTGCGGCAGCTCGGAGACAATCTTGACGGCGTTAGAGCTGGTAACGCACACGTCACTCCAGCTCTTGATCTCGACCGTGGAGTTGACGTAGCACACCACGGCCAGGTCGTCGCCATACTCGGCGCGCGCCGCGTCGACCGTCTCGCGCTTGACCATGTGCGCCATGGGGCAGTCCGCGCCCGGCTCGGGCAGCAACACGGTCTTGGTGGGATTGAGCAGCTTGGCGCTCTCGCCCATAAACTCCACGCCGCACAGCACGATAGCCTGCTGCGGCAGGCTCTTGGCGAGCTTTGCCAAGTAGAAGCTGTCGCCGACGTAATCGGCAACGGCCTGGACCTCGGGCGCCACATAATAGTGCGCCAGGATCACTGCGTCACGTTGGGTTTTTAGCTGATGAATGGCCTCGACGAGCTCTGCGGGCACCAGTGCCGCGCGCTCCGTTGCCGTCGTTGCCGATGCCAGGCCGGCCGCGATATCGCGTGCAAGCTCCGATGCATCCATGTTCGCGCTCTGTGCCATCAAGGCCCCTCTCTTTTGGCGAATCTTGGAGCTTTAGTATGACACCTGGCTTTACAGCTGACAAGACAGCTGTAAAGCCAGGTGTAAAGTTGGAATAAAGATTCAATCTTGGGGCGGGTCCATTTTCGAACTGGCAAGCTGAGGATAGTCGAAAATGGACCCGCCCCATGATTCGAGCGGCCCGTTTTGTCTTGGTCCGAGAGGCGGTTGGCATAGAAGCGGGCCCGAATCGCTCGATCCGGGCCCGCTGGGGACTGGCGCGCGACTACGCGCGGCGCTTCATGGCCCAAGCCAGCAGCAGAGCCGCCATGCCGGCAGCGAGTACGGCGCCAGCAATGACGTACGTGCTGTCGCCGGACTCAGGCAACGTCTCCTTGCCAGCCTTCTTCTTAGGCTTGGAAGTCGTAGTCGTGGTCGTAGTAGTCGTGGTGGTCTGACCAGGAGCGGGGTTGGCAGCCTCGGCAACGGTGAAGGTCGTCTCGGCAGTGCCCGTAGCCGAAACCACGCTCAGCCTGTGCTCGCCCACGCCGAGCGTCTTTAGGAAGCTCGCCTTGAGCGTCACGATCGTAGAACCCTCGGCGAGCACGTAGTTCTCGGCGGCGACCTCCTTGTCGTCGACCAGCACCTTCTGGAAGAACTCAATCGGCGCGCTCGAGCGGAAGCTCAGGTCCTTGGCGGCGTCAACCACCATCATCTGGCCCTTGCCGTCGATGATCTCGGGCGTCAGAATCGCGATCTCCTCGGACTTGCCCTTCTCACCGCAAACAGTGCACTCCTGGTGCTTCTCGCCCTTAGCCTCGACCGTCGCCGGCTTGTCAACGACCCACTCAAAGGTGTGCTCAGCCTTGTCGATGACCTCGCCGCAGCGGCAGACATGCCAGTGATTCTTGGCGTCGTTTGCCCAGCCAGAGCCGTCGGGCTCGTGCTTGAGGACACCCTCGACCGTCACATTCACGTCGCCCTCGACATCCTTGAGCTCATAGGTGCCCTTGGCGGAAAGTTTAACGGACGTGCCGTTGACCTTGACGGCGTAGTTCTTGCCCGCAAAGTACGCGCTGTCGATGCTCATGGTGAGCGTTGCAGTCCCGTGCCAATCGAGCTCGGTTGCCGTCGAGGTGAGCGCGTAGCCCACCTGATTGCTCGGCAGCGTCACGACCAGCTTGGGGCCGGCCGCCACGGTAACCTCGGTGGCGGAAGAGGCGTCGTAGTTGACCTTGGCCTGGTAGCGCACCTCATACGTGCCGGCGGCAAGACCCGCAAGCTCGGCCGTGCCCTCGCCCACCGCCTGATACTCGGCGGTACCCTTGGCGCGCCACTCCATCGTCGCGTCGACGCCCGTGACCTTGCCGTCACGCTTGCCGCTCACGGTCTCGGCCGCAGCCTGGACCACCGGCGCGCCCTGCGCGGCGTTCTTGATGGAGAAGTCGCACGTCAGGCCCTCGGTCGGAAGCGCGTAGTTGCCAGCGGCCTTGCCCGTCAGTGCGGTGAGGTTCGCCTGGTACGAATCGCCGGCCTCGACCTGGGAGCCCTCGACGGTCGCACCAAGGTCATCCTTGCCGATGACGTTGCCGAGCGTCGCCTCGGGGCAGTGTTCCTTGCCATCATAGGTGAACTCAGTAGTTCCCCACTTCACAGTGAACACGCGCTGGTTGATGGTGAACACGCCATCAACGAACGTAATGTTGTAGTTGGGGTTCGCGCCCTCGGGCTGCGACAGTTTCAGAGCATAGCCGCCGTCGCGCACGTTGTCGTTATCTTCACGCTCGATCTCGATGCCATCAAGGCTCTCGCCCTCGACAAGCTCGCCAGATGCGATCGCCCACGTAAACACGGGGTCGGCCTCGCCGTACGTCTTGGAGGAGGTATCGGCTGCGACCGTGATCGCGCGCGGCTTGACCTCGAGAGTCACCTTACCCTCGGCCTTCACGCCGTCGATCGTTACCTTATAGGAAACAGTCAGTGTGCCGACGTCCTTGATCTTGGGGGCCTCAGAGGACCAGTTCTTGCCATCGGTGCTGTACTGGGCCGTCGCGCCCTTGGGCAGACTCGTCGCATCAACCGTGTGATAGTCGCCGTCGTACTCGTCGGAGTAGCCAACGATGGCGGCAGCCGGAATCTCGACCTCGGCCAGCTTGTGACCGCAGACCTTGCACTGCTGTTGCTTGGAGCCCTTCTCGGTTGCCGTGGGGGCCTTGACGACGACCCACTCAAAGTCGTGCTTGGCCTCGTCGATCTTGCCTCCACAGGCGCACTTATGCCAATGCGTGCTGTCGTCGGAGAGCCACTCATCGTTCACGGCCTCGTGCTTGCGCACGCCCTCGACCGTGACGACGAGGTCGCTCTCGGCGTTCTGAACGGTGAACTCACCACGCGCATCGGGCGTCACAACGGCATTGTTGACCTTGACGGCGTAAGAGTCGTTGTCAGCAAAGTAGCCGCTCTCGATGCCGACCGTGAGGGTGGTTGAACCGTGCCAGTCAAGCTCGTCCGGGCTCGCCGTGATCGTATAGCCGACCTGCTTGGCAGGCAGCGTCACGACGAGCTTGCCGCCGGCATTAACGGTAACCTCGGTGGCGGAGGAGGCATCATGGTCGCTATCGGCGCGGTAGCGCACCTCGTACGTGCCGACAGCACAATCCGTAATCTCAGTCACGCCATCGGGCACGCCCTGATACTCGCCAGATCCCTTGGCGCGCCACTCCATCTTCGCGTCGACACCCGTGATCTTACCGTCGGACTTGCCACTCACGGTCTCGGCCGTGGCCTGGACCTTCGGCGCGCCCTGGGGCGCCTTCTTGATGGAGAACTCACACGTCAGGCCTTCGGCGGGAAGCTTGTAGTTACCCGCGTCGTCGCCCGTCAGCTCGGTGATTTTCGCCGTGTAGGTGCCGGCCTTGACCTTGGCGCCATCGACGTACGCGGAGAGATTGTCATCGCCGACGACGTTGTGGAGCTTCGCTTGGGGGCAGTGCTCCTCGCCGTCGTAGGTGAACTCAGTAGTGGTGTCCCACGTTACGGTGAGCTCGCGTTTGCTGATTGTAAAGGTGCCATCCTTGAACGTGATCTTGTAGTTGGAGTTGGCGCCCTCAGGCTGCGTCAGGCGCAGAGCATAACCTCCGTCGCGTACACTGTCGTCATCATCGCGCTCAATCTCAATACCCTGAAGGCTCTCGCCCTCGACGAGCTCGCCAGAAGTGACGTCATACGTAAACTTGGGATCGTCCTCACCATAGGTCTTGGAGGCGTCCTGCGCCGCGACCGTTATCGCACGCGGTTTGACCTCAAGCGTCACCTTGCCGTCGACCGCCGCGCCGTCGATCGTGACGCGATAGTCGACCGTCACACTGCCGGCATCCTTGATGCTGGGCGCAACGCTCGTCCAGCCGCCGTCAGCAGCCTTGTATTCAACGACGGAACCTTCGGGCAGCGCCGAGGCGTCGACAGAGTGGTCCTTGCCGTCATATTTGCCCGAATAGCCCTTAACAGCCAGGGCCGGAATCTCTACCGCACCCGACTCATGGCCGCACACGGAGCACGTTCCATGTTTGGAACCGGTCTCGGTAACCGTCGGCTGCTTGTCGATCGTCCATTTATACACATGCTCGGCGTACATCTTAATTGTGATGGTCTCTTTATTGCCGGCAGTGTCCGTAGCCACGATTACATGCTCAGTACCGGCATCGCCTTCAGCGGCCTTAACCGTGTACTTTCCGTCCTTGCCAGCCTTGAGCTCCTTGCCGTTATCGGTAACCGTCACCGTCTCGTCGCGGTCATCGAACACGTCAAACGAAACGCTCTCGCAGTAGGCCTTATCTACCCAGAGGTCATAAATGGTGGGGGCGTAAGTATCCACGTAGGTATAACGTTCTTCATCCCACCTGCCGTTGCAAACCCTGCAGACCTTTTGACGAACACCATCGGCCTCAGGCGTGGCGGGCGTAACGATCTCATATTTCCACCTGCAGGGCTGGCGCTCCTGAGTCTTCTTACAATACTTGCAGACCTTAACGTGGCTACCTTCGCCATTCGGCTTCCAAGCTGCATTGTCAGCAACGGCATGAGGGCCCTGCTCGATCTTGACCTCGGCATCGGGCGACGCATTGTGGTTGCTATCCTCGGCATAGCGGACGTAGTACGTTCCCGACTTCGCAAGACCGGTCAACTTATCGTTAGACGTTATCTTCTGATAGCTCCCGCTCGACCCGCGACGATATTCCATCGCCTTGGTCACGCCCGAGATGGAGCCGTCCTTGCTGCTGCACGTAGTCCAATTATTGCCCACGAGCCCAGCCGGCGCTTCCTGGTCTGCCTTGGAAATCTTCACGGTCGCGCTGCCCGTAACGGTCAGGTAGTCAGAAGCCGTCACACGATAATGGGTCGTGTACTCGGCCGCATTGCGATAGGTCGGCTTTTTCGTCGTCCAATCGCCGCCCTCTTCGCAGTACTCGATCTTCATATCCGCCGGCTGGGGATCATTCTTAACGTTGACCGTAATGCCGTGCTCTTTGCCATCATAGGTGCCATCGAAGCCAGCGACCTCAAGGTCAAAACGCGAAACGTCAACGATCTCCCATTTGAGCGTCAGAACACTTGTGGTGCCGCCATCGGTCGTGAAGTTGCCCTTACCGATGACAATGCACTCGTATTGCCCTGGCTCGGTCTGCTTCAGTCCGGATTCACTTCGAGCGCTGAGCTCGTAATCCTTGCCCTCAACGAGATCGACCCACTCGCCGGCGCCGTTCTTGAACTTTGCACTTTCAACGACAGGCTGATGTTCCTTGCCGTCATAGGCATACTTGCCCGCGCCCTTGCCGCCGTCTTTAAGGGTAAACTTGTAGGATTGATTCTTGACCAAGCGACGCTGCGAAATCTCAAAAGACTTCTTGCCCTCGAGCGTCTGACCGGAGGCAGTCTTAAAGCTCGTAACGACATAGTAGTAGCCGGCGTCCGTCGGGGC
This sequence comes from uncultured Collinsella sp., assembly GCA_959019775.1. Taxonomy (GTDB): domain Bacteria; phylum Actinomycetota; class Coriobacteriia; order Coriobacteriales; family Coriobacteriaceae; genus Collinsella. Next base: position 9,605 of record CAUEPS010000004.1, read on the forward strand.
GCCCTTGAGCTTGGTGCCGTTTTTATATGCCTCGGCGTCCGCCTGGGACTTGCACTGATACCACGTGAATTCATCGCTGGACGTCACGCCCATCTGCTCCAGATTCCACGCGCCGTCCTTGTTCAAAGCGATCTTGACCGGGCAGCCGTCATAGACAAGCGCAGTGCTCTGAGAGCTCGTTGCCTTGGACATGGAGAGCTTGTACGTGGCCGTCAGGTACTTTTTGGGCTCGCCGTTCTCGTCCTTGCCATATTCGCACTCGCTGTTGCGGAACGGGCCCACGCACGAAGCGCGAACGCCCAAACCGTCAGCCTCAACGTTCCACTTGTGCTGGTGGATGGTCTCGCGGAAGGTGAGGTCGCCGTTAAGGTTCACGACCTCGTACTTGTCGGAGTTGTCGTCGTTCTCGGACGAGCCGTCTGGCACAACGCCTTCGATCTTGTTGGATTCGCAGGTGCCAAGGACACGCGACTTTACGCCATTACTGTCCGCAGTCTCCTCAATCGAGATCCAAACATTGTCTCCAAAGCCTCCGCGTACGGAGAAGTCAGACGCGATATTCAGCGCCGGGACGTTGGCATCGACACTCTTTTTCTTCGGGACATACAGGCTCTTGGCGGTTCCCGTAGCCTTATCAGCTTCAGTGTACTTGTCGCCATAATTAGTATCGTCGGCGTGGCTGTTCTTCCAGTAGCTCGCGATTTCCGGCGATCCGTTAAGGGTAAGGGTTCCGGCGGCGTATACCACGCACGTATTGCCGCGCGCGCCATAGCGAGAAATTTCGCCGCCGTTTATGTTGCAGCGAGCGCTTCGAGCAACATTAAGGGCGTCAACCGTCAAAGTGTTGTCAGGCGAGCTCGAACGCGTGCTGTGGAAGTTGTTCATCGTGCAGCTGTTGAGGTTGACCGTAGCGTTGGTGACGCCCATCACGCCGGCGACAGCATAGGTATTAAGGACAGAGGAATTAGCAAAATAACGAGACGCTTCGACTGAGCTGTAGCTCTTGTTCGTCTGCCTGACGCCCAAGTTCTCCCCATTGCCGCCGCCATTGTGCCCACTGAAGCTGCAATTGTTGAACGTCGCCGTCAATTTTGCGACAGCGCTTCCGTCTTTGGGCATTTTGAAACTACTGTTGCCATCGACGGAAACAGCACCATTGAAGTCTCCGGACGTATCGTAGAACACGCAGTCGGTAAAAGTCGCCGCGAAGGAGTTGGTATTGCCGCCAGTCGTATCCCTGCCCTCACGGAAGAGATGTACAGGAACGGCATACTCTTGGGCGTTGCCCGCCACTGCGCCCGATTTGCCAACATAGCCTTGGATCTTCATTTTTTCGAACTTGGCGGTTAACTTGCCCTCGGTGCTACCCAGGGAAATCGCAGGCACCTTTTGGTCGTACTTGTCGCCGTACGAGAGAACGAAGTCCTGCGAGCCGTCGCCAACCCCCAGGCTAACCGAGATATCGCCTGTCGCCTTCTTGTAACCGCTTTCGTAATAGCGGTCGGTCAAAAAACCACTCACGGACTCAAATTGCTTTTGGTTTCTATGGAAGCTGACGCACGGATTGTTGACACCGATGAACTCGATATTGCTACCCTGTTTGATGTTGAACAGCCATCGAGTTTGCTCAACCCGCCAGTTAGTCTTATCGTTCACGTAGACCGTACCATCGATGTAGATCCTCACAGGATTAATCCGAGACGCATCCGGCGCGTCGATGGTGTAACCCGAAGATGGCGTGACCTCACCCTCAGCCGTCTTAAGTACGTAACTGCCCGGCTCGGTGATTTGGACGGGTTCGTTGTTGGCCTGCTTAAGCGACAGCACCTCCGCCCTCACCCCGTCGGGCATAACCTGCGTCTCGGCGTTTGCCACGGCCGGCGTCGCCACGAGCGCGCATGCCACGGTTGCGATACCCAGCAGACGCATCAACGCAGCGCGCATCCCCATCTTCTTCTCCTTCATCGTTCAGCTCCCTTACCCCTATGCTTTCGCGATGTCCGATATCGCTTGGCGCGGCCGGCATGGTCCCTCGCCAGCCGCCAGCTCAAATTGACATATATATCCACCTGGTATTGTGCAACCGCATGTTTTGACACCCTGCCGCTCGGCGCGAGTTGCGTACCGTGGGGCGCAAACGGAACGCACCCCCGCGGGTGGCGCATGCACGATGTGGCAAAATCGAGGTACTAAGGGGGCCCGATATGCTCAAAATCATCGCCTGCGACGACGACGTCGCCTTTCTAGATAACCTGCACCGCATGATCAACCGCTGGTCGGCCGAAACGGGTACGGCGGTCGATGTTGCACTCGTCACGCGCGGCGAGGACCTGCTGGCACGCCATGCCGCATCGCGCGCCGACATTATCATGCTCGACATGATCATGCCGCTCGTCAACGGCATGGACACCGCCCGCGAGCTGCGCCAATCCGATACCGCCGTGCGCTTGGTGTTTCTGACCTCATCGCCCGAGTTCGCGCTTGAGTCCTACGAGGTCCGTGCCTTCGACTACCTGCTCAAACCCGTGACCTACGAGCGCGTGGCGCAACTACTCGACGAGCTGTCGAGCCTGCGTCCGGCAGCGACCGACGAACTCGTCATCAAGACGTCCTTTGGCTACCATGCCCTGCGTCTATCCGATATCGAATATGCCGAGGCCCGCAACAAGCACGTGGTCTTCCACCTGCGCGACGGCCGCGATATCGAGGCGCTCGAGCCGTTCCGCAGCATCGAGGACCGACTGGCCCAAAACGCGACCTTCTTTAAGTGCCACCGCAGCTACCAGGTCAATCTGCGCAACATCGACCACTTTAACCGCACGGAAATCGTCATGCGCTCGGGCGCGTGCATACCGCTCGCGCGCAGCTGCAAGCAGGGATTCCAAGACGCCTACTTTGCGGTGCGGTTCGAGGGCGGGAGACGCTGATGCTTTCCTCGGCAGAACTGGTACTTTGGGCAATCCACCATGCGACGACGTTGCTCTTTGGCGTCTTTGCCTCGGCGGCGCTGTGCGGTGTCGAGATCAACCGCCGCCATTCGCTCGAGCTGGTGGGGGTCGGCGCCGTAACCGGCACCGCTTTTGCGATTGCCAACCTCGTCGGTGGTGAGCTGCTTGCCCGACAGGCCTATCCACTCGTCGTGCATCTGCCACTTGTCGTCTACCTGTGCGTACGCTATCGCCTGAGTCCGCTGCTCGCCATCCTGGGCGTTACCAGTGCCTACCTGAGCTGCCAGTTTAGCAACTGGGTGGGCATCGCCGCATTCGCCGCCACCGATTCGCAGGTCGCGTACTACGTGGCGCGCATCATCACCACGCTCGGCGTCTTTGCCGTCTTGCTGCATTGGGCAAGTGACATTGGCCCCCGCCTGGCGATCAAAAGCCCCACCGAGCTGGAGATTCTGCTCATCCTGCCACTTGTCTACTACATCTTCGACTACGCCACCAACGTCTATACCACGCTCTTCCACTCGGGCTCGGTGGTAACCGTTGAGTTTTTGGCGTTCGCCCTCTGCGCCTTCTACCTTATGTTTCTTGCCGTCTACCTTCGCGAATACGAGGCAAAGGAAATCGCCGAGCGCGAGCGCTGGATGCTCGCGACCCGCGACAGCGCGGCCATCAAAGAGCTCGAAGCCTGGCGCCAGTCCGGACGCGAGCTCTCGGTTCTCCGTCACGACATGCGCCACTACCTGCGCGGTCTAGCGGCCCTGATCGAAGAGGGTCGCACCGATGAGGCACTCGAGCGCATCGACGCGCTCTGCGAGACCAACGACCGCACCGCCGTGCGCCGCTACTGCGCCAACGAAACGGTCAACATTGCGCTCTCGTCGCTTTCCGCGGACATCAACGCGCACGGCATCACCGCCGACCTGCGCGCCGCCGTACCCGAAACCGTCCACGTGGGCGATGTTGATCTGTTCAGTGTGGTATCGAACGCCCTGGACAATGCCATCGCCGCGGCGAGCGCCGCCCCCGAGGGCAAGCGGTTTGTCGACCTGGACCTTCGCTACGAAGACGGTCATCTTCTACTGCTGGTTTCCAACACGTTTGGCCGTGCGCCGCACATGGTCGATGGCATGCCCGTGGCTCAGCACACTGGGCACGGCTTTGGCACCAAGAGCATTATGCTTGCCGTCGAGCGCATGAACGGCAACTGCCAGTTCCGCATTAATGGCGACCGGTTTGAGCTGCGCGCCGTGATGTAGGGGCTGCCGCCAGCCTCGCTACAGCGGTGCGGCCGCCGGGGTCAGCTGCTTAATGTAGGCCCACATGCGCTGCTTGGCGGCCTTGTCGGTGAGCGCCGCCTCAAAACCGTCGAGCGCCAGCACGCGGCGCCCCTGCACATGGGCGACCAGGCCGGGCTTAAGCATGGCGGTGTCAAAGTCATCAATTGCCACAAGCATATCGGCATAGGTCTCGCGCATGACATCGGCCGCACTGTTGTCCAGCAGCAGCACCGCCTCGGGGTCCAAGGTCTCCAGCGCCTCGCGGAACAGGTCGCACGTCAGGGCCTCGCCCGGCGCGACCGCTCCGTCGCCCGCGCCGGCGACGCTTGCCAGCACGCAAAAATCCTCGGGGGCATATCCAATGGCGCCGAGCGCCTTGCGCAACGCGGCGCCATCCGCGCCGGCAGCCAGCTCGCCGCCCGAGCACTCGGCTTCATCCAAATCGCCTTTGACCAGCACAATCGGCGAGCACGCGTTGCCCGCGATACGCACGCCACGGCCCGCGAGCGATGCGAGCTCCTGCTCGGTCGCCTGAGCGATGGCTTCTTTTTTCTGGCTTTGTGACGTGGGCATGCACTCTCCAATCATTTGCGTGCCCACCATTATATAAAAGAGCCGCCCGCGAGTGGTTGCTTTGCGAGCCGCTGGGTATAAGCACGGTCGTACTGAGTTTTACGCGGCCGAGCCGCGTCGCATTATGGAGGTCACCATGGCTGACATCAAGCAGATTACCCCCGAGAACTTCGACGCTGTCGTCAACGATAGCCTGCCCGTACTGGTTGATTTTTGGGCCCCGTGGTGCGGCCCCTGCCGCTCGCTCTCGCCCATCGTAGACGAGGTTGCCGACGAGCTGGCCGGCAAGCTGGCTGTGGCCAAGTGCAACGTCGACGACAACCAGGACCTGGCCATGAAGTTTGGCGTCATGAGCATCCCCACGCTGATCGTCTTTAAGAACGGCGAGGAGGTCGACCGCTCGGTCGGCGCCTTACCCAAGGCAAGGCTTCAGGCACTGCTGGAGAAACATCTGTAATACGCTTGTTACCTGTCTGCCGTCCATGAGCGGTTTCGCACCGCTCGCCGGAGTGCCAAACGCAAGGCATGCGGCCACGGATAGTATGGTAGACACAAACAGCCCCCAGTGAACGGGTGCGGGTCAGACGGACTCGCGCCCGTTTTCTTATGCGGCGGCGCCCAAGGCGGGCGTAGTAGAATCTGAACCACCATATCGCCCCGTACAAAAGGAGATTCCCATGCATGACGTCGGAATGAACATGAGCCAGCTTGCCATGAGCGTCAAGCAGGTCGACGACACGATCGAGCTCGCTCACGAGTGGAGCCATCAGCTGCTGCATGCGACCGAGAACTTTGATATGGAGCGCATCGGCGCCAAGCTCGAGGCCGCCATGTCTGCACTGCACGAGGCGCACGACGCGCTCGAGGGCTACGAGGAGGCCATCGAGGCCGATCACAACTCCGTCGGCTCCGTAAAGCTGGTGTAACGTGGCCGAGCACGAGCACGCTAACGGCTGCGAGCACGCACATGATCACGGCGCGGGCGCCGAGGCGAGCTGCCGTTGCAGCGGCCCCAACTCCGAGCTGGTCCGCTTTTCGGTCACCGCACCCGATGACCTGCTGCGCCGCTTTGACGAGCAGATTGCGCGCCGCGGCGATGTGGCCAACCGCTCCGAGGCCGTACGCGACCTGATTCGCGCCTCGATCGCCAAGGAGCAGATGCGCACGCCCGACGAGCAGGTCATCGGGTCGCTCACCATGATCTACGACCACCACACCGGCGACCTGACACGCCGCCTGGACGAGGTGCAGCACGACTACACCGACGAGATCGTCTCGACCATGCACGTGCATCTGGACCACCACAACTGCCTGGAGATTCTGGCGCTCAAGGGTCGCGGCGAGCGCGTCTACGAGCTGGCCGACCGTCTGCTGGGCCTGCGCGGCGTCAAACACGGTGAGCTCACCTGCGCCGCCACCGAGCAGAGTCTGGGGCTGTAAGGGAATTTCCCGCAGTGCACCTGCCAAAAAGGGACAGGTTTGTTTTGGCAGGTTTAACGATTTACCTACCAAAATAAACCTGTCCCTTTTTGGTCGGTTTTGACGAGGGAGAGTCGCATGCGGCATGTGTATATTCATGTGACGGGCATTGTGCAGGGCGTCGGCATGCGGCCGTTTGTGTATCGCGAGGCCATGGCGCACGACATTTGCGGCTGGGTGCTCAACGCGGGCGACGGCGTGCATGTCGAGGCGCATGCTTGCGCCGAGGCACTTGAGGACTTTGTTGCAGCGCTTTCAGAGCACGCGCCTGCGGCGGCTCGTGTGGAGCATGTCGAGGTTGCCGAGCTGGCGGCTGGCGCTTGGGATGCCGCTGACGAGCAGGGCTTTCGCATTGTGGCGTCGCAGGACCAGACCGCGCACACGACGCTCATCTCGCCCGATATCGCCACCTGCGATGACTGTCTGCGCGAGCTGTTCGACCCCGCCGACCGGCGCTTTCACTACCCCTTTATCAACTGCACCAACTGCGGACCGCGCTTTACCATCATCCGCTCGCTACCTTATGACCGAACGGCCACCTCGATGGACCGCTTTCCCATGTGCCCCACCTGCGCCGCGGAGTATGCCGACCCGCTCGATCGGCGCTTTCATGCGCAGCCCGATGCCTGCTTTGATTGCGGGCCGCACATTACGTGGCGTGAGGTTGACCGCGACGGAAAACCGGCGGTCGCTGGCGCAACGCCGGTCATCGGCTCCACGCGCGAAACCAGCGACGCCATTATTGAGCGTTGCGCCGAACTGCTTGGCTGCGGCGGCATCGTCGCCATCAAGGGGCTGGGCGGATTCCACCTAGCGTGTGACGCCGCCAACGAGCAGGCGGTGACGGAGCTGCGTCATCGCAAGCGCCGCAGCAACAAGCCGCTCGCCGTCATGGTTCGCAGCCTGAGCGACGCCGAGCGTCTGTGCCATATCGACGATGCCGAGCGCAACCTGCTGACCGGCAGCGTCCGCCCCATTGTGCTGCTGCGCCGACGCGCCGCTGGCAGCGACACCCACGGCTCCCCCGACGTCCTCGAGCTCGCGCCATCTGTCGCGCACGACCTGCCCGAGCTCGGCGTCATGCTCCCCTACACCCCGCTTCAGCATTTACTGCTCGCCGCAACCGCAGCCCGTGGCATGCACGCACTCGTTATGACCAGCGGGAACTTGAGCGAAGAACCTATCGAAACCGACGACGATCTTGCATGGGAGCACCTTGTTGCCGCCGGCATCGCCGACGCACTGCTCGGCAACGACCGCGCGATCTTCTCGCGCTATGACGACTCCGTGGTGCGCGTGGTCGACGGCGCCACTATGCCCGTGCGCCGCGCCCGCGGCTATGCGCCGCAGCCGTTGCCGTTGCCGACGATCGATGCCGCTGCGCCCTGCGTGCTCGCTTGCGGGCCGCAGCAAAAGGCAACAATTGCGCTCACGCGCGATGATCCGGACGGTCCGGCGTCCTGTTTTGTGTCGCAGCATATCGGCGATGTCGAAAACGGCGCGACCTTCGACGCCTGGAACGCCGCGCGCACGCGCCTGGAAGACCTCTTTGATCTGGCGCCCGCCGCTCTGGCCTGCGACCTGCACCCCAGCTACCTATCGAGCCAGTGGGCACGCGAGCAGGCACGGAAACAGGGCCTGCCGCTTATCGAAGTCCAGCACCATCATGCGCACATTGCGAGCGTAATGGCCGAGGCTGTCGCCGCAGGCCAGCTTGCGTCCGACGCGCGCGCACTCGGCATCGCCTTCGATGGAACGGGTGCCGGCACCGACAGCACCATATGGGGCGGCGAGTTTCTTATCGCCGGCCTCGCCGATTTTGAGCGCGCCGCGCACCTGCGCACCTGGCCGCTACCCGGTGGCGCCGCATCCGTGCGCGATGCTCGGCGCAATGCGTTCTCCCTGCTCAGCGAGCTCGGTTTGATCGAGCACCCGGGTGCCGCGGGACTTTTGAGTCGTCTCGACGAGCAAACGCGCAGCGTGACGGCAACGATGATCGAGCGAAACATCAACAGCCCGCGCACGAGCAGCATGGGCCGCCTGTTTGACGCCGCAGCCGCGATGCTGGGCATCTGCGGCACTGCAACCTATGAGGGCGAGCCCGCCATCGAGCTCGAAGCCGCCGCTTGGCGTGCGCTCAGCAGCAGAACCGTCCGCCCCGTCGGCAATCAGGCAAGCGTACTCACGTCTATCGACGACTCCGCCATCTTGGATCCCCAGCCGCTCATCGAAGCTCTTCTGAATGGAATCGAGGAAGGCACATTGTCCGACAGGCTCGCACTCGAATTCCATATCGCCATCGCGCGCTCCTCGACACGTGTCGCAAGCAAGATCTGCACCCGCGAGGGCATCGACACCGTCGCGCTCTCGGGCGGCGTATTCATGAACCGACTTTTGCTTCGTTTCCTCACGCGCGAGCTCAAAGACGCAGGACTTACCGTCTTGGTTCCCCACACCGTGCCCGTCAGCGACGGCTGCATCGCCTACGGCCAGGCGGCCGTCGCCCGCGCTCGCCTCGCACAGGTCGCACAGCAGTAGGTTGCTTGACCAGCCCGTGCGCCGCCGTCTCACAGGTGTAACGCGTTTGCCCGCAACCCCCGCGAGCGCTACCATCAATTGATGGATTATTAAGCGCCTATCCAGCGCAAAGCGTATAAAAGGGGAACAAAATGTGCCTTGCCGTTCCCGGTAAAGTAGTCAAACGCGACGACGACCTCAAAGCCACCGTCGACATGATGGGCATCGAGCGTCCCGTGTCGCTGCGACTCGTGCCGACGGCGCAGGTGGGCGACTATGTTCTCGTGCATGCCGGCTTTGGCATCCAGATCGTCGACGAGCAGGAAGCGCAAGAGACGCTCGAACTCGTCAACGCCATGACCGAGCTGGTCGAAGAAGACCAGCTCGCCACCAACCCGGCCGAGGCATACTAGTGGCGGTCGAGCAGCCGGCGCGCTCCGGTATCGACTTTTCGGCATTCCGCAATCCCAAGCTTGCCCGCGAACTCATCGAGCGCATTTATGGGCTTGTCGGCGACCGCCGCATCAACCTTATGGAAGTCTGCGGCACGCATACGGTGAGCATCGGTCGCTACGGCTTTCGCTCCATCATGCCGGCCGGGCTCAAGCTGCTGAGCGGTCCGGGGTGCCCCGTCTGCGTCACCGCCAACCGCGACATCGATCACGCGATTGCGCTCGCCAACATGGACGGCGCCATCATCACAACCTTCGGCGACATGATGCGCGTGCCCGGGTCGTCCACCTCGCTTGCCGCGCAAAAAGCGGCGGGACACGACATCCGCATCGTCTACTCCCCGCTCGACGCGCTCGACATTGCCGAGCAAAACCCCGATCATCCGGTCATTTTTATTGGCGTGGGTTTTGAGACCACGACGCCCACCATCGCCGCCGCCATCTTGGAGGCAGAGGCGCGCGGGCTTTTGAACTTCTCGGTCTATTGCGCCCACAAGACCACACCGCCGGCGCTGCGCGCGATTGCCAACGACCCCGAGACGACCATCGACGGCTTTATCCTGCCGGGTCACGTCGCCACCATCACGGGCCTGGCGCCCTTTGGCTTTTTGGTCGATGAGTTTAGAACCCCGGGTGTGGTGACGGGCTTTGAGCCGGTCGACATTCTGCGGGGCATTTGCATGCTGGTCCAGATGATTGTTGAGGGCCGGCCCGCAATTGACAACGCCTACCGCCGCGGCGTCAATGCAGACGGCAATCCCGTGGCGCGCCAACTGGTCGAGCAGGTGTTTGAGCCGTGCGACACCACATGGCGTGGGCTGGGACCGATTGCGGACTCAGGCCTTTCCATCCGCCCCGAGTTCTCGCGCTTTGATGCCAGTTCCCGCTATGACGTGCCCGTTGAACCGACGGTCGAGCCGCGTGGATGCCGCTGCGGCGACGTGCTGCGCGGGGCCATTACGCCGAGCGATTGCCCGCTCTTTGGCCGCGCCTGCACACCCGAGCACCCCATCGGCCCGTGCATGGTGAGCTCCGAAGGCAGCTGCGCGGCGTATTTCCGATATCAGAGCTGATGGGTTCCGCTGTTCTGGCGAACGGCGGGCCGGTCGATGCTGCGCCCCGCCCGCATCTTCCCTCCCACGATTGGAGTTTTCGATATGTCTCGTACCGCCACCGATAGCACTGTCCTGCTGGGCCACGGCTCCGGCGGACAGATGATGAAGCGCATTATCGACGAGGTCTTTCTAGATGCCTTTGGGTCGCCCGAGCTGCTCGAAGGCAACGATGCCGGCGTTGCCGCCCTACCCGCGAGCGGGCACATCGCCATGTCGACCGACAGCTTTGTGGTCTCGCCGCAGTTCTTCCCCGGCGGCAACATCGGCAGACTCGCCGTGTGCGGAACCGTCAACGACGTCGCGACCTCGGGCGCCAACGTGCGCTACCTTTCGTGCGGCTTTATCCTCGAAGAAGGTTATTCCATGGACAAGCTGCGCCAGATTGTACAGACCATGGCAGAGACGGCGCGCGAGGCGGGCGTCAAAATCATCACCGGCGACACCAAGGTGGTCGAACGCGGCGGGGCCGACGGCGTCTACATCAATACCGCCGGCGTGGGCGAGGTGCCCGCGGGCGTGGCGCTCAGCGGCGCTAACTGCCAGCCCGGCGATGTCATCCTGGTCTCGGGCACGCTGGGCGACCACGGTATCGCCATCATGAGCCAGCGCGAAGGCCTGGCGTTTTCGAGCACGATCGAAAGCGATGCCGCACCGCTCAACCACCTGATTGCCGACGTGTTGGCGGCCGCTCCCGACACGCGTTGCTTCCGCGACCCCACGCGCGGTGGCCTGGCGTCCACACTCAACGAATTTGCGCAGGCCAGCGGCGTTGCCATGGAGGTCGACGAGGACGCCGTACCCGTGCGCCCCGACGTGCAGGCCGCTTGTGAGATGCTCGGCTACGACGTGCTGCAGGTGGCAAACGAGGGCAAGATGGTCGCCGTGGTGCCGGCCGAGCAGGCCGATGCCGCGCTGTCGGCCATGCGCGCCGCGCGCTACGGCGAGAATGCCGTCATCATCGGTCGCGTGTTGCCGCTTGCCGAGGGTACCCGTCCCGCCGTGCGCGTGCGCACCGGCTGGGGCTCGACTCGCATCCTCGACATGCTCGTTGGCGAGCAACTGCCGAGGATTTGCTAACGGCGAAAACTCGCGGCCGGTGCGATTCGCCTCGATGCCATTGAAGATGTTCAGATTCCAAACGCACCCGACGCGCCAGCCCAGTATCATGGGGTGCGTTTTGGAACCCAATGACGGGAGCTTTCATGGCAGCAGCTTTTTCCCATGTGATCTTTGATCTGGACGGCACCATCCTCAACACGCTCGAGGACCTGGCAGCCGCCGGCAACCATACCTGCGAGATGCACGGCTGGCCCACGTTTGCCGTAGACGAGTACCGCTACAAGGTGGGAAACGGCATGCTCAAGCTGGTCGAGCGCTTTATGCCTGCCGAGTATGCGGGCGACGGCCGTATGTTTGAGCGGACCCTTGCCGAGTTTAGGGCTTATTACGGCGAGCACAAAGAGGACCACACCGCTCCCTATGCCGGCACAATCGAGATGCTCGACCGCCTGCGCGCCGCGGGCGTGCAGCTTGCCGTGCTCACCAACAAGGACCATGTATCGGCGGCTCCGCTTATCGAGAAGTACTTTGGCACCGAGCGCTTTGCGCTAGTGCAGGGCCGTGTCGACGCGTTTCCACCCAAGCCCGAGGCGCCCGTCACGCTGCACGTGATGGGGGAGCTGGGCGCCGACCCGGCGACCACGCTCTATGTGGGCGATTCGAATGTCGATGTCCTGACCGGTCACAACGCCGGTCTTAAGAGCGCCGGCGTCACCTGGGGCTTCCGCGGTCGTGCAGAGCTGGAGGCCGCCGGCGCCGACTACGTGGTGGATAGCCAGGACGAACTCGCCGCGCTGATTCTGGGCGAGTAGCGGAGCCGCCGCGCCACGCAGTCGCGGCGATTGCGCCGTGCGGAAAGCGCATCCCGTTTTGATGTCTCAAACTGGGATGCGCTTTCCGGTTGAGCCCCATCGGGGAAACGGCATCCCGTTTCAAAGCAATATTCCGGGTTGCACTTTCCGCAACCCACCCCATCCGGAAACCGCGACCCGAAATTCGGCCAAAAACCGGTCCACATTTTCCCGAGCGCTCAATATAGTCGTTGGGGGCGTTCTTAAACGACTAGTCAAACAAGAACGTCCCCAACGACTACCACGGCAACGCCACAGGTAGAGGACGGACAGCGAGCGACGTCCAGGCCGAACAAGTTGGCATGAAAAAGGCGAGGCATAGACCTTCTGGTCATGTCTCGCCTTTTGAATGACAAATTGTCGGCCTGGGCGGCGCGCAGCGTCAACTGGTTACGCGGTTCGTAGAACCGCGTAACTCCCCTAGCTCATCATCGCATTCATCATCTCGGTGGTTGCGGAATCGTCGGCAGACCACTCGTTGTCGTCGTTGCAGGAGTACTTAAAAGTGACCTTAGTGTCCTTAGGCTTGGCGGCCTTGGTCACATCGACCATCACCTGGCCGGCCATCTTGTACAGGTCGTCCTCGGACGGCAGTTCGTCGAGTGCCGCAATCTTCTCCTGATACTGGGTGGCGAAATCCTCGACGATCTTGTTCATGGACTTGCAGGTAATGGTGACCTCGGCGGTCGCGGTGCCCTTGTCCTCGTCGACCGTCACGTCGCCGATCTTGTAATCAAAACCCTCGAGATAGCTCTTGGCGTACTCCTTGGGATCGATGCCCAGCTGCTCAAACTCGTCGCCCGAAGCCTCCTCCAGACCGGAGAGGAAATCGTCGCCGCCATTCTTGATCTCGTCAAACTGACTCGTAAGGTCGTTGGTGATGAGCTCCTCCACCGAAGGCCCTCCGCAGCCGGAAAGCAAGACCACGCACGCAGCCAAGGCAGTCATCAGGGGCGCAAGCAGCAGCTTCTTTTTCATGTCATTCCTCCAAACAAGCGGCACCGCGTTCCCCACGCGGCGCACGTCGTGACAGTAAGCCCATATTAGCGGCTCGGCCCAAACCCCAGCGCCGCGAAAGCGCAGGCGGCTCAATTTGGCGAGCGAGTGGCCCGTAAATCAAGCCCCCTATGCAATAAAACCAACCTACTCGGTCTAATAAAAAAGGGTGGCCGGATAACCCGACCACCCTTGAACATCCCCTGGATGCCGCAACTTACTTGCGGACAACCTTGACGATGGCGTCGCCGGCGGCAACAGCGGAGTCGGCCTCGACGGCGAGCTCAACATCGGCAAACTCGGCGGTGTTGGACACAGCCACGACGACGCAGTCCTTATAGCCGGCAGCGGCGATCTTGGCGCGGTCGATCTTGAGCATGGGCTGGCCAGCCTTAACGACATCGTCAGCCTTGACGAAGCCCTCGAAGCCGTCGCCGTTCATGTTGACGGTATCGACGCCAACGTGCACCAAAACCTCGATGCCGCTATCGGACTGCAGACCCACGGCGTGACCCATGGTGACGGTCACCTTGCCGTCGCAGGGAGCGTAGACCAGATCGTCCTCGGGCCACACGGCGCAGCCCTTGCCCAGCACCTCGCCGCTAAAGACGGGATCGGGCACGTCGGCCATCTTGATGACCTTGCCCTTGACGGGCGAGCACAGCACGTCGGCGCCGGCAGAAGTAGAGATGGAGGCAGGAGCAGCGGCAGCCGCGGGCTCAGCCTTCTTCTTGAACATGTCAAACAGACCCATACGTTTTCTCCTCTTGATTAAGCGCAACGTTATGCGCATGCCTATGGTGATTATAGTGCCAAATGGCCAAATTGCTAAGGTAAGAGCTCGAGTCGAGAGCCCTTCCAGGCCCTTCCCAAAACCTTTTCCCCAGTGGCACTCATATTGTCGATTAATCCTCGATAAGCCCCAGGCGAACGAAAGCGTTCCAGATGCCGCCGTCATCGACGTCGGTGGTCACGCAATCGGCTGCCTGTCCGGCGTTCGGCAGAACGCCGGAACTCAATCGCCGAAACTCAATTACTCCAGGCCCTCGGCGCCGTTGGACTTGATGATCTTCTGGTAGGCGTAGAAGCTGTCCTTGCGGCGGCGCTCGTAGGTACCGGTGCCGTCATCGTACTTATCGACGTGAATAAAGCCGTAGCGCTTGCGCATCTCGCCGGTGCCGGCGGACACCAGGTCGATGGGGCCCCACCAGGTGTAGGCGATCAAGTCGACGCCGTCGGCAATGGCCTCGCCCATGGCTTTGATGTGGCTGCGCAGGTAGGCAATGCGGTACGGGTCGTGGATGGAGCCGTCCTCCTCGACCTCGTCGTAGGCGCCCATGCCGTTCTCGACCACCATCAGCGGAATCTCATAGCGGGCGTAAATCTCGTTGAGGGCGATGCGCAGACCCAGCGGATCGATCTGCCAGCCCCAGTCGGTGGACTCCAGATAGGGGTTCTTGCCGCCAAAGGTCATGTTGCCCTCGGTCATCTCGTGGTCCTTGTGGGTGCCCACGGTGCCGGACATGTAGTAGCTAAAGGTGTAGAAATCAACCTTGCCGTCGGCGATATCCTGCAGGTCGCCGTCCTCCATCACGAGCTCAACGTCGTTCTCGGCCCAGAAGCGCTTGGCATAGAACGGGTACTTACCGCGCACCTGCACGTCGGAGCAGTACCAGTTCATGGTGTTCATCTCCTGCTGCGTGGCGAACACGTCGGCCGGATCGCACGTGGCGGCATAGGAGAGGATGAAGCAGTCCATGTTGCCCATCTTAAACTGCGGGTAATGCTCGTGGGCATAACGCACGACGCGGCCGCTGGCGACAAACTGGTGATGCAGCGCCTGCATACGAGCCTGCGGCGTGGTGTGGACCGCCGACGCCGGACCCTCAAAGCCCTGAATCATGCTGGTCTCAAAGAGGTTCCCCATGTCCTGAGTACCGCAGTTGATCTCGTTGAAGGTGAGCCAGAACTTGACCTTGTCTTGATAGCGGTCGAAGACGGTCTGGCAGTACTTCTCAAAGAAGCCGATGAGCTCGCGACTCGCCCAGCCGTTGTATTTCTCGACCAGGTGATAGGGCATCTCGTAGTGCGAGAGGGTCACGAGCGGCTCGATATTGTGGGCACGCAGGCAGTCGAAAACGCGGTCGTAGAAGGCGAGGCCGGCCTCATTGGGCTCAGCGTCGTCGCCGTTGGGGAAGATACGGCTCCAGGAGATGGACATGCGGAACATATTGAAGCCCATCTCGGCGAACAGCGCGATGTCTTCCTCGTAGTGATGGTAGAAATCGATACCGTCATGATTGGGGTAGAAGCGGTTGGGGTCGATGTCGATCGTAATCTGACGCGGCTCCTTGTAGCTGCCTCCCAAGAAGTGGTCGTCGACGGAAGGACCGCGGCCGTCCACGTTCCAAGCGCCCTCAAACTGGTTGGCGGCGGTGGCGCCACCCCAATAGAAACCCTTGGGGAACTTGATGTTTGCCATGAGCATCTCCTTTGCATCGCGGGTCGATAATCCGAGTATCGCCCACGCGCGGGACGGGCAGAAGCGGGCGCGCCAAACCCGACACTTCTTTTCGCGCCCACGGACCGCCTCCGCCCCGACCCTGACACTTCCTGATACCGACCAAAAAGGGACAGGTTTATTTTGGGAGGTTTTATCTGGGCAAATGCCGGCGGTAGGCGGCCGGCGTGCAGCCATAGCGCTCGGCAAATTTTTTGTAGAAGAAGCTCATATTGGCATAGCCCACCTCGCGCGCTGCGGCCTCCGCAGTAGCACCGGTATCGAGTAGCGCCGCAGCGCGTGTCAGGCGGCTCTCCTGCACGAGTTGCATAAACGCGCGTCCCGTCTGCCGCTTGAGCAGCGCGCTTGCGTAGTTGGGGCTCAGATGCAGGTGGTGGGCCAAGTCGTCGAGTGTGCAATCGCAAGCATGCCGCTCGATGTAGCTCATCGCCACCGCAACCTGCGCCGAGGGAAGCGCGGGAACGCCCGTTTGCAGCAGCGCGGCCTCGTAGCTTTGCATGAGCTCGACCAGCAGCAGCTCAAACAGCCTCGACACGATCTGGGGGCTCGCTGCCGTCGGCTCCAAGAGCTCGCACAACATCTCCTGCATATAGCGGCGCGCCCGACGGCTGGAGCCCGTGCGGAAATGCACATGCCCGCGATGATCGGTCTCGTCGTTAAGCGCGTTGAGCAGGAACTGCGAGACGGCACTTGTGGACGAAAGGCTTTGCTCCAGGCTGCGGCGCAGCATCGACCGCGAAATGACAATGCTCAACATCAGGTCGTGCTCGCCGAGCTCACCTACGGCATGTGGACAGGCGGCATCGAGCAGAAGCACCTCGTTTTGGACGAGCGTGAGTTGCGTACCATTGACAATCTGTGGCGCGCGCCCTCGATAGACATAGCTGATTTCGACATAATCGTGCACATGCTCTGGCACGGGGTTAAAGCGCGAGTTGCGCACAATCGACAGGCCCTCGGGCATACCTTCTTGGTGCAGGGCGTACGTCGCGTTACCGATTTTATGGACATGCCTGCCATCGATATCTGCCTGTTGACCCTGTCTAAACGCATCGTTCCAGTCATAGCGGGCGCCCGCGCAGTAAGCGCGCTCGCTATCGGTCAGCTCGAGCAAAAGATTGTCCAAACGTGCGATATCCATAGCGCCACCATCGTTGATTTAGTCATATTTTGCCGCGATTTTGATATTAGCAGGGCAGCACGGGCGACGTACCCTGAACTCGCAAGGGTTTAGAAAGTTGGTTCTGGCATGTGGCACGCGTCCCAGCGCTTCGCCAAACAACTGTGGGGTGACGTTTGCCCAGATAAAACCGACCAAAATAAACCTGTCCCTTTTTGGCAGGTTTTGAAGGAGTGAGTATGGCGGCATATGACAACCATGTGCTTCCGTTCTTGTGGCTCAAGGGCGAAGAACGCGAGACGATTACCGAATACTTAGAGCAGATTGCCGGGGCGGACATCCGCGAAGTCTGCCTTGAATCGCGCACGCATCCCGAGTTTTGCCGCGACGGCTGGTGGTCCGACCTGCGTTTTATCATTGACGAGTGCAAGCGCCTGGGCCTTAAGATCTGGCTGCTCGATGATGCCCACTTTCCCACAGGCTACGCCAACGGCGCGCTTGCAGGCGAGGATGTAGACCCCGCGCTCAAGAAGACCGTGCTTAAGCATCACACGGTAACGGTCGTTGGACCCCAACCGTCCACGTCCATCAAGCTCGGCAATCTTATAGATCCCACAGAGTGCTTTGTGGGCGCCGCAGCTTTCGACGCTGCCGGCGTGCCGCTCGACCTTGAGCTCGCCGTTGAGCAAACCGAGGACGACACTCCCGCCCGCCTGCGCTTTGACGCTCCCGCCGGCGTCACCACCCTCGAGCTCTACGTCACCAGCCAAAAGACCGGCTTTCGCGATGAATACATCAACATGGTCGACGCCGATTCGTGCCGCATGCTCATCAACGCCGTCTACGAACCCACATTCACGCATCTGGGCGACGAGTTCGGCAAGACCATTCTGGGGTTCTTTACCGATGAGCCTGGCTTTATGAACGAGAAGGGTGCGACCCTCGAAGACGCTTCTACCAGCAGCTTTATCGGACGCGGTGACATGGCGCTGCCATGGTCGGACGAACTTGCACGACGCCTGCACGAGGCACTGGGCATGGATTGGCTGGCTAAACTGCGCGGCCTTTGGACGCGCGAGGCAGACGGCGCACGGACCCGCCACGCCTACATGAACATTGCCACGCAACTCTACCGCACCTGCTTTGACGAGCAGATTGGCGACTGGTGCCGCGAGCACGGCGTCATGCACATCGGGCACGTGATCGAAGACAAGAGCTGCCACACACGCTTGGGCCAGGGCGCTGGGCACTATTTCCGCGCTGTCGCCGGTCAGGACATGGCGGGCATCGATGTGGTTATTAACCAGCTCGCCCCCGGCATCGACCACGGCCCTTACAGCTACTTCCATGGCGCATGGAACATGGAGTTCTTTACCTACGCGCTTGCCAAACTGGGCTCTTCAGCCGCGCGCCTCGACCCCAAAAAGCAGGGGCGCTGCATGGCCGAGGTTTTTGGCGCCTTTGGCTGGCACGAGGGCTTGCGCGAGATGAAGTGGATTGCCGACCACATGCTCGTCCGCGGCGTCAATTGGTTTACGCCGCACGCGTTTAGCATGGCACCCTTCCCCGATTGGGACTGCCCGCCGCACTTTTACGCGCACGGCAACAACCCGCAGTGGCCGCACTTTGGCCAGCTCATGAGCTATATGAACCGTACGGCAACGCTGCTTTCGGGAGGCTGTGCCACGCGCCCCGTCGCCATCCTGTACCATGCCGATGCCGAATGGGCCGGCAGCGCCATGCCTATCGAGCGCGTGGCGGCAGAGCTCACGCGCGCGCAGATCGACTTTGATTTTGTGCCCGCCGAGGCTTTTGAGGACAAGAGCCGCTACAAGGTTTCGATTGCTGATGGATTGCTTGGTGTTAACAGCTGCCGCTACCAGGCATTTGTTATGCCCAGTGCTACGTTTATTGGCGCGAAGACGGCAAAGGCAGCGAGACGCATGACGGATGCAGGCGTTATGGTGCTCGCCGTCGACAAGGTGCCCGGTGCATTCTACGATACCGATGGCGCGGTCGAGCTGGGAGGGCTCGTCGCAACGCCGCTCGCCGATGTCGCCCGCGCGCTTGCAAGCGCGGGACTACAGACCGTTGTGTCTGACACACCGCAGCCCTGGCTACGCGCACTTCGCTACGAGCGGGCAGGCGAGACCTACGTTATGCTCGTCAACGAGCACCCCCGCGAGCGCATCGACTGCACGGTTGCACTTGCGACAGGTGAGCGCCTTTGCGGCACGCGGCTCGACCTGCTAAACGGCACCGAGCCCGTTGCGTTTGACGGTGTGTTGGAGCTCGCACCCTTCGAGAGCTGCATCGTTGTTTTGGAAGCGGGCAGCGAGGATGCGCCCGGAGACGGCGCAATCGACGCTGATACATCGCTCGGTCTGCGCATCGAAGGCCCATGGACCGTTGCCCTCTCCCCTGTCGGCAGCAATGGCGCCTTTGGTGAAGCACAAGAGCTCAAACACCTGGGCGACCTTACGGCCGACCTGTTCACCGGCACCTGCGGCACCTACCGATATCATGCGTCGTTTGAGCTGGCCAACGATTGCGCTGACGCCACGATCGACCTGGGAGACGTTTACGAAACCGCGACGCTCACGCTCGATGGGCGCTCGCTCGGCACACGCATCTGCCCGCCCTACCGTTTTGCCGCCGGCGCACTTTCCGCCGGTGCGCATGAGCTCACGATCGACATCATCAACACGCTCGACCATGCGATCCCCGACATCTTCGCTCTCACCGAGCCCGTCGCCCCCAGCGGCATCCTCGGCCCCGTTACCCTTTGCGGGCAAAACCTGCCAAAATAAACCTGTCCCTTTTTGGCAGGTTTGGCGAGTGTGGGAGTTCGCATGGATATCAAACGCAAGATCACCGAGGCGCAGGGCCTCACCCCCACCGAGCAACAGCTCGGCATTGCAGCCCTTGCCATCGGCGAGGACATCCGCGGGCTTTCGATTAAGGAATTTGCCGCGCGCGCCAACGTTTCGGTCGCGAGCGTGCACCGTTTTTGCAAAAAGCTCGACCTCGAGGGTTTCAAGGACCTCAAGGTCGAGCTTATTCGCTTGGCAACCGAGGCGGGCAATCGGCGCAACGTGGACATCAACTTTCCCTTTGATGCTACGTCCAGCCCCGCGCAGGTTATGGAGCGCATGGAGGGGCTCTACCAGACCACGCTGGCCGAAACGCAGGAGCTGCTCGACCCCACGCAGCTTGACCACGCCGCCAAGCTCATCGCGAACGCCCGACAGGTCGACATCTACACGGGCTCGCACAACCTCTATCCAGCGGGAATGTTCCGCGACCGCCTGCTCTCCGCCGGTAAAAGCGCGACGTGCCACGACGGTGTCGAGGCCCAGGTGCGAACGGCGCTCGCCTCGGGCCCCGACCATGCGGCAATCGTCATCTCCTACAGCGGCCTTGCCCCCAACCTCAAGGACATCTTGCCGATCCTCAGCAGTCGACATGTCCCGGTCATCGTCATCGGCACGCCTTATTGCGCGCGCATTCACCCTGGCTTTGCCGCCTACCTTACGGTGAGTGACCACGAGAGCATGACGCATCGCATCACGCAGTTCGCCAGCCATATCGCCGTGCAATACGTGCTCGATTCGCTCTACAGCAGCTACTTCGCCAAAGACTACGCCCACTGCGCCGAGTTCCTAGAGCGCTCATTCCCCTACACCCGCCTCCCCGGCCTCACGTAACAATCCGGCCCCACCGCGCCTCCAATCGCCCTCCTAAGTTGCGGTGAAATAGCTCCTGTTTAGGCTCTAAACCAGCACTTTCAGGAACTATTCCACCGCAACTCGCTGACGCAGGAGGGGACGACGGACGTTAGCCATCCACTCGCCATCTGCGGATAGGCGGCGTCGGCAAAACAAAGAGTCCATGCTGGTTGCAGTAGAGATACATTCTGCCGCGCCCGGTAATATGGAATCGCGGCTGCACCGATTGCTCTGGATAGAGCTTCTTAAAGCAGATGCCGTCCATAGCCGCATATGCCACAAAGCTAATGTAGTGATCCTTGGTCATGGGATGATCGAGCGTGACGTACCAATCGTCCTCGATGCGCTCGATGGAAAAGGCGTGGTCCGCGTCCGGCTCTTCGGCCTCCTGGGAAAACATCGTGGAGCCACAGCAGCTAAAGCTGCCTTCTCCGAGCGCGTGCACAACGTTTCCGCAGATAGGGCAAACGTAAAAGACACCTTTGAGCATATTGCCTGCACGGTTGGCGTTGGCCCGAATGTCACCAGCCAAAAGCTCAGCCACGCTTATGCCGAGTCTCTGGGCCAAAGGCTCAACGAGGGAAATGTCGGGAAGGCCGCGGCCGGATTCCCACTTGCTGACGGCTTTATCGGTCACGCCAAGGCTTTCCGCCAGGGCGCGCTGAGTGAGGCCGCGCTCTTCACGCAGCCGCTTGATGGCATGCGCTGCCAAAAAAGTATGGGAAGCATTGGTTTGCCGTGTCTGGTTCATGAGCTGTCCAATCAAATTGAAGAAATGGAGTGAACCGGTTCGACAGTCAGTATCCATTTGAAGGCCAGGCTCGACAACCTACGCTGCGTAGACATGCGCCAATCGAACGAGCCGGATTTTTGGACGCTCATCCTGAATGATCCGTTTTCCTCCGTCCCCAGGGGATCACTGCCGCATTCGGAGCAAGGCGACGTCGCAGGTAGAGGACGGACAGCGAGCGACGTCCAGGGCGAACAAGTTGGCATGAAAAAGGCGAGGCATAGACCTTCTGGTCATGCCTCGCCTTTTGAATGACAAATTGTCGGCCTGGGCGGCGCGTAGCGTCGGCCGGTTACGGCGTTTGGTAAAACCGCGTAACTACTCCCGAGCTCCGTACTGCTCGTAGTAGGCGTCGATGGCGGTCTTGAGTTCGTCATCAATGACGACCTTGCCGTCGATCTCGTGGTTGTAGAGGGTCTCGACGACCTCGTCCATGGAAACGATGCTCGCGACGGGGAAACCGTACTTGGCCTCAATCTCCTTCTGCGCGGTGGTCACGCCACCCTTGCCGACCTCCATGCGGTTGAGAGACACGATGAGGCCCTTGATCTCGACATCGGCAGCAGCCTTGACCTTGGGATAGGTCTCGTCGATGGACTTGCCGCTGGTGGTGACATCCTCGACCATGACCACGCGGTCGCCGTCCTGGGGCTCATAGCCCAGCAGGTTGCCCTTGTCGGCGCCGTGGTCCTTGGCCTCCTTGCGGTCGCAGCAGTACTTGACCTCCTTGCCGTACAGCTCGTGGTAGGCAATTGCGGTCACGACGGCCAGCGGAATACCCTTGTAGGCCGGTCCAAACAGCACGTCAAAGTCGTCGCCAAAGTTATCGTGAATGGCCTGGGCGTAATACTCGCCCAGCTTCTTGAGCTGGTAGCCCGTCACGTAAGCGCCGGCATTCATAAAGAACGGGGACTGACGGCCACTCTTGAGCGTAAAGCTGCCGAACTTAAGGACGTCGGACTCGACCATAAACTTGATGAACTCTTGCTTGTAAGCCTCCATGCGGGCTCCTCTCGTAATCGCGTACGTACCTTCCAGTTTAGCGCAGGCAAAGCGTAGATGCGGGCGCGCTTTGGGGCCACTGCATTCTGTAAAGGCTTTGTCAAAGGGAATGGTTTTCCGAACAATGGGGTTGACATGTCAAACCCCCTCATCAAGAATACGGGCGGATTAAAAAGGGGTACGAGATACCCAAAGCGCACTGCGCTCAGCCTTTAGGAGGTGTGCCATGGAAGGCAGTCCTAGTCGAAAAACCTGCATGTCGCCCTCGGCACGCCGCGAGGACTCCGCACACGCATAAACGCCACCGGCAGATCGTCACCCCCCCCACAAAGGTGCCTGTCCCTTTGTGGGGGTTCGTGAGCTTGACGTGAGCGACATCTAGGTTTTTTTGCAACTCAATACGACACGTACGCTAACTCCCTTCAACAAGGAGGACCCTATGCTGATGCTCAAAACCGCCACGGTACTCGAAGCTATCTCCAAGCGCCGCCGCACGGCGCGCCCCGCCGCTCATACCGGCCTGTCCAAGAACACCATATTCGCCACCACCCATAGCGCCGATGACGCTCTCGTACTGCTTGACGCCACGGCAAACGGCCTCACCGCCAAGCAGGCAGCCGAGCGCCTGGACGCCGTCGGCGCCAACACCATCGAGGCAACGACCAAAACGCTCGCCCGCCGCATCGCCGACGCGTTCATCGATCCCTTCGCCGGTATCCTCGCCGCGCTCGCGCTGGTCTCGCTCTATATCGACGTGCTCGCCGTGCCCGAGCCGCAGCGCGACCCCTCCACGGTCATCGTCATCGGCATCATGCTGCTGGTATCGGGCAGCATGAAGTTTATCCAGGAAGCCCGCAGCGGCAATGCGGCCGAGGCCCTTAAGGACCTGGTCTCCAACACCTGCACCGCTCTGCGCGACGACGAGCGCATCGAGATCCCCTTCGACGAGCTCGTCCCCGGCGATGTGATCCGTCTCTCTGCCGGCGATATGGTGCCGGCAGATGCCCGCGTCATCACCGCGCGCGACCTGTTTGTCATCGAGTCCGCACTCACCGGCGAGAGCGAGGCAGTCGAGAAGACCGCTGCCGCCACCGTCGTCGAGGGCGCCGACGGCTCCGCGCTGCCACTCTCTGCCTGCAAGAACATCGTCTTTACCGGCACCTCCGTGCAAAACGGCACCGCCATGGCGCTTGTCGTTGCCACCGGCTCGGACACCTACCTGGGCGGTATCGCCAAGATGCTCAACGGGCGCAGCGAGAAGAGCGCGTTTGACCGCGGCGTCTCGAGCGTCTCCATGCTGCTGGTGCGCCTGATGCTCGTTATGGCGCCGGCCGTCTTTGCCATCAACGCCGCCACCAAGGGCAACGTCATCGACGCGCTGCTGTTCGCCACGAGCGTGTCCGTGGGCATCACGCCGCAGATGCTCCCCGTCATCGTGACCACGAGCCTGTCGCAGGGCGCCAAGGACCTCGCCCGTCGCCAGGTTATCGTCAAGGAGCTGCCGGCGATTCAAAACCTGGGTGCCATGGACGTCCTGTGCTGTGACAAGACCGGCACCCTCACCGAAGACCGCATCGTACTCGAGCGCTACCTCAACACCGACGGCAACGAGGACGCACGCGTGCTGCGCCATGCGTTTTTGAACAGCTTCTTCCAGACCGGCCTCAAAAATCTTATCGACCTGGCCGTAATCGACCGTGCCGATGTGACACCCTCGACCGTCGCACCCGATTCCATGCTGGGCCAGAGCCTGCGCGACCGTTACACCAAGGTCGACGAGGTTCCCTTCGATTTCTCACGCCGTCGCCTGAGCGTAGTTGTCTCCGACGCCCAGGGCAAAACCCAGATGGTTACGAAGGGAGCTGCCGAGGAAATGCTCGAGATCTGCTCCTTTGTCGAGGTCAACGGTATCGCCCGGCCACTCGCCGAAGACAAGCTCGCCCAGATTCGCAAGCAGGTCGCCGATCTTAACGCCGAGGGCCTGCGCGTGATTGCCGTGGCGCAGAAAACCGACCCGCGCTGCGTGGGCGAGTTTAGCATCGCCGACGAATGCGACATGGTGCTGATGGGCTTTTTGGCCTTCCTCGATCCACCCAAAGCAAGTGCCGCGGGCGCCGTCGCCACCCTCGAGGCCAAGGGCGTGGCGGTGAAGGTCCTGACCGGCGACAACGACCGCGTCGCCGCCACCGTCTGCGAGCAGATCGGCATCGACGCGAGCAACGTCTTGCTCGGCTCCGAGATCGATGCGCTCGATGACACCGAGTTTGCCGAGCGCGCCGAGAAAACCCACCTCTTCGCCAAGCTCTCGCCGCTGCAGAAGGCGCGCCTGGTGCGCGTCATGCGCGAGCTGCTCGGCCACACCGTGGGCTTTATGGGCGACGGCATCAACGACGCCGCCGCCATGCGTGCGAGCGATTGCGGCATCTCGGTCGATTCGGCCGTCGACATTGCCAAGGAATCCGCCGATATCATCTTGCTTCAGAAGGACCTGGGCGTGCTCGAGCGCGGCATCATCGAAGGCCGCCGCACCTACGGCAACCTGCTCAAGTACCTCAAGACCACAGTGAGCTCCAACTTTGGCAACGTGCTGTCCGTGACCGTCGCGAGCCTGTTCTTGCCGTTTTTGCCCATGAGTGCCCTGCAGCTGGTACTGCTGTCGCTGGTCTATGAGATCGTGTGCATCGCGCTACCGTGGGACACCGTCGATGACGCCTGGACTGCCCGCCCGCGTGCCTGGGACGCCGCGTCCATCAAGGGCTTTATGCTCGAGCTGGGCCCCGTGAGCTCGCTGTTTGACATCGTGACCTTCGCCGCGCTCTTCTTTGTCATGTGCCCCGCCGCCGTGGACGCAAGCTGGCCCGAGCTTGCCGCCGCGGGCGACGTCGCGGGTATGGCGACCTTCGCTGCACTCTTCCAGAGCGGCTGGTTTGTCGAGTCCATGTGGTCGCAGACACTCGTGGTCCACATGCTGCGCTCCCCGCATCTGCCGAGCCCGCGCGACCACGCCGCGCCCGCTCTGTGCGTTCTCACCGTGCTGGGTCTGGCGCTCGTCACCTGGCTGCCGGCAAGCCCCATCGCCGATGCGCTCGGCCTCATGACACTGCCCGCGGGCTTTTTCGCGCTGCTCATCGGCATCGTCACCGCCTATATTGCGCTGACCCAGCTGACAAAGCGCCGCTTCATAGCCCGCCACGGCGAACTGCTGTAACAGACAGCCCTAAGGCAAAACCACCACAAAGGTGCCTGTCCCCTTTGTGGTGGTTTTGGAGCGTTACGAGGCGTTGGTCAGGCGACTCCAGAGCTCATCGATATCGATCTGGTCGCCGCCGCTCAAGTAGCCGGTTCGAATAAAAGCCTCATTGTAGATATAGATGTCATGAGCGCTATCGCCATCGTCTTCGGTGCCGTTGGCCATAATCACGTAGCGGTGGCCGTCAAGCGCCTTGACCAGCCAATACTGGGTATCATCGATCGTGCATTTCTCCTGCACCATCGCCGCATCGCCAATCGCGCCGATGAGCGCCCGCTCGCCCTTCGTATAGCCGCCCACCGAGAGTAGAATCGCGACGTTTTCGTCTCCGCCGCCCGGTTCAAGCTCCTCGTACTCGGACTCCGAAAGCGGTATCGCGCTGTTCGCAAGTTCGTCCACATCGTCCGAAACCTTGGAAAAGGTAAAAGCGAAAAATCCCGCGTCATCGACGGCGCCGTAGCCCACGTTCTCGCCTTGCCACTCATAATTTTGATGTTTGAGCAGGCGCACCATATCGGCACCAGCCAAGTTGATCGCGGCATAGACCGTCACGTTAGCATTGTCGTCCACGCAGGCGGCGTCCGCCGTGCTCGCTGCTTTGGCGCCGCCCGTTGTGCCCGAGCAGCCAGCCAGCGCGCAAGCCGCCGCGCCCGCGCCCGCCACAAAGACCGCACGGCTCATCGTCATCTCGTTCATCATGTTCGTCCCTCGCTATGCTATTGGCCGCATCGCACTTAGCCGAGCGCGCGCCCGGTCTTCTCCTGCCAAAATTCGTTAATCGTGGGGGCACCGCCGCCTTGGGTAAACGTACCGGTTTTGATGGCCTCCTCGGTAATGAGGTCCAGGCGGTAGTCGCCGTTTTCCATTTGGCTCACCATGGCAACGTGACGCGCCATGTTGGAACCGTAGACGCACGCAATCCACGAGCCCGAGGTAATCTGCGCGCGGTCCTCAACCGGAACGGAAAAGCCCGCGATAACATCCTCGCAGCTCGAATAGCCCGCAAGCTGCAGCGTAAACATCACGGTACTCCCGGTGCCGCCCTTGTCGAGCTTTCCGATTTCATCCTCGCCGAGCCATTCGGTTGCGCCATCCTTGCTGATATTGCAGACGCTGAGCACGCGACCTGCCTCGTTCTCGTACATCTCGAGCGCATCTTGCCAGGTATAACCCTGTTGCGACGCAAACTCCTGCAACTGCCAGCCCTTAAGCTCGAGCAACGCTGCGATGCTGATGTTGCGGTGCGCATCCCAGCAGTCATCCGACCACGTATCGAACGCGTCCGCCGAGCCGCTGTCTGTGTCCGCACCGCCGCCCGCATCACCGGAATCACCCGATGACGAGCCCGCATCCATCTTGTCCTTTACCGGGCGATCGTCGTTAAAACCCGTCGTGTCCTGCGCCTGCTGTCCGCCGCATCCCGCAAGCGTCAGCAACGCCGTTCCCGCCGCCGCGACAAACGCCGTGCGCGAAATAACCGTCTCCCTCATCGTTGTTCCTTTCCCGTTTCTTATCACAGCGCCGAGCAACGCCTCGACACCGATCCTCCCGTAGCCCACTCACGCTATTGACGGGGCAGCTCCGTCCAGCCAAAACCGGGCTCAAAGCCATCGCGCGTGCCGATCACGTCGCCCGAGCCGTTCACCCAAGCTTGATCCGCCATCACCGAAACCTCGACATCGGTACCGTCGGGCCTGGTGTAATGGTTGACCCCGCGGATGGCATCGGAATACGACGCCGCGCCCGTTCCCACACCTGCGCTGGAGAAATTGGCCGCGCTGGCGGCCATATTCGCGGCGTGTTGACGATCGCTGCGCTCAAACCAAGCCTGCTGGTAGCTGTCGAACGCCGCCTGCTGCGAGGCATGCATCTGCTGCCAGGCCGCGAACTGCTGTTGCTGCTGGGCGATGTTCATCTGCGTGCGCTGACGCTGCTCGAGCACCATCTGCTGCTTTTGAGCGCACGCTTCGCGCGCAATCGACGGGTTGAGCCGCAGAGTCGACGCCATTGAGGCAAGCGCCGTGGAGGCCGCCTCGTCCAGACGGCCTTCCGGCGCAACCAGGCAGAAGCTGTCCCTGATACGCCACTGCAACAGGTCTGCCGCGCCCAGCTTGAACGGCGCCCCGTCTGGGCAATCGCCCTGATCCGGAGCCTGATCTTTCGCGGCGCGCTGACCCGCCGCCGCAGCCGCCTGGCGCTCGCGCAGGCGCTTACCCAGAACGCCACCGATCAGTCCGCTCGAAAGGCCCGCGCCCAGCAGTGCCTCGGCCCCGGCGGCAACGCCTTTACCCACAGAACCCGCGACTCCACCGATCGAGACTACATAGCCCTCGACCTTTGCCGCCACTGCAAGCTCGGTAGGCGCCGGGACGCCCGCGAGCCGATATCGACGCATGCGGCACTCATAGACCACATCGCTCGGTTCCATCGAAAAGCCCTGAATCGCAAAGTCGTTTGCAGCCTCGCGCTTTACGCGAGCACGCTCATGTTCAATATCGCCTGCCGCGCTCGACGGATAGGGTTGCTCGGCCACAACCTCCGCCCGTGCGCCCAATTGCGCCGCGCAGGCTTGAGCTAACTCGTCGCACGCCGCCTCCACGTGCACAAACGCCTTGCGCTCGGTTTGCGTGGGGATACGCTTGGCAACGGCGCCCGCGTCCACGTAGCAGAGCTCGGAGCGATACATGATGCGTTCGCCCGCCGGGCCTGCCGCCGTCACGCCAACTGAAATCGGGCAGTCGAAACTACTGCTGCGCTCAAGATGCGCCTCTTCGATACGCCAACCCCGCGGCAGCGCCACTTGCGCGAGCGCTTGGCCGCCAGAGGCATCGCATGCGGTGTGGAGCTCAAGGTCGCCGACGCGGGGAGCATCCGCTGCGGCCACGTCGCGGACCGGCGACGCGGCGTCGGCATCCTGCATCGGCACATCGACCGGCGCGTTCGCGCTCGGCTCACAACCTTCGCCCGCGCCATCATCGGCAGCCGCCCCATTTGCGTGTTCCGCGACACCCGGGTCATCCTCAACGCTCTCAAGCCGAACACCGCAGCCCGGGCAAAATCGCACCGGCACGCCGGCGACCCGCGGCAGCTGCATCCCGCACGCCGGGCAGAATCTCAAATCACTCATCCCGTACACCCCTCATTTCATTGGCTGTTCTTGATGGCGGCTAGCTGTCGCCACAGTTCATCGGCACCGTCAAGGCGATATGCCGTCTTGTCGAGCACGATATTCCCGCCCTCGAACTCCACCGATTGCTCCGAGCCGTCTTCATAGACAAAGACGAGCGTGCGACCGGCATCGCTCATCCGCTCATCCACCGCACCTCCCACGGTGCAATCGTCGAGCGCGGCAAAAGTCGATGCGACCAGCTCGGCATCGTCGGTCTCATAGATCGTCCGCGCCTCGCCGTCCTCGATAAGCTTGACTGCCACCGGATCGGCAGCACAATCGTTCAGCAACGCTTGCGCGGCGTTCTTTCCCTGGTCGGCACGGGCACCAAAGCCGTATGCCCGCACATGCGTCACCGCCGCAGCAAGGACCACCACGGCGATAAGCGCGCCCGCAATTTTATTAGACGAGCAATCACGAGACGCCATAGGCCCACCCCTTCCGTTCTGCTCCGCTCAACATCACATTCATATGCCTTTGAGCGCCAAAACGGCAGGTGACAAATGTCTCATATTCATATTTTTGCAGGTAAAACCACCACAAAGGTGCCTGTCCCCTTCGTGGTGGTTTTGGCTAGTCTTGGGGTGTCCAGGACCAGAAGAAATTGATGAGGGCCACGCGCGAGGCGGCACCGGTCTTTTTGTTGATCGAGGCGATATGGCGGTAGAGCGTAGAACGCGAAAGGAAGAGCGCTGCCGCAACGTCCTGCACGCTGTCGTCCGATACGACCAGCGCCTCCAGTACATCGCGCTCGCGCTTGGTAAGTCCAAAGGCGGCTACAAAACCGTCGAGTCGATCGTCAAACGAAAGCTCCGGTGTCTCCAGGGACACCGTGTCGACCTGATCGGGCGCACGGCTCACGCCAAGATCGTCGGTGGCAAACGCCAGCCCCCTGTGACCCGCTTCGTCCTCAACGCCTTGTCCAAACTGCCCCAACAGCGAGATCGCAATGCCGACAAACAGCACGAGTACGACACCCACCGCCATCAGCACGTTTTGGCTCGAGATGATCGCCACCGCCGGAGCCGTCACAAGCATTGAGCAAATGTTGTTGATGACGCGGCCCATGCACGGCCACAGATACGACCAGCGGGCATACATCGAAATCGCGGCGAACTTCGCGGTGAAGAACACCACGAAAAAGCCCGTGCCCAGGTAAAAGATAATCGTGGCGGCGAGCGCATTGCCGCCGTTGCCATCGGTGATAAGCACAAAGAACGAGAGCGTGGACAGCATGGCGGCGCACGTCATGATGATATTCATATACGAGCGTCCGCGCAGGTCATACAGGGCGCCGGCAGCAAGCGCACTCACAACCAGCAGCAAGCGCGGCCAGTCACCCAGATCGATAGCGCCGGCGGCATGCGAGGTCGTAAGACCGGCATTGAGAGCCGCGAATACGCCGGTGAGGCAGGCGGTCGCCACCGTCAAGCGCACTACGGCACCCTGGAAGGCCGCCTTTGCCTCGGGATTATCGCGCCACTTGGCGCCATGCTCCGACGCATCGACCGATAGCTCGGCAATCTCGGCTTCGAACTCGGGCGCGGACTCATCGCGTAATTTAGCTCGGCGGGTACCGTGAAGCAGCCCAACCAGCGCAATCGCACAGGCAATAAGGACAAACTGTTGAGGAATGCCCGCAGGCATCACCATATGGTTGAGCACCTGTACCAAAATGCCCGCAGCATAAGAAACCGCCACGGCACGTGCCAGACAAGGCGTCTGCGCAAAACGCCGCGCCAGATTGGCATGAGCGGTCGATCCGCAGTAGCCCAGGGCGCAGCACGCCACCAGACCGCCCGCAATCACAACCTGAAACTGCGCCGCCATAATCAGCAGCAGCAATGCCGACACCAGCAGCACGCCCGTCATATCGCTCGTTGCATCGATTGTCTGGGGACGGCGATAGTACAGGAGAGGACGCACAAAATAGCCGATCACGCTCGCGCCGACGACGATGCTCTCGTAGATAACGACCTCGTTCGCCGGCACAAACTCGGCCACGCGCACGTCAAAGAGGTACTCGCCGGCCAAAAACGTGAAAAAGAAAAGCGCCAGGCACAGAATCTCCCGTATGCCCCGGCGCAAATATGCGGTTGTGTCTCCCAGGGCCCTCATGGTAACCCCCACCCGCTTAGATGTCCGGAAAACCATTTTAATGGAGAATGGGTCTTAGTATCCACGCAATGCCCGAACTGTTACGCATCCGGCGCAAATGCCCCAACAGCAGTTGCGGTGAAATAGTTCCTGTTTGACCGGCCCGGGCTGTCATTTAGGAACTATTCCACCGCAACATATAAAGGGGACTGGGTTGTTGATATCGGAAAAGGGAGGGAGGTGCCCGGGCCGAGGGAGCAACTCGGGATCGAAGCTCGAGCGTTAGTGCTCGGGCGTCAGGATCACCAGGGCGTCGTGCTCAAAGGAATGCTGAGCCACGCGCACGGTGCCGTCGCCATTGTCGCGAACGGGCAGCTTGGCGATACGCTTGGCCTCCATGTCGAGGGCCGTCGCCGACCAGCCGCGCGCACTATCGAGCTTAAACGTAAGTGCCGTGGTGCGCGGCAGATAGGTGACGACACGCTCGCCAATACGCGCCACACGGATGGACTCGCGCGCGTCATCGAGCAGCTCCTGTGCCGGGATAACGGCGAGAGCGTCGTCGCTAGCCGTGGCACCCAGGCCGGCAAGCACGTGCTCGATGGCGGCAAAATCCCACACGCCCGAAAACTGCAGACACTCCTGCCAGCGGAACGGCATGTCAAAGCCCTCGCCCAGCACCGAACCCTGGCTGCGCGATGTCTGCCAGTTCCAAACGCCGTGGGCGCCGTAGGTCACGCCCGCGCTGGCGCCGGCAAGGATCGAAGACCACACGCTCGCGCGACAGTCCTGCGCGGTAAAACGCCAGTACACGTTGCGCGACGCACCCATCTGCTCGTAGCAGGGCTCGGAGTTGACCATCGGCTTTTTGGGATAGCTGGCGATAAAGTCCTGCGGCAGGTGCCAGGCCTCGGGCTGGCCTTCGTAGTTGTGGCCGGGCTGGAACATATAGAAGTCCAGGCGGTCCAAATACTGCGCGGGAATCGTGCGGTTACCGCGATTGATGTGCATGGTACGCAGGGCCTCGGGCGCGCGCTTCGCAACCTCGTCGAGCGCATCCTCGTAATAGGCAATCGCCTCGTCACCGGCAAAGTCCGTGTCGCCCGTCACCACATAGACGGGATCGAACTCGCCCAGGTTCTCGACGACGCGGGCAACGTGGGCACGGACCTCCTCGCGCGGCATAACCTCGGCACCGCAACGCTCGGCGATCTTAGCGCCCCAGGTACCGGGCACGTAGTTGCACCACATGAGCACGAGCGCCGGACGAATGCCGTGCTCGACGGCAGCGCGGCACATGGCGGCGGCGCGATCCCAATACGCCTGGTTGGGTTGAGACCAATCAAAGCGCACGCCATCCTCGCTGGCATAGGGCCAAATGCCCAGATCGGGGCAGCAGCGATCCCACTGCGGCAGCGTGTTAATCTGCAGCACGTTCATGCCCTGCTCGGCGCGGCGGGTCAGATAGTAGTCCCAGTCGGCCTCGGGGATGCTGGTAAACGCACTCCAGCACGTATCGGCAAACCAAAAGAACGGCTTGCCCTCGCACAAAAAACCGTCCTGACGACCGTTGACGGTCAGTTTTCCCAAACTCATCTGCATGTCCTTTCGCTCGATAAAGGAATTGCGAACCGGCAGAAGCTTTCGCGGTAACCCCTGATGCGAAAGCCCCCGCCGTTTAACAAACCCCTGCGGGCGGACACCACTTGCCCACTCCAGTCTACCTTGCAAGAAGGGCCCCGCCGGGCTTGCGCCTGACGGGGCCCTGTCGTGTAGGTAAGGTCGTATGCGACCGAATGGCTTGGCCTTAGGCCTCCATCTCGGCGAGCTCTTCCTTGGAGAAGCCGGCGACGAAGACGACGGCAGCGGCGATGACAAAGGAGATTGCCATACCGACAATAGCCCAGACGGTGTTCATCTGGCCACCCTGCAGGTAGTTGGTGAAGACCAGGAAGTTGGAGGCACCGCCAGCGAGGTAATAGGTAACGCCCATGAGGCCGGAGAACACAGCGCCGATGGCACCGCCGATGAACATACCGAACATGGTGCGACGGAAGCGCATGAGGATACCGAAGAGTGCGGGCTCGGTGACGCCGCCGGCGATGGCGGAGATGACGTAGCCCAGGGCAAGACCCTTCTCGTCGGGGTTCTTCATCTTGAGGAAGGCACCGAAGGCGCAGCCCCAGACAGCGGCCATAGCGCAGTTGGTGGAAACGAAGACGAAGGGATCGTAGCCGGCAGCGATGATCTGAACCTGAGCGAGCAGGATGACGGGCATGTGCATACCGCAGACCACGAAGAGCTGCCAGAAGGCGCCGAGGACGGCCATGACGAGCAGGATACCGATGCCACCCATGTCAGCGAGACCGAAGAGGGCGTTAGCGATGAGGCTGCCGATCTCGTTGCCGAGCGGGGCGAGGACGATGAAGGCGATGGGGATGGTAACGATCATGGTGCAGAACGGCGTGAAGACCGTGGAGAGCACGTCGGGCATGACCTTCTTAAAGAACTTCTCGACGAAGTAGAGGACAGGCACCGAAAGGATAATCGGCAGGACGGACTGCTGATAGTTGGCAGCGGCGATCTGAATGCCGTAGACGGAGATGATTCCGCCGCCATCCTGGGTCGCGACACTCACGACGGACGGGGCCATGAGGGCGCCGCCGAGGAGCATGCCCAGAACCGGGGAGGCGCCGAGCTTCTTAGCGGCGGCATAGCCCAGGTAGATGGGGATAAAGGTGAACGTGGCCTCGTACAGGGTGGTGTAGAGGAACGTGTAGGTCGGATCGGTGTCAGAGAGAACGCCGAGCATGGTGGGACCGAGGACCGCAGCGATGGTGCGGAACAGACCGCCGGCCATGAGCAGCGGGATCAGCTGGGTCATGGAGCCCGACAGATAGTCGAAGATGATGTTCGGCAGGTTCTTGAGCTCGAACTTCTCCTTGGGAGCATCGAGGTTCTCGTCGACCGCGGCACCCTGCTTGACGCCGGACATGGCGACGAACTCGGCGAGCACCTTGGGCACGTTCTGGCCGATGATGACCTGGAGCTGGCTGCCGGCGAACTGGCAACCCAGAACACCCTTGACCTTCTTGATCTTCTCCACGTCGGCCTTGTTGTTGTCCTTGAGCGTCAGACGCAGACGCGTCATGCAGTTGGTGGCGACGGAAACATTCTCCGCACCGCCCACGAGCTCGAGGACATCGGTGGCAATCTGCTTGTTATCTACTGCCATGGGACCCCTCCCCATATCATCGTGTGCCTACTCGTTTGGGCGTAGGCACGCCTTTGGCTCGGCGACTATAACCCCTTACGGCCACCGAACCCTTGGATACGCTGTCGTAAACAATGTGTTTACTGAACGTTTACGGGCTTTAGTTTACACGGAACGTCTAATTTGTGTCAATTTTGCCGTCTGTAGTCTGGTGAACGGTAGGAAATCGGGGGTGAACGTACTTGAACGGTAAGGGATTGTCTATTTGACGATCTGCTGCTAAATGCCTATTTACGTGGTCTTTTAATTTGGTAAACACCTCTATTCTTTGTTGACCCATCAACAAAAGCCCTGCTAAATGGTGATAAACGAATGTTTAGTAATTTGTTGAGTGTTCATTTTGACCGTTTACCGAGTTCATCTGCCTGTTCTGTAGCTCTGCATTAAACTAAACATGTTTAAGTTGTATTGCCGCTGATGTTTACCACTCGCGGCGCAGAGGAGGCAGCTCATGGAACTCAAATCGTGCACCTACGCAACCGTCACCACGCTGGGAGACTTTGGCCCCTGGATCAGCAAAGTCGTGCTCGACCTGCCGTG
Organism: uncultured Collinsella sp.; assembly: GCA_959019775.1. GTDB lineage: Bacteria > Actinomycetota > Coriobacteriia > Coriobacteriales > Coriobacteriaceae > Collinsella. The sequence continues at coordinate 44,363 of CAUEPS010000004.1, forward strand.
CACCGTTCGCGCCAACGATATCGATGCGCGTACCTTCCATATATATGTAGAGCGCCATGAACGCACGGGCGAGATCCTGATGCGCAAAGAGCGCGGCGCCGACCACGCCGCACCTTCCGTAGGCTATGTCGACGTCCTCGCCGCCTATCCGTGCGATGAGTGCGGACGCAAGCTCGCCTTTGGCACCCATGTGGCGCTCGAGATCGCCGAGCAGCGCCTGACCAAGAAGATCGAGGGCAGCGTGATGGGCTCGCGCTTGCTCGACGACCAGCTGCGCATCACGCAGCTCGCGGCCCTTCCCGGCAATGACGGTGACGATCCAACCTGCGGCCTGGTCTTTGACACCTGCCGCGGCGACATCTGTCCCGCGCTCAAGGGCTGGAGCAATGCCACGCAAAAGACCGCCGTCAACGGCATCGCGCTCGAGTATGGCTTCTTTGAGCCCAGCTTTAAGGCCGAGGACTCCGCCTGCTTCAGCCCCTTCGCGCCCGAAACGACAGTCGTGCCCCAGAAGGCCCCGCTCGTGGTGTACCTGCACGGCGCTGGCGAGGGCAAGGGCGCTACGCAAGGCGAGGGCGCCACGCGCGCTTATATCGGCAACCGCGTGACGGCCATCAGCCAGGCGCAGATCCAACGCTACTTTGGCGGCTTTGCCTGGGTTCTCGTGCCGCAGTCGCCCACGTTTTGGATGGACAACGGCACTGAGCAGCTCGGCCACTCCAACCAGAGCATCTACTCCCCCGTCATTAAGGCGCTCATCGACGAGTTTGTCGCCGAGCATGCCGACCGCATCGACACCAACCGCATCGTGGTCGCTGGCCTTTCCAACGGCGGCTTTATGACGCTGCGCCTGTGCGCCGACTACCCCGAGTTCTTCGCCGCGGGCCTTCCCTGCTGCGCGCCGTGGTACAACGCCACGGACGAGGACGTTGCTGCCCTTGCCAAGACACCGCTGTGGTTTACGCACTCCAAGGGCGATGAGCTCGTGATACCGCAGGAGACCGTGCTGCCGCTCACGGCTCGCCTGCGCGCTGCCGGCGCCAACGTGCATCTCACCTACTTTAGCCATGTCGAGGACCTGACCGGGCGCTACCGCGAGGCCGACGGCTCGCCCAAGAAGACGTTCAACCATGGCGTGTGGATCCACCAATTCAACGACATGTGTTATCAAGACTTCGACGGGGGCAACGTACTTATCGACGGCGAGCCGGTGGGCTGCTGGGAGTGGTCGGCCAGGGTCGACAGGTAATCTATCCCATCACGGGGCCGAGGGCTTACCTCTGAAAATGTCCTCGGGCATGCGGCCCGGTTGCACCACGCGCTTCGCGCTGTGCAACCGGGCCGCCCCCTGCGGAATATTTTCAGAGGTAAGCCCTCGGCCCCGCTGCGTTGACGTTGCTGTTGACCCTGGGCGAGCGCTTCCGGCGGGCCGCCGGGTTGACGACGATGAGGGCGGGGGTCCCGTCTTGCCTTGCGCGTGACTGACTGAAATGATTTTGGTTGGAGCTTTCTTATGACTCGCGATTTAACTCGGGTGATTGTTACTACTGATATGGAAGTCGATGATATGAACTCGCTCGTTCATTTGGCTCTGTATCTCAACTTGCTCGATGTTCAGGCTGTGGTGTACACGGCTTCGCAGTATCATTTTCTTGGGGATGGCGTGCATTCGCTTGGCGAGGTGAATCCGCATTGGCGTACCAAGGGTCACCGTTCCTATGAGTGGGATGTGGTGCCTCATGAGCCTGATCCGCTTGCTGGGGAGCTTCGTGAGTATCGACCGTTTCCTGAGCATTGGATCGAGAGCCTCTGGAGCAATGAGTATGCCCAGGCCTGGCCTCAGCTGCAGGCTAATGCGGCCGCTGCCGGCGAGTCTCCGTTTCCCTCGCCTGCTCAGATGATTGAGCGTACGTTTGTGGGCAATGTTGCCTTTGAAGGCGATGTGCGTGAGGAGTCTGAGGGTTCGCGCGTGATTGCTCAGGCGATTTTGGATGATGACCCGCGCACGCTTTGGCTACTCAGTTGGGGCGGTATGAATACGATCGTTCGCGCCCTGATGAGCATTGCCAAGCGCTATCGCGCCACACCCGAATGGCCTTCTGTGCAACAGTGTGTCTATCAGAAGGTACGCGTGATGGGCGTTGCCGATGGTGTGGGGCAGGACAATTCTTGGCTCGACCATGGGCATGAGCTCTTCCCCGATCTCATCTTTTGGTGTGTGCCCTATATGTATGGCGGCTATGTCGATGCCAAGATGGCTCAGCCCGATACGCTGCCGCTCTTTCAGGCTCCCTGGCCCGAGCAAAATCTCACGCAGGGCAACGGTCCCCTTATGGCGCGCTATATGCTCTATGGCGATGGCAAGGTGTACGAAAACGAGCCCGAGAGGTTCCAGTTTGGCAAGCATGCCCGCTTGGATTGGGGCTTAGAAGGCATGCCCGCGATGCAATTTGAGCGCGGCGATTTTATGGCCGAGGGCGACTCGATGACCTATATTCCGCTGCTGTCGTTTGGCCTGCGCGGCATCGATAACCGCGACTTTGACACGTTGCTCGGCCGCATGTTCCTTGACGGGCATCCCGACTCAGATGCGCCTGCCGGTTTTGCTGCCATAGGTACGCCGGTGGACGGCAACCCCAACCCCTATCTGCGCGCCTACCAGGAAGACTTCGCCGCTCGCGCGCAGTGGTGCGCCCATGAGCCCGCGGCCTGCTCGCATCCGGCGTATGTTGCCGAGGTCACGGGCGACATGAGCGCCGCGGCCGGCGAGCGCGTTGCTCTTGCAGCGACCATCGTCGACCCCGATGGCAGGGGCTTCGATGCTCATTGGAATGTCACCATGGGACCGTCGCGCTATGCAGGCGCTCAAGATCTGTCGCTATGGCAGGAATGCGCGACGGACGCCACGTTCACCGTACCCGCCGACGCGCAGCCCGGCGACCGCTTCGTGCTCACCCTCAGCGTTAAAACCCGCGCCGAGCGCCCCTGCACCCGCTACGCCCAGGTCGCCATCACCGTCGCGTAGCAAGCGGCGGCACCCACATTCGGCACGGAGTGTCCCCAACCGCCACTCATTTAAGTACGTCCCCAATGAGTGGCCGAAGACTGCCCCCAACGACTAGTCGTTTAAGAACGTCCCCGATGACTACCCAGAAGTTGCGGTGGAATAGTTCCTGTTTGGCCTTCTATGGCCCACATTTAGGAACTATTTCACCGCAAGTTATTTGGGGATGAAAAATGGGCCATGTGTCCCAGTTGTGGAGACTCGTTGAGCCGTCTGGGTATCGTGAAAGATCGCGCACTCCCCCATCATCAAAAGTGACACACGCTACCTGTTGATGGGAGGCAGCCATGGGCTTCTTTGACAAGATGTTCGAGAAGAAAGAGTGCGCGATTTGCGGTACCGAGCTGGGACTTTTGGGGAAGACCAAGATCAACGAAGGCTACCTGTGCAAAGAGTGCGTCGGCAAGCTCTCCCCCTTCTTTGGCGGCTATCGCTCAAGCACCGCGGACGATATCCGTGAGCAGCTCGCCTACCGCGAGGCCAACGCCGAGCGCCTGGCCTCGTTCAACCCCACGCGCACGCTCTCTGCCGGGCGCACCAACATCATGCTCGATGAGGACGCGGGCCTGCTGATCATTACCTCGCAGAGCCGCTGGCGCGACGCCAACCCCGACATTATCGAGTTCTCGCAGGTACTCGGCTGCGATATGGATATCGACGAGCACCGTACCGAGATCTATCGCGAGACCAAGGACGGCGAGCGCGAGAGCTACAACCCGCCGCGCTACGACCTGGATTACGACTTCAATCTGACCATCCACGTCAACACGCCGTACTTTACCGAGATCGACCTGCGCGTGAACGACTCCACCATCGAGCAGCGCGGATCCATCGAGTACCGCGAGGCCAAGCGTCAGGCAACCGAAGTCCGCGACGCGCTGGTGCAGCTGCGTCAGGAGACGCGCGATAGCGTCGTTGCCGCCAAGGCCCCCAAGACCGCGGTGACCTGCCCCTTCTGCGGCGCCACCACCATTCCCGATGCCAGTGGGCGCTGCGAATACTGCGACGGCGCCATCGGCGCATAGCCCTCGGCACGGAAAGGACCGATCATGGCCTTCGAAAGCGTTAACTATCAGTGCCCCGCGTGTGGCGGCCCGCTGCATTTTGCCAGCGCCGAGCAAAAGCTCGTCTGTGACTACTGCGACTCGCGCTTTGAAGTCGAAGAGGTCGAGGCTCTCTATCGCGAGCGCCAGGACAAGGCAGATGCCAAAGCCGATGCGGCGGCCGCAACATCCAAGCCCGCATCCGACGATGCGGTGCAGGAACTGGCCCAAAACGCCGGCTATATCTGCTCGTCGTGTGGCGCCGAGCTGATCTCGGACGGCACCGTCGCCGTCTCCACCTGCCCATACTGCGGCAATCCCGCCGTGGCGCCCGGCCAGCTCTCGGGCGACTTCTCCCCCGACCTGGTGATTCCGTTTAAGCTCGGGCGCGACGATGTCTTGGCCGCACTCAAGGAGCACTACAAGGGCAAGATCCTGCTGCCCAAGAGCTTTGTCACCGGCAACCACATCGACGAAGTCCAAGGCGTCTACGTGCCGTTTTGGCTCTACGGCGCCCGCGTGGACGGCGAAGTGCACTTTGACGCAACCAACGAGACCGTGACCGAGGAATCCGACCGCACCGTCACGACCACCGACCACTACGATGCCTACCGTAAGGGCAATATCTCGTTTGAGCGCGTGCCCGTCGACGGATCGTCCAAGATGCCCGACGGCCACATGGACGCCATCGAACCGTTTGACTACGACGCGCTGCGCCCGTTCTCGGTCGCCTACATGCCCGGCTACATCGCCAACCGTTACGATGAGGACTGCGAGACTTGCAAGGCCCGTGCCGAGCGCCGTATGGAAGAAAGCACGATCTCGGCCCTGCGCGAGACCGTTATCGATGAGTACGACGATGCCTCGGTCGAGAGCAAGCAGCTCGACTACACCTGGGAAGACAGCGACTACGCCTTGTTCCCCGTCTGGATGCTCTCGACCTCGTGGAACGGCAAGAGCTACCTGTTTGCCATGAACGGCCAGACCGGCCGCATGGTCGGCGAGCTCCCCTGCTCCAAGCCAAAGCTCGCTATCGCCTCGGTGCTGTTCTTTGTGATCGGATTCGTTCTCTCACAGATTCTCTTTATGGGCGAATACGCCTTCGATCCGGACTACCTCACCTTTGATGTCGAGGGCATCCTCATCAACATCGTCGCGCCGCTGATCATCGTGATCGTCGCGGACGTGCTGCTGGTAGGCCAGCTCAAGACAGCCAACGAGGCCACCCACGCCGACGAGTACTGCGGCGAGCTCGACCTGGTCGAGAAACACGACACCTTCAGTCACACCGAGACCTCGGTCGTCATGAAGGACAACAAGGACGATTAACCATTCTGACCAATACCGCCCGGCCTTTGACGAGAAAGGAAGATCACCATGGGACTCTTGAAAGCTGGATTGGGAGCTGCCGGCGGCGTCATGGCCGACCAGTGGAAGGAATTTATCTATTGCGAATCGATGCCCGCTGACGTCTTGGCCTGCAAGGGCAGCAAGCGCACCGGTGGCCGCAGCTCCAACACGCGCGGCGAGGACAACGTCATCTCCAACGGCTCCGTCATCGCCGTCAACGACGGCCAAGGCATGCTCGTGGTGCAAAACGGCAAGATTATCGAGGTCGCGCTGGAGCCCGGCGAGTTTGTCTTTGACACCGGCAGCGAGCCGAGCGTCTTTAGCGGCAACCTGGGCGACTCCATCAAGGAGACCTTCGCCAATATCGGCAGCCGCTTTACCTTCGGCGGCGACGCGGGCAAGGACCAGCGCGTCTACTTTATCAACACCAAGGAGATTATCGGCAACAAGTACGGCACCGCCTCGCCCGTGCCCTTCCGCGTGGTCGATAACAATATTGGCCTGGACGTCGACATCTCCGTGCGCTGCAACGGCGAGTATTCGTACCGCATCACCAACCCGCTGCTGTTCTATACCAACGTGTGCGGCAACGTGACCGATAGCTACACGCGCGACAAGATCGACAGCCAGCTTAAGTCCGAGCTGCTCACCGCCCTTCAGCCCGCCTTCGCCAAGATCTCGGAGATGGGCATCCGCTACAGTGCCATCCCCGGCCACACCACCGAGCTCGCCCGTGCGCTCAACGAGGTCCTCTCCGCCGACTGGCGCGACTTGCGCGGCGTCGAGATCGTGAGCTTTGGCGTCAACTCCATCGCCGCCTCGCAAGAAGACGAGCAGATGATCAAGGACCTGCAGAAGGCCGCGGTCATGCGCGATCCCACCATGGCAGCCGCCAACATCGCCAGCGCCCAGAGCGATGCGATGCGCGCAGCAGCCGCCAACCCCAACGGCGCGATGGCAGGCTTCATGGGCATGGGCATGGCGGGCGGCATGGGCGGCATGAATGCCAGCCAGCTGTTCGCCGCCGGCCAGGCACAGCAGCAAGCTGCCCCACAGCCGACTCCGACACCCGCCCCCGCACCGGCTCCTGCCGCTGCCCCCGCGGCCGGCACGTGGACCTGCAGTTGCGGTGCCACCAACACCGGCAAGTTCTGCCCCGAGTGTGGCAGTCCCGCACCCGCCCCGGCACCGACCAAGTGGTTCTGCCCCAACTGCGGCAGCGAAAACGGCGGCAAGTTCTGCAGCAACTGCGGAACACCCAGGCCCTAGCCCCTCTATCTGGTAATTGGCGGGGGATCCGCCGCCCCCGCATTTGCTTCTATGGGTTTCGTTCGATAAAGGAGGACACCATGAAGACAACGTTCAAAAAGTCCGTACTCGCATTCCTGACATGCGTCCTGGCGCTCGCCTTTGCCCTGACGGGCTGCAGCGGCGGCGGCAAGGACCCCAAGGCCAACTTCGTCGGCAGCTGGCAGTACTCGGGTGGAACCTTGGACGGCGAAGAGCTCACCGATGAGTACATGGATATGCTCAAGGAGTGGGGCCTCAACTGTATCCTGATCCTCGACGAAGACGGCACGGGCACGCTCGACCTGTTCCTTGAGGTTGTCGACCTTAAATGGGAGGCCAAGGACGCAACCACCGCAACCATCACCGCCGAAGGTGAGTCGCAGGACCTGAAGCTCAAGGACGGTAAGCTCGTCCTCGAGGAAGACGGAGACGAACTCGTCTTTACCAAGTCCGACAAGGATCTGTCCGACACGGTGAAGAAGGATCGCGAGGCCGCCGAGAAGGAAGAGGAGATCGATGAGGCCGTCGATGACGGCGATGTCCAGAGCGTCGAAATCTCTCCCGCCGTCACCGTCGCCGACGACGACCTGTGCACCATCACCATCACCGAAAAGTTCAAGGACGACTGGGGCGACATCGGCTTTGTCGTCAACATCACCAACAAGAGCGACAAGGACCTGACTTTCTACGCCCCCAGCGGCAAGACCAACGTCAACGGCACCATGAAGGAAGCCTGGTTCTCGGCTCACCTGATGCCCGGCACCAACGCCACCGAGGAATTCACGTTCTCGAGCGGCGAGCTCGATAGCCTCGACGACCTGGTCAACACGACCATCGGCATCGATGCCTACCTGACCGATTCCTACGAGGACATCGCCTCCTACAGCGCAACCATCGCGTAACGACAGACATCGACAGTCGCGGATTGGCGGACACATCCGTGCACATGCCAGACGGGGCCGCAGGAGCTGATCCTGCGGCCCCGCCGCTTTGCGTCGATAGCACCATTTCGCACAAGTAAGCCGCCCACCGTTTCCCTGCGCGAAAAACAGCGGGCGGCTCATCTGCGCAGTACCAAAGCACAGTCAAACACCCCGATTACGGGTGCTCCATGTTGGGAACGATGCTACCCTCGGTGACGGCATGTACGGCCAGGCGCATGATGTTGTCGTAGCCGGTCTTGCTGAGGATCTCCGAGATACGGCGCTTGATGGTGCCCTCGCTCATAAACAGCTCTCCCGCGATCTCGCGGCGGCTCTTGCCCTCGCAGGCAAGGCGCAAGATCGATAGCTCCACGTCATCGAGCGCCGCCGTGCCCGAAAAGATGCTTTTGGGCGGCTTGGGAAACGTGCAGTAGCCCGCCAGCGTGGAGCGCATTACGGCAAACAACTCGTCGATGCCGACGTTCTTGTACACAAAGCTGTCAACGCCCGCCTCGCGCGCCTGGTCCACAAAGGTGATCTCGGGCATGCCGGTCATGATGATGACGCGACACTCGGGAAGCTGCTCTTTAATGCGCGCCGCCGCCACGATGCCATTGGAATCATGCTCGGTGCACACGTCCATCAAAATCATGTCGGGACGCTCCTTGAGCACAACGTCCAAGGCTTCGGAGGCATCGGCAATGGCGGCGACAACGGTCATATCGGGCTGGTCGCCAACGGAGCGTGCCAGGCTCTCGCGCAGGATGGCCTGGTCTTCGACGATCAAAACGCGGATCATGAGCTTCTCCTTTGAACCGTGGCGTCGGGGCTCAGCGGTATGGATACCGCAAGCGTAAAGGGCGGGGCGGTGTGGACCTCCAGGCTGCCGCCCAGATCTTGTGCGACATGCCTCATACCTGGGATACCCGTTCCCTCGCGATACGATACGGGGGCAGGGGATCCATCGTTGGAAATCGTCATGCGCGCGACGGCATCACCGTCCCGCCCCTCCTGCCACAGGCGCACATGGACCTGGTGCGCCTGCGCATGCTTGGTGGCGTTGGTCGAGGCCTCGCGGATAATCTGCAGAAAGGCCGCGGCGACACGCGCGTCGTCGGGGAGCGACCCCTCAACATCGATCTGCACGCTCACCAAGCCAAAAGCGTGGACGATATCGCCCAGCTGCTCTGCCGGCTCGCTGGCGCCGCCACTGCGTAGGTCGGCGGCGATCGAGCGCAGCAACGGGTCAATTTGCTCGAGCGATTCGTCGTCCAGGCGCCCCTCTTCCAGATAGCGATGGAGAATGGACAGGCGCTGCCCGATCACGTCGTGCACGCGAGCACGCATACGCAGGTAGGCCGCATTGTCGGCAACTTTTTTAACCTCTTCGATCTGCGCCTGGAGTTCCTGGCCCGCAAGCTCGAGCAGGTGGTTGGCCTGCGCCAGGCGGTCGTGGGCATGCGCATACTCCGTCACGTCCAGGCCGATAATGCGCTCAAAGAGGCGGCCCGAAACCATAACGTCGTCGTGCACAAATAGGCGAATCTCGGCGGGAGAAATCTCGATCACCGCACGAGCCTCACCAAAGCGGTCCAAGTTAATCCGCACACGGTCCCTACTGCTTTCGGGCATTTGCATGCTGAGCTTGCGAAGGCCATTCCACGTACCGCTCATATCGCCCAGGTCGGTGGGCATATGAAGCTCCACGAGGTTTTTGCGCATGCAGCGGTTCATGAGCAGCGGGCGACCCTTCGGGTCCAGATACAGGATGCCCACAGGGATCACGTTGATGGTTTCGATCGTCGAGAACGCGGTGATATCCTCCTGGCGGTTGCGAACGTCCATCAAGAGCGCCGCAACGGAACGGAACAGGAAGAACGCTCCCTCTACGATAAGGACCACGGTCCATGCCGGCCCCATGGCATAGACCACCGGCGGCGTCACAGCGGCAACGAGCAGCAGCTCGGCCAACATGACGGGGCGACGATAGCGCACCATAAGCACCACGCCATAGAAAAAGATCGCGGCATTGAGCCATAGCGCTCCGCCCATTGCCCTGGCGCAAACGTCAAGCGGCGCCACCAAATACGAGCCAGACGACGCGAACAGGACGACAGCCGAGATAATCAGATGGATGACCAGGCTCGACTCGTAAGCGCAAATCACCTTGCGGTTGTAGGACGAACGACGCGATGCGATGAGCGGGACGTGAATGGTCTGCAGGCACGCCGCCAGGGCAAAGACGACGTCAAGCGCGACGACCTGGGGAAGGATAAGTGGAATCTGCATCGTCACTCACCCGCCCGCGGCATCAAGACAATCATGCGCAACTGGCCGGGCTCGCCCTCAAGGCGATATGCCACGTTGCGCCCCTGCAGTGCGCTTTCGAGCTCGCGGGCCGCCGGCGTCTGCGACAAGTCTTCCTCGTCGTCGGAAAAGAGCGTGGCACGCAGCTCCACGCTGCACCGGTCATGGTCGCTCAGGTGATACATGAGCGCCGGATGGTCGGTGGTGTAGGCGAAGAACGCAAAATCGTACACGCAGTCATACAGCGCGCTTACTGTGCTGGCGTGCATCGAGCGTCGTATGGCGATAATCGAGGCACAGTCGACATCGATGGTGCGCAGGTCACTTGCCAGCTCGTTGGCGATCAGCTGGATGCGATCACGGTCAAAACCGCTCTCACCGTGCTGTGCCAGCGTGAGCGACCCCTTGCGCTTGCAATAGGCAACGAGCATCTTGGCGCACTGCAGCATGCGGTAACGCTCGTGCGAAGACGCCTCGTCGGTAATCGGCGGCAGCGAGCTCAGCAGGTCGTACATCTCTTCGAGCGCGCGGGCAAGCGCCTGGTCCACGTCTTGGACCAGCAAGGCCTCGGCCTCTTGGTCTGCCAGATGCGTCTTAAGGTCGTAGTCGGCCGTGAGCAGTTCGTTTTGGCGCTGCAGCTCCATGCGACGATGCGCCAGCTCGCGGTTGAGCTCGTTGAGTTCCGACACGTCCTGGGCAAGCAGGGCCGATCCGCCCAACAGCGGAAAGGCGCGATACATCACATCGGGATCAGGCGCCACGGCAAAGGCGTGGGCATGCCCATGCTCCTGGGCCCGCAGCTCCTCGCGTACGCCCTCTGGCGTTGGCTTTGACACCGGCGTGGCATAGACTTCCCGCAGGTCGCGCGTTAGAACTTTGAGGTCGAGCGGCAAGGTGTCGAAGATGCCGGCGATATCGTGATACGACGGGATGACGCCACAATCGAGGCAGATCTCCATCGTCACCACGCACAGCACGCAGTAGACGAGCGAAAAGTTGAGTTTCCACGCCCAAGGCATGCGCAGGGCGTATGAGATGGCAAAGAACGCGCCGCCCAGCAGCACGAGTGCCGCCGTGCCCGAAAAGCGCTGAATACGATAGGACGAGGACCGACCCACCAAAATGAAGAAGGCGACAAAGTTAAAGGCCGTCCACACTAAGACGGCGAAATAGCCTCAGCCGTACGTGTAGTCGTTGCTCCAGGTGTCGCTTGCGCGGTCAAAGTGGAATACCTGCCGGTGGAAATCGTTGGTGAGCACAAATCCGATAAGCAGGATGGCCACAATCCACAGAATGCCGCGGTAACGGCGGCCCGTACGATGTTGCTCCAGGCCCGCCAGACGCAGGCCGCAGAGTTGGTAGAGCAGCGGAACGAGCGTCATAGGCACGTAGTACAGGTACCACAGCACGGTGGCATAATACGGTGTGAACGACTTGTACTTGAGGATGACCTCGATCATCCATAGGGCGCAGATGGTGGCGATGGCCACAAGGCGCCGACGCAACACATAGTCCAAACAGCGTAGGTAAACCAGCACGCCCCAGATCGAAAAAGCGATTGCAGCGACAAGCAGCGGAATCGAGCTCGAGTGAACGAGCGCATCCACGACCTCTTCGGACACCTCGCTATAGACGGGTGCGATGTTGGAAAGCTTGGGGTCGGAGGCGAACAGCGCCGGCAAGGCAGCCAATAGTATAAGGAACAGCGCAGTGATGGCGCCGGCGATAGCGAAGACGCGGTGGCGGTATACACGATGCGTTATGCCAACAAGGAATCGCGGCATGGCGAAGAGCGTGCCGCCCCTAGGATCCGCCACGGGTGCGGATCGGGCGGCCGCGTGGCCGATATGTCGCTCGCGGGTACCCATAGTACTTTTAGTGTACCGACAGATAGGCCAAAAAAGCGGGCCGCATGTCCCAAAATCCGCAGACGGCAAAACGCCCGACGAGCGCAAACTGCTCGCCGGGCACCTTGGTTAGGAGGCTATGAGGCTGGGGGTTCAGTACCCTTAGGCCAGATCTTCGCCGTTGGAAGCGATTACCTTCTTGTACCAGTCGAAGCTCTTCTTCTTGGAGCGCTTGAGGGTACCGTTGCCGGCGTCGTCGCGGTCCACGTAGATGAAGCCGTAGCGCTTGGACATCTCGCCCGTGCCGGCCGAGACCAGGTCGATCGGACCCCAGGTGGTGTAACCCAGCAGGTCGACGCCGTCCTCGGTCACCGCGTCGCGCATCGCGGCGATGTGCTGGCGCAGGTAATCGATACGGTAGTCGTCGTTGATGGAGCCGTCCTCCTCGACAACATCCTTGGCGCCCAGACCGTTCTCGACCACAAACAGAGGCTTCTGATAGCGGTCGTACAGGTCGTTGAGGGTAATGCGGAAGCCTAGCGGATCGATGGCCCAGCCCCACTGGCTCTGCTGCAGGTAGGGGTTCTTGGCACCGGCGAAGGCGTTGCCCTGGGTCTTCTCGACGTCGGGATTGTCAGCGCCCGCGGAGCAGCGGGTGCTGTAGTAGCTAAAGCTGATGAAGTCGACGGTGTTGTCGGCCAGGATCTCGCGGTCCTCGTCGGTCATGCCCACATCGATGCCCAGGCGCTCGAGCTTCTTGACGGCATAGGCCGGGTAATAGCCACGGCTCTGGACGTCGACGAAGAAGTAGTTGTCCTGGTTGTCGAGCTGGGCCTGGCGCACATCGCCCGGGCGACAGCTGTAGGGGTAGTACGTGCCGGCGGCGAGCATGCAGCCAATCTTGACCTCGGGGTCGATCTCGTGGGCGATCTTGGTGGCCCAAGCGCTGGCGACGAGCTCGTTGTGGGCTGCCAGGTACTCGACGGCCTCCTTGTTCTCGCCCTCTTCAAAGACCAAGCCGGCGCCCATAAACGGCAGGTGCAGGATCATGTTGATCTCGTTGAAGGTGAGCCAGTACTTCACCAGGCCCTTGTAGCGGGTGAAGATCGTGGTCGCGAGGTTCTTGTAGAAGTCGATGAGCTTGCGGTTGCGCCAGCCGCCGTACTCCTTGATAAGGTGGATCGGGCAATCGAAGTGCGTGATGGTCACGAGCGGCTCGATACCGTGCTTCTGGCACTCGCGGAACACGTCCTCGTAGAAGGCCAGGCCGGCCTCGTTGGGCTCGGTCTCGTCACCGTTGGGGAAGATGCGGGTCCAGGCCAGGCTCATGCGGAAGGTCTTAAAGCCCATCTCGGCAAAGAGGGCGATGTCCTCCTTGTAGTGATGGTAGAAATCGATGCCGGTCTGCGCGGGGTAGTAATAGCCGTCCTCGAAGTCGAGCATCTTGCGCTGGCCGGAGACCACCGCGTAGCGCTCGGAGCCGTGCGGAGCCACATCCACGTTGGCCAGGCCGCGGCCATCCACGTTGTAGGCGCCCTCGCACTGGTTGGCAGCCGTCGCGCCGCCCCACAGGAAGTCATTACGGAAAGCCATGCATCGATCCTTTCATACGCTGCTTGTCGTGGCTTTAGTATCCCCGCAAACGGGACGCCGCTCAACGACGGCAACGCAGGTCGACACTTCTTTTCGCACACAGGCGCCCAGCAGCCGCCCACGCCTGACACTTTTTGATACCCAACCACCACAAAGGGGACAGGCACCTTTGTGGTGGTTTGGGGGGGGGGCGGCGATCCCACATAGCCGCCCTCGGCCAGCAGGCAATTTGACTGAATAGGAAAAAAAGGAAAAAATAGGAAAAAAAGGAAAGGAGACTTATGACTGAAACCATCTTCTCCCCTTCATTTGGAAATCGCCCATCCTATCTCGTTGGGCGAGGAAGTGTAATTTCAACATTCATCTCCGGCCTTGAGCAGGAGCCGGGCAATCGAGACCGCGCCATGCTCATGCTCGGCCAGCGAGGAAGCGGCAAAACGGTTCTCCTGTGGGAGCTCGCCGATCGCGCTCGCAAGCTTGGCTTCGTCGTCGCCACACCCACCGTTGCCTCCGAGGACATGCTCGAGCGCATTGTTGAAAAAATCCAAGAGGCGGGCGAGCCCTATGCCAACAAACGTCATCATCCTAAACTCACGGGCGGTAGCCTGAGCGTCTTCGGTTTCTCAGCCGGCCTCGAGTTCACGCGCGACGTACAGGAAACCAAGAGCTTCCAGTTCAAGCTCACGCAACTAGCGCGCAAACTAACCGAGCAAGGACATGGCATCCTCATCCTCATCGATGAGCTCCAGGCCAATTCGCCCGAGATCAGACAACTCGTCACCGCTTATCAAGAGCTCGTCGGCGAGGGACTCAACGTCGCGCTCGTTATGGCGGGCCTTCCGGGAGCGGTCTCGGCAACACTCAACGACCGTGTGCTGACGTTTCTCAACCGCGCGCGCAAAGTCACGCTCGAACCGCTTTCAGTCGGAGATGTCGATGCCTATTACCAGCGGGCCTTCGAAGAGCTCGGCCTTGATATCCCAAGCGATCTTCGGCTGGATGCCGCTCGCGCAACCCAGGGCTCGCCCTACATGCTGCAGCTCATCGGCTACAACATCGCCAATCGTTGCCAGGCAGGAGAACGCGTAACACAAGAGCTAGTCGACGGAGCCATTGGGGCGTCAAAGGTCGATTTCGAAAACGATGTGTGCGAGACGACGCTCGCCGCGCTCTCGGACCAAGACATTGCGTTTCTTGCCGCAATGGCGGATGACGAAGACACCGTGTCGCGCATTTCTGATGTAGCCGAGCGCATGTCGGTCACACCCGACTACGCACAAAAGTATCGCCGGCGCCTTATCGACGCCGGCGTGATCGAACAGGCCCGCCGCGGGTATGTGCGTTTCGCTGTTCCTTATATGGCTGACTACCTGCGAAGTCAGCTGTAACTGTAGACAAACCACCGCAAAGGGGACAGGCACCTTTGTGGTGGTTTGGGGTTAGTCGCAGGTGATGTCGAGGTTCTTGCCGGTGAGGCCTACGTAGCCGCCTTCGGCTGCCTTGGGGCTGTCGGCGTGACAGAGGACCCACTTGTCGGCCTTCCAGTAGCAGTAGCTGTCACCGGCGGCAGGCATGTCGGTCGCAGCCTCGGGACGCGGGCCGTTGGTACCAGCGGGCAGCGCAACCATCACCTGGAAGCCGCCGTCGTCGACCATGCACGGCGTGTAATGGAGCGTCGTGGCGTAGACCTCGACGAGCGTACCGGCCGGCGCGCGGAATGCCTTGACCTGCGCGGTATCGAGCTTGCCGTCGACGATTTGCTCGCGCTTGGCCAGCAGCAGGATAAAGTCGCGAGCGCCCAGGTTGAACTCGCTGGCGCGGTGATACTCCAGGCAGTTGAGCTTCGTGTTATGGCCGTTGCACCAGCCCAGCTGGAAGGGGCGGCCGCCGTACATGAGCAGACCGAGCGTTTCGGCGCCTTCGACCTGCTCGAGCTCGGGCGCAGAGGCCACATACTTGCTGCCCTCGGGAATGGGCGTGGCGGCGAGCGCCTCGACAAGCGGGACGGTCAGGCTGGAGGGTACGTCGTCCCACACGCGGCCGTAGGACTTGAACTCGGGATCGGTAACAGAGTAGATATGCATGTTCACTCCTGTTCGTAAATGTGACTATACGAACATTCTAGAACAATCCCGAGCGGTTTTATACACCCACTTCGCCTGGTCAACAAAAAGGTGCCCCCGCATAAGCGAGGGCACCCGATGCACGCGTTTTGAGCAGTGAAGCACTTATGCCTGCTGGTAGTGCAGGTGCTTCTCGTCGATATCGGCCAGGTCGCGGTCGAGGTAGCGGCGCGCGAGCCAGTTGGCCATGGGGAGATTTTGATCCAGGTAGTTGCCACACTCCTCGGGAGCGGCTCCGGGGACATCGCCCTCAAAGTCGGCGACGAACTCAAACAGCTCGCGGACGAGCGGCAGGATCTCCTCGCTCGTTACCTCACCAAACACGACCAGGTAAAAGCCCGTGCGGCAGCCCATGGGGCCAAAGTAGACAATACGGCTCGACCACTCGGCATGATTGCGAAGGAAGGTCGCGCCCAGGTGCTCGATGGTATGGCACTCGGCCGTGTTCATGACCGGCTCCTTGTTGGGCGTGGTCAGGCGCAGGTCAAAGGTGGTGACGGCAGTGCCGGTCGCCGGAACGCGGTCGATGCGGCTCACGTACACGCCGGGCTCAAGCAGCAGATGATCGACAGAAAAGCTCGCGATGCGCTCCATGGCAGATCCTCTCGTTAGTCAATTTGGGACGGGGCTCTTTTAGCTGGTTCGAATGGTCGCACCAATCATACCAGTCAAAAAAGCCCCGTCCCAAATTAGCCACCTGGGACGAGGCTAATGATTTTTTGATCCCCGTCCCAGAAAAATCATTCTAGGCAGTGTAGGAAATTGTGGCCTTCACCGCGTGGCGCCAGCCGGCGATCTTTTTGGCTCGCTCGTCAGCCGGCATCGAAGGCTCCACGATACTGCGAGCGCCGTAGACGTCGACGACGTCGCGCGTGTACATGCCCAGCGCAATGCCGCAGGCCCAAGCCGCGCCCAGGCCGCTCATCTCGTCGTTGCTTGCGATGCGGATGGGCGAGCCCACAAGATCGCTCTCAAACTGCATCAGGTACGCATCGCGCGTGGGGCCGCCGTCAACGCGAAGCTCGGCCAGCGCCGCGCCCGAATCCTCGACCATCGCATCGATCACGTCGAAGATCTGATAGGCGATCGACTCGTCGGCGGCCTTCACGAACTCCGCGCGGCCCGTGGTGCGCGTCATGCCAAAGACGCAACCCTCGGCGTCGCTTGCCCAGTGCGGCGCGCCCAGGCCGGTAAACGCCGGCACAAAGTAGACGCGGCTCGCCGGGTTGGCGGCATAGCACAGGTCGGTGACCTCTTCGGGGTTGTTGATGAGCTCCAGGTCGTCACGCAGCCAGGTCTTGACGGCGCCGGCGTAGCTCACGTTGCCCTCGAGCACGTACTCGGTCACGCCGTCCATGCGCCACGCAAGCGAGCTCGAAAGCCCGTGTGAGCTGGCCACAAACTCGTCGCCGACGTTCATCATAACCGAGCTGCCGGTGCCATAGGTCGCCTTGGCCATGCCGCGGCTGTGGCAACCCTGCGCAAACAAGGCGGCGTGGCTGTCGCCGAGCACGCCGTGAATGGGCACGGGCGCCGGCAAAAAGCCGCCCAGGTCCGTTGTGCCGAACAGGCCGTCGGAATCGGTCGCCTGCGGCAGGCAAGCAGCGTCGATGCCAAAGGCCTCGCACACCGGCTCGCTCCAGCAGCCACGGCGCAGGTCGAACAGCTGCGTGCGGCTGGCGTTGGACCAGTCGCAACGAAACTCGGTGCCGCCCGTGAGCGTCCAGACCACCCAGGCATCGATGGTGCCCAAGCAAAGCTCGCCCGCCGCAGCGGCCTTAGCAGCCGCCGGCACGTTCGCGAGAATCCAGGCCATCTTGCCCGCCGGATAGTAGGGCGAGAGCACCAGGCCCGTCGTGTCGCGCACCAACTCGGACACGCCTTCGCGCGCGGCCAGCTCGTCGCACAGCTCGCGGGCACGGGCGCACTGCCACACCACGGCGTCGCACAGCGGCTCGCCCGTCGTGCGGTTCCAGGCAACGGTGGTCTCGCGCTGGTTGGAAATGCCGATGCCGGCGACGTCGGCCGGGTTAACCCCGGTCTCCTCCACCACAGCACGCGCCACGGCCAGGACGTTGGCGGCAATCTCAGCCGGATCATGGCTCACCCAGCCGGCCTCGTTGACGATCTGGCGATGTGCGCGGTCGGCACGATGAATCAGATGGCCGCCCTCGTCCACCAGCAGCGCCTTAGTGCCCTGCGTGGACTGATCGATTCCGATGATGTAGCGGCCCATGGCCACCCCTTTCAAAATGAATGTGACAAAGGGACTGTCCCTTTGTCACATTCCAATTACTCTGCGGGCAGGAACTCGGCAACGGTCTTGGCAATGCCTTCGCCGGTGAGGCCGTAGTGCGCGAAGACCTCGGGCGAGGTGCCAGTGATGACCGGCGCGTCGGGCAGGCTCAGGCACTTGACCGGACGCGGACAATGCTCGCCCACGACCTGCGCGACCATAGAACCCAGGCCACCGAAGGGGCTGTGCTCCTCGACGGTCACGACGGCACGCGTGGCGCCGGCGGCCTCGATCACGGCCTCGGCGTCGAGCGGCTTGACGCAGTACATGTCGAGCACCGTTGCCGAGATGCCCTGCTCGGCCAGCAGATCGGCGGCGTTCACGGCGTGGCGGACCATCTCGCCGGTGGCCACGATCGTCACATCGGTACCGCGGCGCACCCAGGTGGCGCGGTCCATCTGGAACGGGCACTCATCCTCGGTGTACACGTCCTCGACCGGGTTGCGGCCCACGCGGATGTAGGCGGGCTTGTTGTCGGCCACCAGAGCACGGACGAGCTCGGCGGTTTGGAAGCGGTCGCTCGGCAGATACACGCGCATGTTGGGGATCGCGCTCATGGCGGCGATGTCCTGTGCGGAGTGGTGGCTCATACCCAGGGCGCCGTAGGACACGCCGCCCGAGATGCCGATGAGCTTGACGTTGGTATTGGAGTACGAAACGTCGACCTTACACTGCTCATACGAACGCGTGGTCACAAAGGATGCGGGCGAGGCGGCCCAGGCCTTCTTGCCACACGAAGCCATGCCGGCGGCGATGCTCACCAGGTCCTGCTCGGCAATGCCGACTTCGACGGACTGCTGGGGATACTGATCGAAGAACGGCGTGAGCGACGCGGAGCCACGGGAGTCGGAGCACAGGACGACGATGTCCTTGTCGGTTGCGGCGGCCTCGAGCAGCGTGTCGCAGATAACCTTGCGGTTGGCGATCTTGTTAGCCATTGATGGCCTCCTTATGGGCAGCGAAATCGGCGATGATCTGGGCATATTCCTCATCGTTGGGCAGGTGGTGATGCCAGGCGGCCTTGTCCTCCATGACGGGCGAGCCATAGCCCTTCACCGTGTTGAGAATGATGACCGTGGGCTTTCCGCTGGTCTCTGCCGCAAGCGTCAGCGCGGCGTCGATGGCTCGAACGTCGTTGCCCGGAATGGAGAGCACGTTCCAGCCGAAGGCAGCCCAGCGCTCCTCCTGCGAATCCTGCTTCATGACGTCCTCGGTGCTGCCGCTGATCTGCAGGCGGTTGCGGTCCACGAGCGCGCACAGGTTATCGAGCTGGTAGTTGCCACCGCTCATGGCGCCCTCCCAGACCGAGCCCTCGGCAAGCTCGCCATCGCCCATGATGGTGTAGACGCGGTAGTCGCGGCCGTCCATCTTGCCGGCAAGCGCCATGCCGACGGCCACGGGCAGGCCATGGCCCAGCGAACCGGAGTTCATCTCGATGCCCTTGAGCTTGTTGTTGGGATGCCCGATGTAGGGGCTGCCGAACTTGGAGAAGCGGGCTTTGACATCGTCGAGGTCCAGATAGCCCTCGTGGCACAGCACCGCGTAGTAGGCCTCCATGGCGTGGCCCTTGGAGAGCACGAAGCGATCGCGGTTGGGATCGTCGACAGTCTCGGGCGAAATGTTAAGGTGGTTGGCATAGAGGGTCATGAGGGCGTCGATCACCGACATGTCGCCGCCAATATGGCCGCCGGCGCCAGCCATGATGATATCGACGCAATCACGGCGAAGGTCCCAGCGCAGGGACTCAAGCTCTTCGATAGTTGCCATTTCTACTCTCCTCGCAGGTAGGCTTTGACGTCTTCTTCAATGGGGTCGTACAGGTCGGGCTGGATGCCGATGTACTTGCACGCCTCGTAGAGCACCGGCACCACGTTGGCGTGAATAGCGACGCAGTGGTGGATGTAGGGGCCCTCGACGATCTTGGCCTCGAGGCGCTTGAGGTTTTCGACCTCGACCCACAGGTAGGTGCCCATGCCGGCCGGGCCGTCGATGCCGCGGGCGTTGCCCAGCAGCAGCGAATACTCGCCGTTGTCGCCGTCAAAGCGGGCAAGGGTGAGATCGCCGTGTTTGGCCTCGGCCGTCAGCGCGCCGGGGTGGTCGAAAGCCAGCGGGTAGGTGAGCTTGGGCTTGACGGCCGCGCAGCTGCAGGGCCAGGGGCCGCAGTGCTGCAACAGCTCGCCGTTCTCGTTATCGGGATGGCGCACGGTCCAGTCGGCGAACATGCCGCGGTGACGGCCCAGGTCGGCGGCCTCGACCATCAGCGCAGTGATGGCGCCGTGGATATCGGTCTCGCATACGACGGGAATGCCCATCTCGTTAAGGATGGCGTTGGCCGCGCAGGGCATAATGCCCAGCTCGTCCTGCAGGGCGTTCCAGCACTGGATGGCGCCGGCGTTGCAGCCGTACTTCTCGACCAGGCGCTTCATAGCGATGGCGAGCCCTGCGACCGCGGGGACCTTGTCCTCGGGTATGCAGATCTCAAAGCTGTGGCGAATGTGGTCGAGCATGGCGGCCATGGCCTGCTCGTCGGCCTGAGCGTCGCGCACAGCCTGAACAAGTTCGGTCATGGGGATGGGCGAAAGCTGGATGTTGAACTTCTCGAGCAGCTCGCCCTCGTTGCACATGGTCGACCAGAAGTCGAACGGGCGGGTGGCCATCTGCAGGATGCGGGTGTGCTTGAAGGTCTTAACGACGTTGCACACGGCCAGGAAGTCCCAGACGCCGCGCTCGAACTCGGGATCAGTCAGGCGGCAGTTGGTCATGTAGGTGAAGGGGACCTGGAAGCGGCGCAGGACCTTGCCGGTGGCGAACAGGCCGCACTGGCTGTCGCGCAGGCGGGTGCCGTCGGGCTCGGGGCGCTCGTCGCGCGGGCCCCACAGCAGCACGGGCAGACCGAGCTCGCGGGCAAGGCGGGCGCAGACGTACTCGGTACCAAAGTTGGCGTGGCACAGCATGATGCCGTCGACGCCCTCGGCGCGGAACTTCTTGACGATAGGCTCGATATGGCTGTCGTCGAACAGCAGGCCCTCGTCGTTGATGTCGTCGATATCAACGATGTCGACGCCGATCTCGCGCAGACGGTCAGCCGTCAGACCACGATACTTGATCGCGTCCGGCGCGCTAAAGATGCTGCGGCGCGTAGGCACAAAACCGAGCTTGATCTTATCCATGTACGTCCTCCCCTAGTCACATGTTCAGTAAACAGACGCATGTTTCGTTTTGTTCTGTTTACTAAATGTTTTACTCTTTTGTTTATTAGTTTAGCGCGAAATACCTGTAAACGGTAGAGAAATCAGCCTAAACGGTATGTAAACGTTCTGAACATACAGGGGGAACAAAAAAGAGGGCCCCAAAGGACCCTCTCTGTCCACACAAGTATGTAAACGGAACCAATGCCGTCCATCGCCGCGAGAGAACCGCCCGCGGCGACAGCCCGGCAACAGGGCCAGCGGCTACGCGCCCATCTTGCGATAGACGTCCACGAACTCCTTGGCAAGGATGCCAAAGCCCTCGGCGCTCATCAGCTGATCCTCGGCATGGACGACCAAAAGATCGATGCTCAGGTTCTCGCCGGCGGCAGTCTGCTGGACAAGGCCACCATGGGCAGCGTGGCCCTCGGCATAGTGCTGCTGGCCTTCCGTGATCTTTGCCTCGGCCTCTTCGAACTTGCCGTCACGAGCTAGATGAATCGCATCGATATAGCAGCTGCGCGCGCAACCGACGCCTGCAATGATCTGAAAACTCTGAAGCTGAATCTCTTCTGCCGTCATACTTACAGCCCCATCAGTTCCTTGGCCTGAGCCAGAGCCTTGACGCCGTCCATCATGCCGTAGGTGGTCATGGGAATTACGCCGACCGGAACCCCGGGGCATGCGGCGCAAACTTCATCCTTGGCATAGCCAACCTGCGGCCCAAGCAGAATGCAGTCGGCATTGCGGCCAATGGTGGCAGCCTCGTTGACGGCGTGAGCGGACACCTCGCACTCCAGGCCCTCGGCGTCGGCGGCCTTCTTGATGTTCTTCATGATGATGCCCGTGGACATGCCGCCAGCGCACATAAGAACGATGTTTTTCATTGCAGTTCCTTTCCTGTAACCCCTCACAGGGACTTATATGTTTCGGCGATCAACGCGATCGGCCGAACCTTCGAACTTGTGGACAATGACCTACTCGGCAGAAGCCTTTGCAGCAGCTTCCTCGGCCAGTGCCTCCTTATCGGCCATCTTGACGAACGGGATAAACAGCAGTCCGACCAGCAGGATTGCGGCGAGGACGATTGCGACCAGGCCAATGCCGCCCGTAAAGAAGTTGCTGATGGGCAGCGGCACGACAAACGGCATGGAAATGGTCGGGTTAAATGCATTGCCCAGACCGAGCATCAGGCCGACGGCGGCAGCAATGCAGGCCACGGGCTTGAGCAGGATGTAGGGGATGAACATATAAGGGTTCATGGCAATGGGCGTACCGAAGATGATGGGCTCGGAGATGTTGAAGAGTGCGGGCACCAGGGCAATCTTGGAGAGGGCCTTGTAGCGCTCGGACTTGGCCGTGAGCAGCGCAAGCTCCATGCCAAGGGCGTCAACAGAACCGACAGAGAACATGATGATGAACGACAGGTACGGCAGTGGCTGGCCGGCAACGAATGCCTCGGTGTTGGCAAGAGCGCAGGCCTGGATAACCGGCATGTACACGCCCATCAGGACGCTGGGGTGGATACCAAAGAAGAACAGCAGGTTGCACAGCGTAAAGTAAATGACAACGGCCCAGGGGCTGGAGCCCAGGAACATAACGGGAGTGGCAATGGTGCTGTTGATGAGGTTAAAGACATCGCCATAGCTCGTCAGGCCCATACCCCACTTAAGCAGCGCGGCCGTGGTGAAGATAACGATGGCGCAGAACATCGGAGATAGCGAATCGTTAACGAACTGAGGGACGGAATCGGGCATGGGGATGGCGATATGCTTCATAAGGAAGTTAAGCGCCTTCGGCACGATCAACGCCACGAGCAGCGCAACGAACAGACCCGAGCTGCCCAGATAACGGGTCACGATAAACGTCGAGCCGTCCTCGGCATGGCCAAGAGGAATCAGCAGGAGCAAAACGCCAATAGCCGCAACCGTCGACGTAAGGCCTTTGTTCCCGAGCACCTTGCCGTAGGAGTACGAGACCGAGGCGCACATGTAGATGGCGCCGAGGTTCATGGTAACGACCAGTACGTCGGTAATCGTCGCCGACATGCCGGTGCTGGTAAGGAACGCCTGCAACGGCGGGATCGGCAGCCCGTTGATAATGGAGAGCAGCGCCACGCCCAGCGTAACGGGCATGGTCGCCATCATGCCGGACATAAGGCCCTTTACGACCTTAAAGCTACTCACTTTGTGGGCAATGGGACCCACGTGCTTCTCGAGGAAGCCCTGCATCGAATCGAGAACGCTCATTTTTGTGTTCACTGATCCTCTCTAAACGATTCATCTAGCTGTCAAACGGGAAATTGCGGCCGACTCTTTCCCGCCTATGACCAATGGAAATATGGTTACGCCTTGAGCTCGAGGACGAGGAGCCAATCCCCAACCCCGGGTTTGTCAGGCAGAATGATGCTGCCCGTGACGGCAAGGGCGTCCTCGCCGTCACGGTATGCGCCCGTGCGAGGGTTAAACCATCGGCTTGCATAGGCAGCGCCCGTCGGCACGCCCTCGATAGCAAGCTTTTGGCGCACGGTATCGCCAAAGTACGCGACGATGCGCGAAAGGTCCTGGTTGGCGGTTGCCAGCGGAGCCTTGTTGGCAAACAGGTTGCCCGCATCGGTCGTTTCGTAGGGAGCAAGCTCCCAGAAGTGATTGTCTTCGTAGAAGGAGCGCATGTAGCCCATCTGGACCGCACCTTCTCCGTCTACCGCCTGGGCCCAAGTAATGCCAAAGCGGTTGAAGATCGCCATAAAGGGGTCAAGCTCCTCAGGGCTTTCCCACACGTTGTTCCAGATTCCCTGGGCTCCGTAGGTATAGCCGGCGCCGCCGGCCTGCATGCAGATATACGCCACACGGCGCAGCATGTCTGCGGTGCACAGGCGCGTACCCATCTCCTCGAGCGTCGAGCAAAACTCGTAGAGCGCCTCGCCCTCAACGAAGGGTTTGTCGTCATGAGCTGCCAGATAGTCAAAGTAGTCGCTTGCCTTGATTATGTAATCGCCGTGACCGGCTTGGTTGAGCGTAAAGTCCATCCAGGGCTCATCCTGGTAGTAATCGGCAAAGGGGCGCTCGTTGGTATAGTGCGCTGTCGCCAGATGACCATAGCCGTCGCGTGCCTCAATCTCCAAGGCGACCTCACGCCAGCCGTCAATCATGGCGGCTCGACCTTCTTTGCGGTATCCGGCAACCTCGCCGGCAAGCGTCCACACCATCGGATATGCACCATAGCGCGCCACCAGGTAGCGGGCGAGGTGCTTTTGGTGTTCCACGGCATGCTCGCCGAGAATGGCAAACGCCCACGCTTGCCCAAGCGCATTGACTAAGCCCGCATCGGCGATATAGGCCATACGGCGGTCGAGCTCCCGCTGGTAGAAGGCCACATTAGGCACATCTTCCACACCCTTGGCCATGCCGCCGTCAATCCAATAGCGATCACCTGCGCCCATGTCAGAGCGCAGGTTGGTCTGATAGACGGTAAAGCCCTGCTTGGCACGTAGGTCGACCATGCCGCGAAATTGGCTTGTCATGCCGGGGTGGTTCGACGCATCCCAGCTCTCGCGGTAGGCAAACTCCCAATGGGTATCGCCCAGCCAAAAGAACGGCGTACCATCTGAATAGGCAAACATGCGCGAATCGTCTGCAACGCGGATAAAACCGTGGCGATACAGATCGAGGTCGCCCGCGTACGGCACGGCCTCGACGCGGCCCGTGCAGCCATTAAGACCGGTCTGCTCGGGAGCCTCGATAACATAGTTCCAGGCGCCCAGCTCGGTCGGGGCAAACGACACGCAGTAGGTACGCCCACCATCCCAGTAGGCCTCGCGGCGAATTACCCTGCCACTCGGGCCGGTGAACTCCGCCCAAATCTCAACGTCTAAAAACGGGTTATCGAACGAACAGGCGCTCTCAAACGTCAGTACAACCGGGCGCCAAATCTCGGCAACAGCGTCCTTGTTCAACGTCATATCCATTGCAGACCCCTCTCCGGTCTTAGTCCTGCTAGTTCAGTCCTCGCTCACGAGCGGATGCCATGGCAAAGTCAACGATCGCTTGGGCATCCTCGGCACAAATAAAGCCTTGTGACACCTCGATCGCCGTATCGCGCTCACACAGAGCGCGATAGTTTTCGAGCGACCCGTACAGCTCTTTGAGCATCGATGCCGAGAACGACTCCATGTGGCCAAACAGCCCGTCCTTATCGCTCGTTTTATCGACCGTGCCCTGCCCCGGCTCCACCAAGCTCGTGTTGGAGTAGCGGGCAAACGGATGCTCGAGCAGGCAGGTGCGAAGTCCGCCCTTGGTATTTCCCAGGGCATCCTTTACGTTCTCGCCGCTCGCGTCCAGCTCAATGCGTGGACAGGTTGCCGGAGCCGCACCCGTACGGACCCAGCGGAACAGATTGCGGAATGCAGCATGGAACAGATACTGCGACGGATAGGCGTTTGCCTCGGCATGCTTACCGACATACACCGGCAGATGGTCGATACGCTTGAGATCCTCGTCGTCTTGGTAATAGTCGACGTAACTCCACTGCGTATCGTGGGAAGCACCCGTCACCTCGTACAGCCGGTACTTAAAATCGGGATCGTCGCTATCGGGCATAAGCGTGCGCCAACTCTCAAAGCGACCGTTCTCGCTTTCGGTCTGAAGGGCGATAAACGGCTCCTCGACGTGCTCCACACGCAGTAGATGGTGTGCGTATTCCCGGCAGCATTCATACTGGCTGACGGGAATGCACATCGAATGGATGCCGCCGCCAGACAGGTATCCGTCAAACACGCGGCCGTCACGGCGCACCTCCTCGCGATAGGCAAAACTGTTAAGGTAGCGGAACAGATAGGCGCCGGACTGAGACCATCCTGTAAGGCAAATTGCCTGGCGAGGATAGTCGCGGATCGGGTTAAGGTCGGAGTCTCCGCGCAAGAGCCACGCAAGATCGGTCAGCATATCCCAAAACAGGCCAGTCTCGTAGGAGATGTCCATGTCGGGAAGCGCGCCGTCGCGTTCGAGCTGTTCCGGATCAAAGTCAAAGGGCCGCTCGGGAGTTGGGTTTGCCCAGCTCATGAAGGCATAGCGATCGGGATTGAATTCCTTGAGCTTGGCGATGGTATTGGGCTTGCTGGTAATGCCCACATAGATATCGCCAGAGCGCACAAACTCGCCGTGACCCAGAATCCACATGCGCTCGATTTCCATAAACGATGTGGGATTGATGATCTCCACGACCACATTGCCACTCGCTTGCGCCGGATTTTTCGGAGCACGAACAACGATCCGATTGGAATAAGGGGCGTCGGCAGTCATGACCTCCACGCCGCCGTCTTCGTCGGCGGTGCGATACACGTTGGCGGTACCGTCAACGCGATACTCGCGCTCGACGTAACCCTTTGCACTCAGATGACAGTAGCGCTCGGCGCTCGAAAACGGATAGCTCTCATCCGTAATGGGCATTTCAAAAATACCGCTGATCATCTCGTCCCCCTTGCTGTTGCGTTTGCTGAGACAGACTCTACTGGGGACGCTACTTAACTTCTATTGATTCTTAAGTTGAGTTACTAATTATTTAGCTTAATAAACAGCCTGGTGTTAAGCTCATGGTAAGTTCACAAACGTTAGGAACCACCATGGCCGTTACTGCAAAACAAATCGCTGACCAGCTGGGAATTTCGGCAGCGGCCGTTTCCCTTGCACTTAACAATCGACGCGGCGTAAGCGAAAAAACACGGCAGCTGGTACTTAGCACCGCCGAAGCTCTAGGTTACGACTTTAGCAAGATTAAGTTCGAGCGCCAAAAGAGCGGAACCGTTGCCTTGGTTGCCTTTAACCGGCGCCGCATCTTTGCGCGCCCCTTCTTCGCCGATATGCTCGCCGGAGTCGAGGGCGCTCTTAGACACGCGGGATTCTCGTTTTCGCTGGTGAACTACTCACCGTTCGAAAACACTCAGCAACAGATCGCCGACATCGCCGAAGCGCAATATGATGGTGTCATCATCCTTGCAACTGAGATGTTCGAATCGGATTTTATGCCGTTTGCATCGCTGGACTGCCCTCTGCTGCTGTTGGACTCATGCATGAGCGCTGGGGTCGATACGGTCAAGATCGACAACGCCGCCAGCATGATGCTAGCCGTGCAGTACCTGCATTCGAAGTATGGATCTGTCCCCGGGCTGTTAACGACGCCCGTTACCGTGAGCAACTTCACCGAACGACGCTTCGCCTACGAACACGCCATCGGTCAGCTATCGGGCTCGGAAAAGTGCGGCATCATCCACGAACTCGCCGTCGCTCCAGATGAAGCATACGCCGACATGCTCGACATTATTGATTCGGGCGAACCCCTCGCCCAAAACTACGTCGCTGTCTTTGACGATATAGCTATTGGGGCCATGAAAGCCTTTATCGAGCGTGGTTATCGCGTGCCCGATGACGTACGCATCGTCGGCTTCGACAACAACGCCGGCGGAACCTACGTGCAGCCACAACTGACCACGCTCAATGTTCCTTCGGAGTATATGGGCGCCGTCGCCGCACGGCGCCTCGTCGAGGTTATCGACGAGGCCGAGCACCACCCGCTCAAGATCGAGCTGGGGGCATCGCTCATCAAGCGCCGTTCTGCCTAGAGCTCGCGCACGCTCTGGCGCTCGACAAAATAGGTCGAGACGGCCGTTTTGCAGGTATAGCTCTTGGGATTGCGGATGTTGCCCACCAGACGGCGCACCGCGATCTCGCCCACCTCGTGCTTGGGAACATGCACCGTGGTGAGTGGCGGGTTGGAGAAGGCGCCCACGGAAAGATCGTCGAAGCCAATCATCGAGACATCTTCGGGCACGCGAATGCCATGCTCGCTCAACGCACGCATAGCACCCACGGCGAGGACGTCGTTCTCGGCAAAGAAAGCCGTCGGCAGTTCATCATGCGAAACGGTATCGAGCCATGCGCCCATGTCGCGATAGGCGCCCTCGAGCGTGGTGCCCAGCGTGACGCGCCATGTCGGATTGGCCTCAAGGCCTGCATCTTCAAGCGCTTGGCGATAGCCGCGCTCGCGATCCTTGAAATTGCGGATGCGCAGGTCGCCTGCCAGGTAGCCGATTTGCTTGTGGCCCTTCTCGATAAGGTAATCCACGGCACGCAGCACCGAATCGGTATTGGCAATGACTACAGCATCAAAGTACTGGCGATCGCTCCAGCCGTCGAGCACGATCAGGTGGGCGGCGGCGTTGGCGAACAAAGCGTAGTCTTCCTCACCCAGCTCGGTACCCATCAGCACGATGGCGGCCGACGGGTCGGCGATCAGGCCCTCGACCTGCGGGCGCACGGCGTCCAGGTCGCTAAAGTCGAGCGAGACAAAGCTCGTGCTCATGCCGTGGCGACGCGCCTGGCGCTCCACGCCCTCGATGACCGCGGGATGGAAGGTGCTCTCGTCCAGGATGGCGCCCGTCTTGCGCGCAAGCACAAACTGGATGCTCTCGAGCTGCGTCGACTGCTGATAGCCAAGCGACTGCGCGCACTCCAGGATGACCTTGGCGGTCTCCTCGCTCACGCTGCGCTTGCGGTTGAGCGCGTTGGACACGGTTGCGGGCGAAAAGCCGGTAATGCGGCTGATCTCGCGGACGCTTGCTTTAGCCATCGTTCCCCCTAGCATCGGTCGCGGCCGAGCATCGTGGCTTGACCGCCCCGTGGCTCGGCAACTAAACGACCGCAAATTCAATCTAAACAGAATAGTAAATGTTTAATAGCTAGTTTAGCCTGTTGTCAAGCGAAGTGGCACGACTATTCCCCCAACGGGCGCATTTGTCCATCTTAACGTTATTACGCAAGGTCTTCGCCATTGCTTGCTATTACGCGTCGGTACCATTCGAAGCTTTTCTTTTTACGTCTCTCAAACGAGCCCGCACCGCTATCGTCTCGATCGACATAGATAAACCCGTAGCGCTTACGCATCTGTCCTGTGGCGACCGAAACCAAATCGATCGGGCCCCAACAGGTATATCCCATGAGTTCCACCCCGTCGAGCTCGACGGTCTCCCTCATCGCCTCGATGTGGGCCCGCAGGTATTCAACTCGATAGTCGTCTTCTATTTCACCCGAATCTTCCGGCACATCAGGAGCACCCAAACCGTTTTCGACGATGAACAGCGGCTTTTGATAGCGATCCCAGATTTCATTCATGGTGACGCGCAGCCCTTTGGGGTCGATAAACCTCCCCCAAGGCTCCTGTTTTAGATACGGATTAGGCGCCGAGCGAAGAAGGTTCGAATCGAACTGACCTTCCGCATGCGCTTTTGCGACGCGCGTCGAGTAATACGAAAACGAGACGAAATCGACCAGGTTTGCAGCCAGTACTTCGCGGTCATCATCCCGATAGGGCACCTCAAAACCATGGCGGGCGTATTCCTTGAGAACATAGCTCGGGTACGCACCGCGCACCTGGACGTCGGTAAACATGTAATGGCTGCGATTCTCAGCCTGCGCAGCCAGCACATCGTCCGGATCACATGTAGCCGGATAGAAGACACCTGCGTTGAGCATGCAACCGATCTTCGCCCCAGGGCACAGTTCATGACACGCCCCGACCGCACGGGCGCTCGCAACCAATACATGGTGCACGGCCGTGTGAACCGTTGCATAGCGATTCTCCCCTTGCTCGAAGATGATCCCCGCCGCCATAAAGCACGCCTGCGTCATGATGTTGATCTCGTTAAAGGTCAGCCAATAATTGACCAATCCCCGATAGCGCTCGAACACGGTACGCGAATATCGCTCGAACAGGTCGACCAACCTGCGATCGCGCCATCCGCCATACGCATCGACGAGATGCATGGGGACATCATAGTGGTTGAGCGTCACCAAAGGCTCAATGTCATGCGCGCGACACGTCCTAAAAACATCCTCGTAAAAGGCAAGGCCTTCTTCATTGGGCTCGGCTTCGTCTCCTTTGGGAAAAATGCGGCTCCAGGCGATTGATAAGCGCAGGCATTTAAAACCCATCTGGGCAAACAGTTCAATATCCTGCTTGTACCTATGGTAAAAATCAATGCCCTTGCGAGCGGGATAGAAGCTGTCGGGTGCCAACGCACGCGGATCAAGGTCTCCCCGCATGACATCCATGCGTTGATCGCCAAACGGCAGCATGTCGGAATTGGCTAAACCGCGACCGCCTTCGTTCCATCCTCCCTCGCACTGGTTTGCAGCCAGAGCCCCGCCCCATAAAAAATCTTCTCTAAACATTATGGTGTCGTCCTTTCTATCAAATTCCCGGCCCACACTGTCGAACGCAACGGACTCGGCAAGTGCCGCGCAACAGCACAGTACCGTTGCGCGGCCAAGGGGTCGGACCGCGCAACGGCTGGGGAGCATATTTGTGTAGTAGCCTCTTATGCCTCGACGGATTCAACGGCCTCAGAATCGCCGCTCTTGGACTTCAACGGCATCTTCTCCTGTCCTTCAAATCCAAAAATCATCGCCAACGCAAACGTCACGGCACCGCCAGCAAGACACCCGATGGTGCCAGGGATGATATCCTGAGCAAACATGAGCACGTTCATCCATGGGAAACCAACGCCAGTGAAGATATAGACGTTGGCATGAAGAAGGCTTACCAGCAGACCACCGACAGCACCACCAATCATGTTCCAGGCAAGAGCCTTCTTGTCGCGAAACAGGATGCCGTAGATGATGGGCTCACTCACGCGACCGAAGGCATAGGTGATGAACAAGTTCCAGCCCGTGGCTCGACTCTCCTTGCCCTTAGCGCGCAGGCCATAGGCGAGCGCGATGGCAAGCGTGGTGTAGGCTACAACCGCGGTGCAGGGGTATAAGATGGCGTCGTAACCGTTCTGGAGCGCGGCGGGCAATATGGCGGTATAGATCGGCACGTGCATGCCGGTGGCGATGATCAGATTCCAGAATGCGCCGATAACCACGGTCGCAGCGGGACCGGCAACAGAGGCGAGCCAAATGATGAAATCGGCCACAAGGCCCATGACAAATTGGACGGCAGGGCCGCAGAGGCACAGCGCGACCGGCAACATCACGAGCACCGTACCCACGGGTACGATCAGAATGCGCAACATATCAGGCGAGATCTTCTTAAAGAAGCGCTCAACATAGGACTGGGCCCAGGTGATCAAGATGACCGGAAGAACAGCCTGGGTGTAGTTGACGAGCTGCATGGGGATGCCGAAGACGCTGAAAGGCTTTCCGTCCTCAACAATAGCGAGCATGTCGGGATAAATCATCACAACAGCGATGAGCAGTGCCAGCACAGGACTCGTTTTGAACTTCTTAGCCGAGCTATAGGCGGCAAACACCGGGAAGTAGTAATACGCCGCATCGCCCACCAGGGAAAGGATCCGATACAGGTCGCTCGTTTCGGACATAAAACCGGCGCCTTCGGGCCCAAACAGAATAACGAGCATCTTGAAGATACCGGCGACACAAAAGATCGGAAGGATCGGGGTGATAGCGCCGCTCACGGCATCGAGCAGCTGATTGAAGAGGTGCTTGGGCGCCAAGCGCTCCTTCCAGCTAAGCTGAGGGCCATCGAGTTCCTCGTCAATCGATACCGTGACCTCGAATCCGCCCTGCTTACAAACCTCGTCGTAGACCTTGTCGACCGTGGGCCCGACCACCAGCTGCACCTGCCCTCCGGCGTGCACGACGCTGATGATAGACGAGATGTCCTCAAGCTTCTCATCATTCGAGAGGCTTTCATCCTTGAGGTTGAAGCGCAGGCGCGTCATGCAATGCGTAACCGAAGCCACGTTTTCCGCCCCGCCCACAGTGGAGAGAATCTGCTCTGCCACCTTTTTGTAATTTGCCATCATTGGCTCCTTTGCACAATCTTGGCTTACTGTTCGAATCGGCAAAGGTCATGCCCCGAATGGCTACGGGTTACAATCCTTTTTTGGAGATGATCCGGTTGAGATGGATCATCAGATAGAGTTCCTCCTCCTCGGAGAGCGTGGCGTCCCACGTTTCACGACAATAGGAACCGATATGCTTCACGCACTCTGCCAACTGCGGAAACTCCTCACGAAAGTTCTTGTACATCTGCATGTTGGCGCTGTTCAGCGACTCGCCGGCTTGAATGCGCTTGAACAGGTACCGCAGATGCGTGGCATAGCGAGTGAAATCGTAGGAATCGCGGTCAACGATGATGCGAAAATCACTCTCGACGATCTCAGTGACATCTTCTAGCATATCGTCAAACTGCTTGGTGGGTTTGCTCGCGGTCTCGATGGCCTGAACAACCCGCGCATTGACGAGATTCATCGCAATACTGGCAATCTCATCCTTGGGAAGCCGCTCTCCGAGCTCCTTCTCGAGTCGCATGACGATAAACTGGGCAGCCTTGTATTCCTTCGGATACGTCTCCCGCACTTCATAGGCAAGAGGCATCGCGATGCGGACCCCCTTTTGGGCTCGCGCAACGGCAAACGACAGGTGATCAGCCATGAACAGCGTCGCATTGGTCGAGAGGTCGTAGGGCAGTTCGTTGGCAACGATGTCCATAACTTTCGCCGCAAACATCACGATATCCGAGGGAAGATCCCTCATGACATCTTGTCCTTTAGGATCAATGTCGTAAAACGTATGCTCGATTTTAGAAAGAGGGAGCTCTCGAGGAAAATCTCCGCCGAAACCGACGCCCCTGCCCATGGCGATGACATCTCGCCCCTGTCCGTCACGGCAAAGAACCGCGTTGTTGTTAAGCTTTTTAATTGCAAGCATGGTGAACCTCCTTTCAAGAACACTCACAGAAAAAGGCATGATAGCCAATAGCAGTGCTATTGCGGTCATGCCTTACGTAACAATCCGTGTTGTATTGCTCTTGGGCATGCCTCCACACAGGAGTAACAATCCAAGATGCAGAATGCATTATAGCGCTTTCCCCGCCCCGGGGACCATCGGGCTGGCGAACGGTAGATGTCGGCCCGCCAGCGGCCACATCGAGCAGATGGGCGTGCTTCGATCCCGAGCCTAGCCTAGGATGCGGGCCATGCGCGCCTTGAACTCGGACAGAAAGCGCGGGGCGTCCACGGTGAGTGCCACAAGCGCGCTCTTGTCGGGGTCGGACAGGCGGTGCTCATCGCAAATGGTGCGACCGCGATACTCGCCCAGCAGATCAACACGCAGATTGCAGCCGAGTGCACCTACGAGCGTGGGGTCGATCGCCACGGCAACGGCCAACGGATCGTGCAGCGCACAACCACCCAGGTAGGGTGCGTTCATCTCGTACGAGCCAATGTAGTGCTCGACCATGCTAGCAAATGCGCAGCCCGCCATGGTGCCCGAGCCCGTCCAACCGGCAATGTCGCGGCGCGTGAGCACCACGCGATGCGTCACGTCCAGGCCCACCATGGTGAGCTTGCGGCCCGAGCGCAGCACGGCATCGGCCGCCTCGGGATCGCTTGCCATGTTGGCCTCGGCACCCGCACTCACGTTACCGGGCACGGTCAGGGCACCGCCCATTACCACCACGCGGCCGATAGACATCACCGCCGCCGCATCGCGCTCCAGGGCAAGCGCCAGGTTGGAGAGCGGGCCGGTCGCTACGTAGACCAGATCGGGACCATAGGTGCGCGCGGCATCGATCAGATAATCGACCGCAGCGTTGCCATCAGCCGATGTCGCCCCCACCGGCTCGTAGGGCGACGCGGGCACGCTCGCGCCGCCGATGCCGTTCTTACCGTGAATGAGCGCGGTGGACGCCGGCGGCGTATAAGGCTCAGTCGCCTGCAGAGGACGGTCGGCACCCAGGTACACCGGCACCTCGGGACGGCCCAACAGGTCGAGCACCGCCAGGCAGTTATGCGCCGACTGGTCGACGCGCACGTTGCCAAAGCACGTGGTGATGCCGACGAGCTCCACCTCGGGGCTCGCGATGGCATAGGCAAGCGCCATCGCATCATCCACACCCATATCCAGATCAAGGATCAGCTTCTTGATTGCCATTGTTCTACTCCGCTTCTCCGTCTTGTACCAAATCGTCTAAATCAAACACGCGATCAACTTCGGCGCGCGTGGGAATCGACTGCTGTGCGCCCAGGCGCGACACCGTCACCGCCGAGGCGCGTGCACCCGCCGCCATGCACTCAAAGAGCGGCAGGCCCTCCAGACGAGCCGCGGCAAGCGCACCGATAAATGTATCGCCCGCGGCCGTCGTATCGACCAACGTGCTCGAGAGCGCCGGCATGCGCAGCGGCTCGCCGTCATCGCCGAGCGTAACCGACCCGGCGCCGCCCAACGTGATGACCGCAGCTCCGGCACCCTTGGCGAGCAGGGCATTGAGCGCCGCGACGCAGCTCGCATCATCCGCGGGCAAGATGCCCGTCAGCACCTGGCACTCAGTCTCGTTGGGACAGACCAGGTCGACCGCAGGCCAGGCCTCCGCAGGCAACTCGCAGGCAGGAGCTGGATTAAAGACCGTATAGAACCCCAGCTCGTGAGCGCAAACGAGCGCCTCGGCCGTCGCTGCAAGGTCACATTCGCCCTGGGCGATAAAGACGCTTCCGACAGCCGGGGCAATATCGCTGGCGTCTCCGTCGAGCTCATCGGCTACCAGACGCCTCAGCGCGCGGGCAACATCCTCGCCCGCGAGCGCATGGTTGGCACCCGGCGACAGCACGATGCGGTTGTCACCCTCGCAGCGAATGATGGTCGCCGTTCCCGTCTCCACGTCATCGCGACGCGCTACAAAGACACAGTCCACGCCGGCGTCTTGGAGCCCCGCCACGAGCGACGTGCCAAATGCGTCGCAGCCGACCGCGCCGATCATATGCGTGTGCGCGCCCATGCGCGCAGCAGCTACGGCCTGGTTGGCGCCTTTGCCGCCGGCGTTGGTGATAAACCCGCTGCCGCCAACGGTCTCGCCCGCACGCGGCATGCGCTCGCACGCCACCGAAAGGTCCATGTTCATGCTGCCGAACACCGCAACGATGCCGCTATCTGCCATGGAAACCTCCTCGTCCGCGGGCTCTGCACCCGCCGTTGGCCGTCAATCGTGCGCTCTCGCGCCTCTATAACTTTAGTTCACTTTGATGTGGACGCGCGCTTGAGGTTGCGCCAGCAGCAAGCATTCACAGGAGCGGGCAGCTACAATGAATACGTGCTGATTTTTCTCGTCATTGGATGATGTTTTATGGAACAATTCCCGCAATCGAGCTCACGCGGCCCGCGCTGCGCGCCCGATAACCAGGCGCCGCACGAACGCCCGCGCACTGAACGCCGCGCAGGCGACCCGCGACGCACCCCGAGCCCCCATCGAGCACCCGCCAACAAAGCGGACCACGCCAGCGCCGCCGCCGCGGACCAGACGCCCACTCGTCCCAAATCTCGTTACATTCCCGCCCTCGACGGCCTGCGCACGCTCGCCGTTGTCGCGGTGGTGCTCTATCACCTCAATCTTACGTGGGCTCAGGGCGGCCTGCTCGGCGTCACGATCTTCTTTGTGCTTTCGGGCTATCTAATCACGCGCCTGCTGCTCAACGAAGTCGCCAAGACCGGGCGCATCGACCTCAAGAGCTTCTGGATTCGCCGCATCCGCCGTCTGTTCCCCGCCGTAGTGACCGTCGTGGTGGTTACCTGCGCGCTGTGCACGATCTTTAACCACGTGATGCTCACCAAGATGCGTCTCGACATCCTGCCGTCGCTGCTGTTCTTCAACAACTGGTGGCAGATCGCGCAGGACGTCTCGTACTTCAACGCCTTGGGCGACCCCTCGCCGCTCACGCACTTTTGGTCGCTCGCCATCGAGGAGCAGTTCTACCTGGTTTGGCCGCCGCTGCTGCTTGCCATGGTATCCATGCACATGAGCAAGCCCAGCACGCGCCGCGTGGTTCTGGGCTTGGCTGCGGTTTCCGCCATCGCCATGATGGTGCTCTACAACCCTGCCGCCGACCCCAGCCGCGTGTACTACGGCACCGACACCCGCGTGTTCTCACTGCTGCTGGGCGCCTGGATGGCCTTTATCCCCGATCGCGACCTGGCGCCCGTGCGCCTCGCGCATCGTCTGGGGCTCGACCGCCTGGTTGGCGCCGCCAGGCACGGAAAGAATGCCGAGAACAAACAGGGTACGAAGGCCGACAACGCAGCCGAGACTGCCCCAGCCCAGCCGAGCGCGCTCGTACGCTTTTGGTCCTCACCCGCATCCATCGATGTGTTGGGCGTCGTGGGCCTGGTTGGCCTTGCCGCCATGGTCGCGCTCACCAACGGCTACACGGCATTCCAGTATCGCGGAGGCACGCTGCTGTGCTCCATCCTTACGCTCATGGTCATCGCAGCCTGCGTGCAGCCCCAGGGAATGGTGGCCCGCGCGCTATCCGCCGAGCCGCTCGTATGGGTTGGCAAGCGCTCCTACAGCATCTACCTGTGGCACTATCCGCTGTTGCTGCTCATGAACCCGGTCGCCAACATCAACGATACGCCCTGGTGGCAGTACATTTTGCAGGTACTGCTGGTGGTCGCCGTGGCCGAGTGCTCCTACCGCTTTATCGAGACGCCGTTTAGGAAGGGCGTCTTCGGACGCACCGTCTCCGAGTTCCGCGATGGCACCACCACGCCTGCCAACTGGGTACGCGCGCATATTCCCGTGTGCGCCACTTGCGGCATCGTGCTCGTCATCGCGCTGGGCGGCTTGATCTTTGTACCGGAAACCTCCGCGCTGAGCGGCGAGGGCGCCGAAGTCCTCAACAAGGAAGCTAAAAACGCTGCGCCCACGGACCAACAGGCAGCCGACGACACCGACAAGGACAACGATGGCTTCCCCGATGGATCCTACGACCTGCTGATGATCGGTGACTCCGTGTCGCTACGTGCCGTGGACGCCTTTGATGGCGTGTTCCCGCACAGCCATATCGATGCCGAAAAGGGCCGCCAATTCGATGCGGGCCGTGCGACATTTGAGGGCTATATCCAGCAGAACCTTGCCGGCAAAATCGTTGTCTTTGCCCTGGGCACCAACGGCTTGGTGACCGACGATCAAATCGATGCCATCATGGCCGATGCGGGAGACAAGCGCATTGTCGTGTTTGTGAACACGCGCAGCCCGCAGCCGTGGGTTGGCTCGACCAACCAGGCCATCGCCAACGCCGCCACGCGCTACAAGAACGTGCGCGTTATCGACTGGTACGGATACAGCGCCAACCGAAATGACCTGTTCGATGGCGACGGCACGCACCTGTCGACCGCCGGCGTGACCGAATATCTCAACCTGATCCACGACGCGGTCAAGAAGGACCTGCCCGTGCACCCCGAGGATCACGTCAACGATCCTCAGCCGGCGGCCGTCAAGTCTGCCACCGACGCACTCGTCAACGCCCTCGCCTTCAAGCCGCACAAGCTCGGCGGCGACAAGTAACACGCAGCCAAATCTGCTTACACCCGCAGGGGGCGTCGGCCACGGCCGACGCCCCCTGCGGCAGTTAGGGACGCTCCTTATGTGCCGGCACTTAGGGACACTCCTGACACAGCCGAGGAACGCCCTCCTTGTAACCGAATTCTGGACGCCTCGCCGCCCCGAGCGTTGTTTCCAAGCCCCAAAATCGCTCTTTTCGAGCCGGCTCCAAGAGGTCGTGGGCAAAAAGGGCAAATATGAGTACTGTTACCATTTTAGTAGCAGGCAAAACCACCTAAAATGACGACCGAGCGACCCCTACAACCCCCGAAAGCAGCCAATCTGACTGGTTTATGGCGTATTGAAGCCAATTTTAATGAACATATTATATGTTATGTTCATTATCTTTTTGAATGTAAATGCTATTCGCTTAGCAGCAGTACTCATATTTGGCATTTTTTGCCCACTGCCATATAACTAACCCCCTATAGCAAGCAAAAAACAGGCCGCCGCCCATCGCTGCGGCCTGCTCGGAAACCAAAAGGGATGTCAAGCGCTGTAGCCCATCGCCTGCAGGACAAACATGACGACCGTCAGCACCGTAATCACGGCGATAGTCGCCCACGTGAGCACGTTCCACACGCGGCCGTTGCGGTTGGCACCCATAATGTGACGGTCGGCGGCGATAACCACCTGGAACACCAGAACCACGGGCAGTAGCACGCCATTGATGACCTGCGAGGTCATCATAATCTGGAACAGATCGACACCGGGCATAAGCACCAGCACGGCAGAAATACCGATGATGGCAGTAATGGTGCCGCGATAGACCGGGGCCTCGTCCCAGCTGCGGTCGGCACCGCGCTCCCAGCCAAATGCCTCGCAGATAGCGCTCGACGTAACGCCCGGCAGCACGCAGGCAGCCAAGAAGCTCGCTGCGACCAGGCCCGAGGCAAACAACACCGTGGACCACTGGCCCGCAATGGGCTCCAGCGCGCGGGCGGCATCGGCGGCATCGCTAATCTGAATACCCGCCGGGAACAGCACCGTACCGGTCGTGATGATAATAAAGCCCGCAATGATATCAGCAGCGATCGAGCCGCTCACGGTATCAATACGCTGCAGCACGATGTCGTCCTCGCCCGCGTTCTTATCGACCACGTTGTTCTGCGCCAAGAAAATCATCCACGGCGCGATGGTGGTACCGATCGTTGCGACCACGAGCGACACGTAGCTGGGGTCATTTTGAATGTTAGGCACGACCAGGTCGACCGCGACCTCACCCCAGTTGGGGCCAGCCATAAACGCGGCGACGATATAGGTCACGAACACGCAGCTCACCAGCAGCAGAATCTTCTCGATGCGCTGGAAACTACCCGACATGGTAAGCATCCATACCAGCAGCGCCACCAACGGCACCGAGATGCTCGCCGGCACGCCAAAGAGAGCAAGACCGCTGGCGATGCCCGCAAACTCCGAAATGGTCACAGCCGTGTTGGCGATCAACAGCGCCGCCATAGCAAGTACACTCTTGCGCACGCCAAAGCGCTCGCGAATGAGCGATGCCAGGCCCTTACCCGTGACGCAGCCGCAGCGCGCCGCGGTCTCCTGCGTCACGATGAGCAGCACAGTCATGACGGGAAGCATCCAGAGCATCTTGTAGCCATAGCTGGCACCCGCACTGGAATACGTTGCAATGCCGCCGGCGTCATTGCCCGAAAGCGCCGCCAGCAGACCGGGGCCCATAGCGCCAAAGATGGCCGCGATGGTCAGCTTTTGCTTGGTGCCCGACTTTTGCTTGGTATTTTGCACGCGACCACCTAACCCATGACTGACATGGCGAGCAGCACCGCGGCGATGCAATACGCCACACACGAGATCATGACGGCAATGACGTTCATGGCGGTGCCCGACGTGTTGAGGTCATGCTCGTCACGCCAGAACAGCACCATCAGGTAAATCACGGCACTCATGTTGCCAACCAGGCAAATGATGGCAGCGATATTAAAACACCCGGTAAAGAGTTGCTCCTCAAACATGGGCGCATCGGGGAACGCGGCGGTGCGCACCAGCTGGGCGCACAGGTAGGTCACGAGTGACAGAATCAGGCCCATGCCCGTGCTCTGGAAGAAGAACCCCAGATACGGCTTGGGCTCGTCGTCGTGACCGTCATACTCCAGGAAGTAGTTCTTGACGAACGACACCATGCGCGAGGCCGCCAGCAGCACGAGCGGCATGGCGCACATGGGGAACACCACCAGATGCGCGGAGCCGAGCGCCGTTCCCAGCACGGTCGCCATGATGCACGATGCGATGCCCCATACAACAACCCAGTACTGGCGATGCACGAACCAGCTGAGCACGTTCGTCGAGTCGTCCGACGCGCTGTCGCCCGAGCCGACACCGGCGATCTGCAGGTCCTCCTGATGCTCCTCGGCAATAACGTCCATGGCGTCGTCGAAGGTTACGATACCCAGGATATGACGGTTCTCGTCGCAGACAGGGATGGCAACCAGGTCGTACTTGGTCATCTCGTCCGTTACGTCTTCCTGGTCCTCGTCGGGCGACACATAGACCAGGTCGCGATAGGCCAGCTGACCCAGCGTGGCGTCGCGGTCGGCTACGATCAGCGTGCGCAGCGAAAGCACGCCGGTCAGCATGCCGCTCGGATCCTCGGTATAGACGTAGTAGACGCTCTCGAAGTCCTCGTCGAGCTCGCGAATCGCCTCGATGGCGTCACCGACCGTTGCCGTGGCGGGCAGGGAGACAAACTCCGAGGTCATGATGCGGCCGGCGGTGTTGTCCTCATACCCCAGCAGGTTACGAATCGCCTTCTCCTCCTTGACGCCCATCAGGCGCAGGAGCTTCTCGGCCTTCTCGTAATCGAGCTCGTCGATCAGGTCGGCTGCATCGTCCGGGTCCATCATGGCCAGCATCGACGATGCGTCCGTATCGGACAGACCCTCGAGCATCTCGGTCATAAGCTCGTCGTCATCGAACTCCGAGATGGCCTCGGCGGCCTGGGCAGTATCGAGCTGCGCAAACACCTGCGCACGCAGGCGCGGGTCGAGCTGCTCGATAATGTCGGCGATGTCGGCAGGGTGCAGCTCGCCGAGCGTCTTGTGCGACACCGAGAGTTGAATGTTCTTGGTCGAGCGGTCGAGCAGGTCCATGTAGGACCAAGCGATGATGTCCTCACTGAGCGGCTTGCCTAGGTGCTTCATAAAGCCTTCGACGATATGCTCGAGCGCGGGGCTGATGGCGCGTAGCAGACCGCGAGCACCGACCTCGGCGCCCAGCAGGCGCAGCTGGTTTTCGCCCGACATGGAAAACTTGATGTCGTTGACGCGCACGACCTTCATGCCCTGCGTGTCGACAATCTGCTTGTTGAGCACGTCGCGGGCAAGCAAGAGTTCGGTCGGCTGCAGGTACGAAAAACGGATTTCGGTGGCCGACGTCTTAAGGTGTACACCCGTCTCGTCGATACGGTCGACCCATTTGCGCCAGCTGATCATAAATGGCGTCTTGCCGGGTCCGCGGAACGCGAGCGACGTCACGTGCGGAAAAACTTCGCCGGTAGCAATACCAAAATCGTTGACCACGCCGAGCTTTTCGCCATCGACGTCCAAGACCGGCAATTTGAGCATCTCACTCAGATAATTCAATGGTGCTCCCCATCATAATTCCTCCGGATGCGGCCGCGCGTGCGGCGTCCGGGGGCTTCTGGATATGTATACGCATGCGCGGGCGGCACGCCACTCGACGCTCACACCCCGTGCATGCGCAAAAAGCACCTGCATGGGGTCATCGACTGTATGGTCGAGGTTTGGATTTCACCTGTAACCTTTCTCTTGACCCTCATTAACCGCAGTAACTATAGCATCAGCATCGCCCTGCGGCATCGAATTTATGCGCTGCACATTGCAGGCATACCAAACGCTGACGCATCCGTGACATAGCCATTGGGGACGTTCTTAAACGACTACCCAATGACTACTCTGTGGTGTCGTCGTCCTCGGCAAGTTGGGGGAACACGGCGTCCTTGGGCATGGCGACCTTCGTCAGCGAGGTGAGCTTTTTGCTCAGCGACGTGTCCGTCTTGACCAGGTCGCTGAGCGTCACGATCTTGTAGCCGTCGGCAATGAGGCCGTCGATAATCTGCGGCAGCGCCTCGAGCGTCTGCTCGGCGCATTCGTCTCTGTCGGTGAGCAGCACGATATTGCCCGGCGTCACCGAATCGAGCACCGTCGAGACCTGCTCGTCGGCACCGTTGAGCAGCCAGTCGCCCGAGTCAATATTCCACGAGACCACGGCGGAGACCAGATCCATCGCATCAATCCAGTTTTGCTCGTCAAAGGC
This sequence comes from uncultured Collinsella sp., assembly GCA_959019775.1. Lineage (GTDB taxonomy): Bacteria > Actinomycetota > Coriobacteriia > Coriobacteriales > Coriobacteriaceae > Collinsella. Next base: position 86,078 of record CAUEPS010000004.1, read on the forward strand.
AGCGTAGGGAGCACGCAGCAGCATCGTCTTCACGCCAGTCGCCGACTTAATCGCATCGGTGCCTTTCGTGATCTGTTCGCGTACCGCCTCACGGTCCTGACCCTTGAGAGAATCGTCGCTGTAGCTGTTGGATCCGATCTCGCACCCGGCATCGACAATCGCCTTGGCCGTGGCAGGCGAGGCCTCGGCCGCATCGCCCGAAAGGAAGAACGTCGCGGTGACGCCCTTTTCCTTGAGCACCTGCAAGATCTGTTTGGTGGCGCCGCTCGGACCCTCGTCAAACGTCAGCGCCACGTACTTTTTGTTGCCCTTGGGCGCCACGCTGGCGCACGCAACGACGCAATCGGTGGCGGGCACAACCTCGCCGCGGTCTTGCGTCTTGCCCGACTGCTCACCAACCCACACCTCGGATCGGCCCTGGACACCCCATGTCTGCACATACTCGATAGCGCCCGTGCCCTCGACCTTGAGCTTGGGCTCGATAACCGTAGCCTGAATCTCGTGCTTCTCGTAAGTGTTACGGCCATCCTTGACCGTCACCTTCTCGCCGCCCTCGAGTTCGCGGCTATCCCATTTGCCCTGCTTCACGCGCTTGCCGTCGACCTTCACCGACAGCTTTTCGCCTCCATGGCGCTTGAGCACGCTGTCATCGACGGCCAGCAGGTCGCCTGCGTCGTAGGTGTCAGTCAACTCCTGGTCGTCAATGAGATTCTGCAGCGTAGAGCCCACGCGCACCGCGGTCTTCTGGCCGTTGAGCTCCACGTCCACACTGCGGTTGACGTAGCCCACGACGGCAGCGATAAACAGCACGAGCGCGCAACCCACGGCGATGAGCGCGTAGGGCAGGCGAGACGAACGACGGGGCGTACGGCTGTTGCCGATGCGCGCACTGCGATCGCTAAACCCACGGCTATGGTTGAGGTACATCGCGCCGGGCTTACGGTGACGCTTGCGCTGACCGCTGGGCAGCTGCCCCAGATCGCGGCGCGCCGTCGGACGCGCACCCGAACGCCCGTTTAAGTTGGATCCGTTTTGGCGCATGTGCCCTCCCCCATAAACACAGCAAGCCGGAGCAACAGGTCTCCGGCTTGCCTCCCATCATTTGGTACGTCGCTATTTTGTAGCTTTTGACGAGCCTCCGCTCGCCTTTTGGTATTCGTCCTTAAAGGCCTTGAACATGCCGCGCGTCTTGCCGAGCTGCTTGCCCAGTGCGCGACTGCCCTTGTCCACGGCAACCGATCCCTTGTCGTCGAGTACCTTGGCACCCTTTTTGACCTTGTCACCCACCACGACGCTGGCCTCGGCGGCCTTGGCGGCCGCACCGCCCGAATACCCGAGCGACTTGACCTCGTCCGAGACGACCATCGCACCGTTCTCGTAGCCGCGCAGCATCGTCGGCGGCACCTGCGTGTCACCGACCAAAACACTCGAAGCAGCACCGGCGGTCACATAGAATGCCTGCACGATGCCCGAACGCGGCTTGAACTCCACATCCGAGCAATAGCCCACGACGTCGCCCGATTCCGTGCGCACGTCCATACCGACCCAGATGATGCAATCGTCCAGGTTGATGTCGAGGCGCTTAGCGGCGGCGGCATCGTACGTGTCCTTGACGTCATCGACCGCAATGGCGCCCTCGTAGACACCAATGGCGTCGAGCGCTACGAATCGATCGGGGCGCTCGATCATGCCCGCGATATCGGACTGGCGGACCATAAAGCCGACCACGCGCGTACCGCCCGGGGTAAAGACCGGAAAGTGAATCTTTCCGAGCTTTTTAGGGCTGCGCGGTGTGCCGTCCTTTTTGGTACGCTTGTCCTCAGTAGGCTTGCGATAGATCTTGGCGCCGACAAAATCCCCGGCGCGCATTATGCCTCGGTCGAGGGCTCCGCAGCCTCGGTATCAGCCTCGACGGCGTTCTCGACCACGACGTCGGCGGCAGGCGTCACGTTGCCGCCCGAAATGGCGTCGTTGAGCTGCTCGCGCAGCTGGTCCATGCGCTCGCGGGCCAGGTCGACCTTGGCGCGCAGGTCGTCGGTCTTGGCGTCGACCATCGGGCCAAAGTCATTCACCGCAGCACGAGCCTCCTCGGCGCTGTGCTCGTAGGTGTCGCGCATATTGTCCCAGGCGTCGTTGGCGATATCGGCAGCCATGGCGCGGGTCTCGGCGCCCGAGCGCGGGGCCAGAGCAACGCCGACAATAGCGCCGGCAGCGGCACCAAAAAGTGCGCCGGAGACAAAGCTGAAAGTCTTACCCATGATCATTCCTCTCCTGCGGGCACGTCGGTGCCCACCGTTTGAATGCTGTCCATTATACCCGCAGCGCATCACTTGCCGCTCCGCTCATCTGCGTACGGCAAAGGCGCAGGTACGTGATGGTGATAAACGCGTAGGCCTACTCCTGGGGCATAGCCGGCATGGCCACCGTGGCACCCGGGTCCTCGCCGGCGCCGTCCACGAGCGGCAGGCCGCTCTCATGCGCAGGTCCTGCCGGAACCGTCGCAGCACCGCCAAAGACGGCAGCGGAGGCCTCGTGGTTCTCGGCAACCGCACCCTCGGTATCAATCGCCACCTGGGGCTCGTCGTCAAAGTTGGGGACGCCCTGGGGCTCGGTGGGAACGGGCTCGGCTGTCGCATCGGCAACGGGCTCGGCGTCGACCGGCACATCGCCCTCGTCAGCGCCCTCGTCCTCGGCAGCATCTTCGCCGTTCGCAGCGGCGACGGCCTCGTGAGGATCCTTGCCCTCGGCCTCGGCGCGCATGCCCAGCACCAGGTTGCGCAGGCCCGCGACCGTGCCCTCCACGTCGGGGGCAGGCTGGTCGGCGTGCAGGTACGCCCAGTCCATCATAAAGGTGGCCGAAGACAGCGCACCGATGGCCAGCGCGTCGTCGGGACACGAAAGCTCAACCTCAAAAACGCGCTCGTCGTGCTCGCTTACGCGCGTGCGGCCGCACGAGATGCTACCGGCAAGACCGGTCTCGTTCATGAGCTCGACCGTCACGTGCTCCAGCAGGTGGCAGAGCTCGGTCTGACCCATGCAGTCCTGGAACTCGCGGCCAGAATCGCCCAGGCACAGGTGCTTGGCAATCGCCGGCACCAGGTAATACACGCGCGCCGTAGCCTCGATATCCTCCGAGGTCATGAGCGGCATGCCGGGGTTCACCAGCACGTGCGCGCAGATCTTGTCCTCGCTGACGGTGACCTTAAGGATGTTAAACAGGCCTGCCATAACTCTCCCCTACTCTTCCTTGTCCTACTCGTCGCCGTCGTGCGGATTCGCGGAACCCGCACCCGACGTCGTCGGCTCGTCTACCGAAGACTCGGAATCCTTCTTATCGGTTTCGGCCGGAGCGATCACGCGAATGAGCGAGATGCGCTGGCCACGCATCGACTGCACTTTAAACTTGTACCCCGCAACCTCAAACACCTCTCCGATGTCGGGCACCGAGTCGCAAAGCTCCAAAATCCAGCCGGCGATGGTCTCATAATCATCGCTTTCCTCGAGCGGCCAACCAAGCTCAATCGCGTCATCGCACGAAAAACGCCCATCAACGAGCCACTCGCGGCGCGAAAGGCGCGTGAGATACTTGTTGTCGGGGTCGAACTCGTCCTCGATCTCGCCGACGATCTCCTCGACGATATCCTCGATGGTGATAATGCCGGCCGTGCCGCCGTACTCGTCCACGACCACCACGATCTGGTCGTGCGAGGTCTGCATCTCGGACAGTAGCGGCAGGATGTCCTTGGTGTCGGGCACAAAGGTGGCGTCGCGCAAAAAGCCGGCGATGGGCTGGTCACCCTTGCCGTCGAGCGCGGGTTGGATCAGGTCCTTGATGTGCGCAATGCCGGCGACGTTGTCGGGATCCTCGTGATAGACGGGGATGCGGCTGAAGCCGGTCTGGCGCATGGTGGACAGCACGTCGGCGACCGTCTCGTCGTCCTCGCACATGGTGGTGTCCACGCGCGGCACCATGACCTCGCGGGCAACGGTGTCGCCCAGGTCGAAGATCTCGTGGATCATGCGCTTTTCCTCGTCGAGCAGGTCGTCCTGCTCCGAGACCATGTACTTGATCTCTTCTTCCGAGACGTTCTGACGGTCGTCGGCACTCTTGATGCGCAGGATGCGGGCCAGGCCATCGGAGCAAGCGCCGGTCAGCCACACGAGCGGACGAGCGATCTTTTGGAAAAACGACAACGGCCCCACGACCTGCTTGGACACGCCTTCGGCGTTGGCCAGGCCGATGCGCTTGGGCACAAGCTCGCCGATCACGATGGACACGAAGGCGACCGCGACGGTGATGATGACCGGCGCCAGGCCGCGCGCGATGGCGGAGAGCGGCGCGATGCCAAAGCTCATGAGCCACGTGGCGAGCGGGTCGGACAGACTCGTCGAGGCGACGGCGGACGAGGCGAAGCCCACGAGCGTGATGGCGACCTGGATGGTGGCGAGCAGCTGGTCGGAGTCGGCAGCCAGCTTAATGGCACGCTCGGCGCGCTTGTCGCCTTCCTCGGCCTCGTGCTCCAACACGGCGCGCTTGGCCGTGGTGAGCGCCATCTCGGACATAGAGAAGTAGCCGTTGATGAGGGTCAAAACGAGGGTGGTGATAAGGGAGATGGTTATGTCCATCGGGAGTTTCTCGAACCTCCAAGATTCGGGACGTCAGGTTAAAACGTTGATGGCGGATACGGCAATTGCACCGGCGCCCAAACGAGAACGCGGGCGCGCAGGCATGGTCGCTAGATTACGAAGAGGATCACCGCCATGAACTGGAAGATGCTGCCGGCGAGCACCCACAGGTGAAACACGCTGTGCAGATAGCGCACGTTTTTGGCGATATAGAACGGCACGCCCGCGGTGTAGCACACGCCGCCGACGGCGAGCAGGGCAAGTGCCACGGGGTTGAGCAGCGCAACAAGTTCGGGCAGCTTAAAGACAACGAGCCAGCCCATCAGCAGGTAGACCAGGCCGCTTACCCAATGCGGCTGGCGCTCGCGTAGGAAGCACTCGAGGGCGATGCCGATGATGGCGATGGCCCATACGGCAAAGAACAGCACAGCGCCGCCGTCGTTTGCGAGCGTGATGAGGCAAAACGGCGTATAGCTGCCGGCTATGAGCAGGTAGATGCAGCTGTGGTCGATGATGCGAAACACGCGCTTGGCGCGCGCGGGCTGAATCGCGTGGTAGAGCGTGGAGGCTAGGTATTCGAGGATAATGCTGACGCCATAGACAATCGCCGCGGCCATATGGGCCGGGCCTCCGCCGCGCAGGGCGGCGAATACGATCAGGAGCACCAGGCCCGCGATACCCAGCAGGCAGCCGACACCATGGGTGACGGAGTTCATGATCTCCTCGCCCACTGTGTAGTGTGGAACGACCGCGGTCTTGGGTCGCGGCTTAGAACTGTCGCTCGAATCGGACATGCCGGTTACATCCTCCAACGTAAAGAGTTCTCAACACTATATCAAAGCGTCTAGGTACGTGCGAAATTTGCACCATACGTGACCCTTTGTTTACCCATTCTTTGCCTGTTGACGCATCAACGGCGAACGTCCATAATGCGCTTGCATTAAATGTTGATGTATTAACATCTTATAGGAGAATACCGCATGGCTCAAAACGCACGTTCCCATCGAAAGCTCAAGATAGCCGGCATCGTTGCACTAGTGGTTGTCGTTGCGCTGCTCGGATTTGCCGGCAACTTTCTGTTTGACTTCGCGCTGAATCCCCGCGCGCCATACACCATGAAGATGATGCAGGATAGCAAGAACGACAAAGAAGGTGAGCAGCCGGATGCCGAGGATACCGAGGCGCGGGCGTGGTTTAAGGAGAACCGCGAGAGCAGCAGCCTCACCGCGGACGATGGGACCGAGCTTGCCGCCTGGTATTTTGCTGCGTCGGAGAGCGCACACGACTACGCCGTCTGCCTGCATGGATATACCAACGAGCCCATCGGTATGGCCCGATACGTCAAGCGATTCCACGACCGCGGCATGAACGTACTCGCACCCGCCGCCCGCGCCCACGAGCGCTCCGGCGGCGACTATATCGGCATGGGCTGGCCCGAACGCCTCGACATCGTCGCATGGATCGAGCGAATCGTTCAGGCTGACCCCAAGGCGCGCATCCTGGTCTTTGGCGAATCCATGGGCGCGGCGACCGCCATGAACGTCGCGGGGGAATCTCTGCCCGCAAACGTGAAATGCATTATCGAGGACTGCGGTTATACGAGTGTTTGGGACGAGTTTTCTCTGCAGCTCAAGGACGTGTTCGGCCTGCCCAGCTTTCCCTTGCTCGATGTAGCAAACTTGGTGTGCAACGTGCGCGCGGGCTACGACTTTCATAAGGCGAGCAGCGTGGAACAGCTTAAGCGCGCGACGGTTCCCATGCTGTTTATCCACGGTGACCAAGACACCTTTGTGCCGTACAGCATGCTCGACCAAAACTACGACGCGTGCGCCAGCAAGGTCAAGCAAAAGCTCACCGTCCATGGCGCCACCCACGCCAAGAGCGCGCAGGTCGACCCCGAACTCTACTGGAACACGGTCGACGACTTCCTCGACGAGTATTTTTAGGCAAAAAGCAACGTCTGGGGTTTTGTTGCCAAAAATCGGTTTGTGGTCGGCGCTATTCGATTTTCCTCGCACTTCCAAAAAGCCGCCCGTGGGCGCTGTGCTCACGGGCGGCTTTTGCTCAACTTACGCTACAAAGGCGCTTATTTTGTCCAATAGCTAGGCGCTACTTGACCTCGATAAGCTCGTACTTGCTCGTGCCCAGGCCGATCTTCTCGGCATGCGCGATGCACACTCGCCAGTCGGTGTCGGGATGCGTGATGCAGAAGGGATCCTTGGCCTGCTCGCCCTCCAGATGCTCGTGGTTGTGCTCCATCTTGGCCGCGCTATCGGTGAGCTCGGTGTTTGGCAGCGGCTCGGATGCCATGACGGCATCGGCGCAGGCCTGGTCGATGGCGACCGGGTCGAAGCTCGCGAACATGCCGATGTCGTTGACGATAGGCGTATCGTTTTCGGGATGGCAATCGCAATTGGGGCTGATATCCATGGCAAGCGAGATATGGAAGCTCGGGCGACCGTCGACGACGGCCTTGGTGTACTCGGCGATCTTGCAGTTGAGCACGTCGGCCGCGGCGTCATAGCCGGGCTTGATGCAGTCCTGGTTGCATGCCGCAATGCAGCGACCGCAGCCCACGCAGCGATCGTGGTCGATGGTGGCCACGTGCACCGTGCGGGTGTTGCCGTTGGCAAGCTCGCGCTCGCGGGTGTCGTTGAACGAGACAGCGTCGTGCGCGCAGATCTTTTCGCAGGCACGGCAGCCAACGCAGTGCTCGGTCGAGACGTTCGGCTTGCCGGCGGCATGCTGCTCCATCTTGCCGGCGCGGCTGCCGCCGCCCATGCCCAGGTTCTTCATGGCGCCGCCAAAGCCGGCCTGCTCATGGCCCTTAAAGTGGGTGAGGCTAATCACGATATCGGCATCCATGAGTGCCTGACCGATCTTGGCCTCGTGCACGTACTCGCCGCCCTCGACCGGGACGAGCGCCTCGTCGGTGCCCTTGAGGCCGTCGGCAATGATGATCTGGCAACCCGTAGCATACGGGGTAAAGCCGTTCTGGTAGGCGGTATCAATGTGCTCGAGCGCGTTTTTGCGGCTACCGACATAGAGCGTATTGCAGTCGGTGAGGAAGGGCTTGCCGCCCAGCTCCTTCACGACGTCCGCGACGGCGCGGGCGTAGTTGGGGCGCAAAAAGCTCAGGTTGCCCAGCTCGCCAAAGTGAATCTTGATGGCGACGAACTTGTTCTCAAAGTCGATCTGCTCAATTCCGGCGTGACGGATGAGGCGCTTGAGCTTGTCGAGCTGGCTCTCGCGAGCATGCGTACGCAGGTTGGTGAAGTACACCTTAGCGGGTGCTGCGGGTGCAGTTGCGGTCATAGATCTATCCCCTCGGTCTATATGGCGTTACAGACATAGGAGATGGTACCAGTTAAAGCAGAGTTAAAGTCAAGTACGGCACCTAGTCATTGGGGACGTTCTTAAATGAGTAGTCGCAAGGGACACTCTTTCGCCACCCGGCAGTTGGGGACAGTCCCCAAGTGCCGGCAGCTAGGGACAGTCCTTTCCAGCCGGCCGGCGAGCCGGCAAGTCAGCAAAGACTGTCCCCGATGACTAGTCGTTTAAGACTGTCCCCGATGACTACTCCTGCACCTTGAGAGCTTCGGCCAGGCCCACACGTTTGATGGAACGCATGTGCAGCAACGCCACGACCAGGTAGGTCGCAAAGCCAATGCCGACGCATGCAACCATGGACCAAGCGGGCGCATAGATTTCGATATTGCCGTTGTAGGCGAGCAGCATCGAGCGGAAGATGGCCGTGAGCGAGCCAATAATGACCGGCAGACTCAGCACGAGCGACGCCGCCACGCACAGCGTGATCGAGCGGATGTACAGATGCGAGATCTCGCTATCGCGATAGCCAAAGACTTTCATATAGCTAATCGAACGGGCGCTGTGGTCGATCACGGCCTTGGTCAGCAGGTACATAAACAGCAGGAAGATGAACACCGCAAGCCCAACCATCATTCCGATCATTTTGCTCATCATGCCGATGAACTGGTCGCCCACGGCGCGCATGTCGTCGGGCGTGGTGTCGCCGGCAAAGTAACGAGCATCGAGGTCGAGCTTCTCGTCGCTCACATAGCCGTTAAAGTAGGCGGCGTCGTTGCCGAACAGCTCGTTAAAGTCGTCGATGCTCATATAGATATTCATGTCCGACTTGGAGCCCCAGGCACAGTCCTTGCCCGCGTACTCAAGGGAATAATGCTCGCCCTCGTACTTGTCGCCGAGCGTGACCTTCTGACCCTCGCTCCAGCCAAACTTATCGAGCAGACCGCCGCCAAAAACGATGCGCCCATCGCCGACGTTGAGATCTTTCCAGTAGCGCGAATCGGATGAAATGCCGTAGACGGAAATCGTCTCCTCGCCATTTCCATCGCCGCGGTCGTATTGCAGCTGGTAAACGGCGTATTTCTCGGCCTGTGCGATTGTGCCCGCGCCGTTGTCGGTCGTATTGACCGGGTGGATATCATCGTTGTCAGTGTCGATCTTAGAGGCCTTGTCGATCAGGTCGATAGCCTCGTCGCGGTCGCAGCCGAGGGCATCGGCAAGGTCATCGAGGCGCGCGTAGAGCGCATCCTTCTTGTCCTGGACCTTGGCGAGCGCGTCCTGCGCCGCGGCCAGGCTCTCGGCAGACGGAGCGCTGGTCGCGGCATCGGCTGCCGCCTGCGCTGCATCGGCCGCGTCGTCAAGCTCGTCATCGGCATCCTGAGCGGCAGAAAGCAGCGCGCCGTCAACCGACTGCAAACGCTCGAGTGCCGACCACTGCTCGCGCTCCTCGGCGGTGCCCTCGAGTTCCAGTGGGGCCTTGAGCGTGTACTGGTGCTCGGCGACCAGGCTTGTCTCGAGGTTGTCCGCGTAGTGCGTCATCGTGGGCAGAATCGCCAGGCCAAAGAGCAGCAGCAGCGAGGCAAACGCAATGCCCACAAAGAGCGTGACAAAGTTGCCCAGGTTGCGCAGAAAGATACGCAGGCGGAAGCGGGAAACAAAACCCATGCGCTCCGGCAGTTGCATACCGCGCTTGGTGCCCGATTTGCCGCTCGCCTCGTGACGAAGGAACTGCAACGGCGTCTTGCCCATTTTGCGAAACAGGCCCACCAGCGTGATGAGGATGAGCGCGGCGGCGGGAACCACGGCGCACTTCACAAAGATCTCCCAGCTCCAGTACACCTGGAAGGGCGGCAGGCTGTACGAACCGTAATAGAGGCTGCGCATGGGCTCGGTAAAGAACACAACGCCGAGCGCAGTGCCCAAAAGCGCCGCGACCACGCCCACGATGGCGGGAAGTGCCAGGTAGTGCAGCACGATCTCGCGACGGCGATAACCGCTGGCGAGCAGCGTGCCGATGATGGCGCTCTCCTCCTCGATGGTGGCGTCGGTAAGGACCACAAAGACGAACGCCATGATCACGATGATGATGTCGAGCAGCGTCATCCACATCATGGAGTCGCCGTCCACGTCATCGCGCGCATAGCCAATGCCCTGATTGGAATCGGCGTCGGTCAGATCGTCCACGCGCGCATCGGCGTCGGTCAGTGCCTCGACCATATCTTGCTCGGCGTCGATGCGGTCCGCGGTGGGGAGGTCGCGATCGGTAAAGGTGAAGGAGTAGGTGTAGGCGGGTGCGCCGCCGGCATCTTCGAGCGCGGCAAAGCCGCCATCGGTGACCTCGGCCACGCCGTACGTGATGGTGTTCACCGTAAAGTCCGAATTGTTGAGGAACAGCGCCTGACTATCGGGCTGGGTCATGATGCCGCAAATGGTGTAGGTGCGACCCTCGAGCTCGACTTTATCGCCCACGGACAGGTTGTTATTGGTGGCAAAGACACGGTCGATGGCCACCTCGTCATCCGCCTTGGGTTCCCTACCCTCACAGTAGGACGCAATGTCCACCTTAGCGCGGTGCGCATAGGTGCGCAGCGTGCGCTTGGTGCCGTCGTCGCCGGCGGTCTTTTTGATGATGGCGTCGATGGAGAAATTCTTGTAGAGCGTGACGCCGCCGACGTCGCCGGCTGCATCCTCGGCGGCCTTGAGTTGATCGTCGGTAGCCTCGAAGGAGGTGGTCACGCGGCCGTCCTCAATCGCGTACGCATCGCGCATGTCATCGATAAGGCAGCCGATGGAATGCGCTGCGAGCAAAAATCCCGAGGTGAGAGCGATGCTTCCGCACATAAGAAGAAAGATGCCCAGGTACTTGCCGATATTGCGGCGCAGCTCGCGCGGGAGACGTTTTGCGAGAGGTGCCATGGCGCCGCCTACCAATCGAGCTCGGCGGCCGCGACGGGCGACTCGTTGAGCTCATCCTCGACGATGCGTCCGTCGCGCAGGCGCAGCACGCGATTGGCCATGTGCGCGATGGCGGCATTGTGGGTGACAATGATGATGGTGCAGCCGTAGGTGCGGTTGACATCCTCCATGAGCTGCAGGATTTCCTTGGACGTCTTGTAGTCAAGCGCGCCGGTGGGCTCGTCGCACAGCAGCAGGCCCGGGTTTTTGACGAGCGCACGGCCGATGGCACAGCGCTGCTGCTGGCCGCCCGAGACCTGGCGCGGGAACTTGTTGCGGTGCTCGTAGAGGCCCAGCGAACGCAGCAGATCGTCGACATTGAGCGGGTTTTTGGACAGGTGCGCCGTGACCTCGATGTTCTCCTTGATGGTGAGATCGGGCACCAGGTTGTAGAACTGGAAGACAAAACCCAGCTCACGGCGGCGATACTCGCCCAGGTCGGTAGGCTTGAGCACCGTGAGGTCGCAGCCGTCCACCATGATGGAGCCGCCGTCGGCATCCTCCAGGCCGCCGATCAGGTTAAGAAACGTCGACTTGCCCGAACCCGAAGGCCCCAGCATGACGCAGATCTCTCCGCGGTTGATGGACGTGTCGATGCCGTCGAGCACCGTCAGGCGTGCATCTCCATCGCCGTAGTGCTTTTTGAGATCCTTAACCTGGACGTAGGCCTCCCGCGTTGCCATGATATCCCCCATTGTTAGCCTTGTACTACTTTATGAACATAATAGTAAACCTTGGCGAACTATTTTTGGGGCGAGAGTGGGGATTTGTTTCAGACTAGTCATTGGGGACGTTCTTAAATGACCAGTCACAAGGGACGCTCTTTCGCCACCCGGCAGTTGGGGACGCTCCTTATCTGCCCCCGATGGCTAGTCATTTAAGTCTGTCCCCAATGAATACTTTTGGTCGTTTAAGTCTGTCCCCAATGAGTAGGTGTCTAGGCGTGGGATTTGTTGTGGGCGAGGGCTAGGCCTACGGCGGCGATGGCCGCGGCAAAGAGCACTGTGACGCCCAGATCGCAAGCGATGTCGCCCAGCACGGTGGACGTCAGGTCCGCGGCGAGCGCCTTGCCAATCGCGTCGTTCACCCAATACGTCGGCACAAAATGCGCCGCGGTCTGCACGGCTGGGCCCATCAGCGACAGCGGCATCCAGGCGCCGCCCAAAAACGTCATGAGCATGCCGAGCAGGTTGCCCACACCGTTGAGCAGCTCCTCACGCGCACCCAGGCTCGAAAGGGCAAAGCCAACGGCCAGAGGCGTGCACGCCAGGGCAAACGTCGCCGCCAGCGCCAGGCACACACGACCCACGCCGACCTCGGCAACCGCGCCGGCAAAGCCCACGACGCCCATCATGCTCGACACAAACCAGATGCAGACGGTGATCACAGTGGCGGCCGCAAACACGGCGAGCGAACGCCGGCGCTCGGAGATTGGGCCGGCATCCATACGACGCACGCGCTCGGGCTCGTTCATGCCCGAGAACACCAGCCCCACCGATACGATGACCGACGAGATAATCGCGTACGCGCCAAAGTTGAAATACGACTTGAGCATGGCGGCGGCAGTCGAACCAACCTTGACCTGCTCAATCTGGACCTCGGCGCGCTTGGCGGCGGCATGCTCGGCGGCCTTGGCGACGCTACCATTAGAGGCGGCGGGCTCTAGGGCCGCTGCAGCGCCCGCGAGCGAAATCCAGCGCGAGGCCTCAGCAGACGAAAGCGCCGCCGCCATGGTGCCGGCACCGTAGGTCACATCAAGCCTGGGCAGGGACTCCCCCGCGCGGGCGGCTGCAACGAGGTCGCCCTCAAACCCCTCCGGGATAAAGAACACGCAGTCGGCGCTACCCTTGGCGCTGTTGCTCTTGGAGAGCGCGTCCGCGAGGTCGTAGGTGCCGTCGCCGACGCCCGTGACCAGCTCAAATCGCGAACCAAGATGCTTGGTAAGCGCACGCGAAAGGTCGCTATTGTCGCGGTCGACCACGATCACGTTGGTGTCGTAGGGCTTGTACTCGGTAAGCTGCGACGAGTTCCAGCTCACCGAGGCCGCGATGAATACGCCCATGAGCGAGATGAACACCGTATAGATGAGCAGGTAGAACGGGTGCGCCAGCGCCATGCGAAGCGCGGTCTTAAAGGTGCTCATAGCGGCTCCTTCCAAAGATCAGCGTGGCGGCGGCAACGAACAGCAACGCCATAAGGACCAGCGCACCGGCGCGAACGGCAAAGGGGCCCAGGTCCTCAAAGAAATACAGGCGATTGAACATGTCGCAGATGAGCTTGACGGGGTTGAGCCAACACTCGGCCGGGCAGGCGCGGGCAACGTCGTCGGCAAGCGCCATCGCCGGCTCGCCGTAGAGTCCGGCGAACAGGGCGCACGTGGTGGCAAAGCCCGTGAGGATGCCGGACTTGGACGCCTTGCCGCCCTTAACAGGCAGCGTGCCCACAAAGAGCCCCAAGCCCGTCGCGGCAAGCGCGGACACGGCGCCGCCCACCAGACACAGCCCCTCGCGCCCGCCAAAGTCGACGCCCACGACCAGGCGCACGTAGCCGATCGCAATCGTCATCGAGGCAAAGGAAACCAGCCACGAGCCCACAAAAATGCCAGCCAGTGATGCCGTCTTGGAAAGGCCGCCCACGCAGCGACGTGCGCCAAGGCCCGACAGATTGGGCTGCAAATCGACGACGCTCAAGGCGGCAAACTCGGCAGACATCATCGCGACCAGGCCAAAAAGCGCGTAATAGTAGATGACCGTGCCGTCAGGCGTGGTGCGTGTCAGGCTTACACGGCGGGTGCCGCCCTCGAGCGACAGGGCGCGCGCAACCGCCGCCGGATTGGCGAGCGCCGCCGGGTTGTCCTGGGCAATCTGGGACATGAGCTCGGCATTTTGTGTATACGAGCTTGCCACCGTCTCCAGAATGCTGCGGTCGGTGAGCACCGTCGACGCACGTGAGCTGTCGTAACTCGATAGCAGCGTGAGTTTGGGCGTGCCTGCATCGTCGACCGTATAGATGCCCGCGACCTCGCCGGCCTTGAGCGCACGGTTCGCATCGGCCGCGTCGTCGCACTCGTGGATCTCAAGCAGTCGGTCGTCGCCTTCCTTGGCAAGCGACGTCGCCACGTCCTTAAAGGTCGAGGCGTCCCAGGCCTCGTCCGCCACGACGGCAACCGGCACCGGGTCGACCGTGCCGTCAGAGCTCAGGTTCGCAAACATAAACATGAACATCGTGGAAAGCGCGACGGGAAAGAGAGCGCCCCAGACCCACGTGCTCGGCCGGCGCAGCAGCGTCTTGACCGTAATGATAATGGTGTTGAACATGGCTGCCCCCTAGTCGCGCAGCTCGCGGCCGGTGATCTCGAGGAACACATCGTTGAGGGTCGGCGGCTCGCTCCACACGCGGCCGAGCGCCACGTCGGCAGCACGCAGCGTGTCAAGGATGTCAACCAAGTTGTGCGGGCTCGCCTCGCAGGTGCAGACGAGCTCGCCGCCGGACAGCTCAACCGAAAGCACGTGCTCGTGGGCGCGCAGGCGCTCGACTGTGGCGGCCTCGACGGCGCCGACCTCGACAGTCACGCGCTCGCCCATCTGAATCATGCGCTTGAGCTCGTCGTTGGTGCCCTGCGCCAGCACGCGGCCGCCGTCCATGATCATGATGCGGCTGCAAATCTGCTCGACTTCCTCCATGTAATGGCTGGTATACACCACTGTGGCGCCCTCGTCGCGCAGGCGGCAGATGCCCTCCAGGATGGCGTTGCGGCTCTGCGGGTCGACCGCCACCGTGGGCTCGTCAAAGAAGATGAGCTCGGGCTTGTGCGCGATGCCGCAGGCAATGTTGAGGCGACGCGCCAGGCCGCCCGAGAGCTTGCCGGGGCGAAACTTGGTAAAGTCGCCCAGCCCGACAAAGTCGATGGCCTCTTCGACCAGCGCGCGACGGCGCTTGCGGTCGTTGACGTAAAGGCTGCAGAAATAGTCGATGTTCTCGCGCACCGTAAGCTCGTCAAACACCGCCACCTGCTGCGGCACCACGCCGATGCGGCGCTTGAGGTCGTAGCGGGCGGGCGTCATGGGCTCGCCGAACAGATCGATGGTGCCTTTGTCGTAGGCAAGCAGCTGCAGAATACAGTTGATGGACGTGGTCTTGCCCGAGCCGTTGGGGCCGAGCAGACCAAAGATCTCGCCGGGGGCGATGCTCAAGTTAAAGTGGTCGAGCGCAATAAGATCGTCATAGCGCTTGACGAGGTTTTCGACGTGGACGATGTCTGTCATGAGACGGCCCTTCCGTTGATTGCGGCCCGGTACGATTGCATCATCGCAGGAGCGGGCGGTGCGCACCAGTGAGCTTTGTCACGAGTGCGAGGTTTGGTCGTGCGGCCCGCCGGCGCCCCCGCTTTGCCGCGCGGGAGGAATGTCACGGTTGCGCAGGCGGCCCCTCTACCACGCGCGGCTTCGCGTACAATACCCGTATGAACAGGCTTTTCGACAAATCGATCGTTCTGGCGTGCTGTATTGCGGCCGCCATGGGTCTTGCTGTGGACGCTCGCCTGGTCGCGGCGTTTTGCCTTGGCGTTATCGCCACCTCGCTGGCCGAGGTCGCACAGGAGGAACGCACGCGCCGTACAAGCGAGGCCGCGAGTTACGCTTACATCATCGCGGCTGTCTTCGTGCCGCCGTTTGTGCCGTTTGCGCCCCTCGCCCTCTATGACATCGCGCGACGCGTGCGCCGTGAGCACGTTTGGGTCGCGCTGAGCATTGGCGTCGCCTTTGTCTTTGCGCTCGTCGCGGACCTTCGCGCCGACGAGCTCACCGCCCGAACGCTCCTGCTGACCGCCATCCTCTCGGTTGCCGCCACCTTGCTATCGCTACGTACTGCCCAGTTGGAGCGCGAGCAGCAGCGCATGCGCCGCACACGCGACGAGCTGCAGGAACGAGCCCTCGCGCTCGAGGCGCGCAACCGTGATCTTGCCGACCGCCAGGACTACGAAGTCGAGCTCGCGACGCTCGCCGAACGCGCCCGCATCGCGCGCGAGATCCACGATAACGTGGGGCACCAGCTCACGCGCGCCTCACTGCAGGCCGAAGCCCTGCGCGTGGTTCACGCCGACGAGCCCGGCGTCGCCGCCGATTTCGCCGACGTCAAACGCACGGTTGACGAGGCGCTCCAGCTTGTGCGCGCCAGCGTCCACGCGCTCAACGAAAACGCCGTCGACCTTTCCGTGCAGCTCGAACGCATTGTTGAAGGCGCGCACTCGGACGGCGGTCCGCAGATTGAGCTTGAAGTTTTGGCCGAGCATGCACCCGCAAACGTCGCCAACTGTTTTGCGGCGGTCCTGCGCGAGGCGCTCTCCAACACCATGCGCCACGCTTGCGCCCATGCTGTCACTGTACGGTGTATGGAGCATCCGTCGTTTTACCAGCTCATCGTTACCGACGATGGCGTGGGCGGGGTCCAAGCAAGCGGCCGCGGCGCCGCGGAGGGCATGGGGCTCGCTTCCATGCGCGAGCGCATCGAGGCGCTTGGCGGCACCTTCACCGCCGGTCCGCGCGCCGGCGCCGGCGGCTGGCGCGTGTTTGCCACCGTTCCCAAACAGCAAGGAGATGAGGACCGATGAGGCTCATCGTTGTCGACGACGACCGCTTGGTGGTCGATTCGCTCAAGATTATCCTGGGCGCCCAGCCGCAAATCGAGGTGGTGGGTACTGGCGCCGACGGCAACGACGCAGTGGCTCTTTATGCCGAGCACGCACCCGATATCGCACTGCTCGACATCCAGATGCCGGGACGCGACGGCCTTTCGGCGGCACGCGAAATCCTTGAGCGCGACCCTGCGGCGCGCGTGGTGTTTCTGACGACATTCTCGGATGACGAGTACATTGTGTCGGCGCTCAAGTTGGGCGCCCGCGGCTACCTGATTAAAACCGATGTCGCCGCCATTCCACCAGCGTTGGCGCAGGTCATGGATGGCAAACGCGTGCTCGAGGGTAAGGCGATCGAGGATATCAACTTTGATGGGGCGGGCATCGAAGGCGGCACGCCCCGCCGGCCCGCCGCCTTTGCCAGCCTAACCGACCGCGAGTTTGAAGTCGCTGAACTCATCGCCCGCGGCCTCGACAACAAGGAGATTGCCGCCACCGCCTATATGGGCGAAGGCACCGTACGCAACCACATCAGCTCGATCCTTGCCAAAATGGGCCTGCGCAACCGCACGCAGATCGCCATCGCCTACCTGCGAGGGTAATTTCCCAACGGCCGACCACCCCCGGCATAGCAAAATGGCTGTTACCGATTTAACGCCATTTCAAAACTATGCCGGTTTACTACGACGAATCGCCCGCCTTCGACCACGGTAAATTGCGCGCTTGCAAAACCGCAGGTAGAACGCTTGCAATATTTAGAAAAATGCAGTCATGGTCGGGAATGTCGAATTCATCGTAGTAAACCGACATAGTTTTGTTCGGGCGGCCCCGCACGAGTGCCTCCGCAAGCCTCACGGGACCAAAATGATCCGTTTTCTTCCGCCCGCGGAGATCGGCCGACGGCACCCGCCACGAAATCGGCCCATCTACTACGTTTGACTCAATATCCCCGACCATAACCGCGTTTCATGAAAAACCGCAGGCGTTTTACCTGCGGTTTTTATTTCGCATTATTTGCCATGGTTGAGGGTAGCGGCTTAAACGTAGTAGATGGGCCCATTTCGTGGCAGACGGGTCACGAGGCAGCCCTCGCAAGGCCAAAATGGTCCGTTTTCCTCCGTCCACGGGAGATCAAAGGCTGTTACGGATATGGCGCCATTTCAAAACTATGCCGGATTACGGGGCTAAAGTCGGGACCCTCATCCATACCTTCATTTTTTGAAAAACAGCAGGCTATCTACCTGCGGTTTTGTTTTTGCGATTTTCGGTATGGTCGAAGGTTCGCTATCCAGCCCCGTAAACCGGCATAGTTTTGTTAGCGGCAGCCTAACCGCGCGTTTAAGCGCGGGGCCGGTGGGGCATTTTTGCCCCACTGGCCCCTATTCCAGCTCTATACCAACGCTACTCCGGCTTGGTTTCTACCGTGGGAGTCTTATCCGCCGTGACTGGAGTGCGGGCGGTGTCCATAGTCAGGCAGTGCTTGGGGCAGCTCTCGACGCACTCGCCGCACACCACGCAGGCGTACGGGTCGATCGACCACGTTCCGCCCTTGCGATCGACCGCGAGCGCGCCCGCCGGGCAACGCCGTGCGCACATGCCGCAGCAGATGCACACGTCCATGTCATTGACGATATGCCCGCGCAAGCGCTCGGGCGCCGTCAGCTTCTCCTGCGGATAGCAAACCGTGACCGGCCGCTTGACCATAGAACCCAAGGCCGTCTTGGCAAATGTCAGCAAACTCATGCCGCGCCTACCTTTCCGTGCAGCTAATGCAGGGGTCGATGGTCAGGATAATCATGGGCACGCTGGCAAGGAGCACGCCCTGCAGCGCATGCGTCAGACCCGCCAGGTTCTGCGACGTCGGCGTGCGAACGCGAAAACGGTCCAGGTTCTTGGTGCCGTTACCGCGCACATAGTAATACGCCTCGCCGCGCGGCTGCTCAATCACAACCTCACCGCGCGCGCCGTCGGCCGGCGTGAGCTTGGTGCGCCCGCCGATTCCGTCGTGCGGAATCTTGCCGACAAGCTCCTTGATGATGTCCATGGCCTGTGTGACCTCGGCACAACGCACCTGGCAGCGGGCATAGCAGTCGCCATCGCTAGCAACGATAGGCTCAAACGCGGCCAGATCCGCATAGGCACCGTCGCCAAACATGCGCACGTCGTAGTCCACGCCCGAGGCGCGACCGAACGGGCCGACCATCGACAGATCAAGCGCGTCCTTCTTGCTGATCACACCCACGTCATGCAGGCGCTCGCCGCAGCTGTTGTCGTCCAAAAACGTATGCACCAGGGCCTCGTAGTCGGGACGCATGGCATCGAGCGTCTGCACAATACCCGCCAGCTCAGAGTCCTCAATATCGTGCTTAAGGCCGCCAATCTCGTTAATCGAAAGGATCACTCGGCCGCCGCAAGTGCTCTCGAAGATCTTGAGAATCTGCTCGCGCAGGGTCCACGAACGATAGAACAGCGCCTCGAAGCCAAAGGCATCGGCGAGCAGGCCCAGCCACAACAGGTGCGAGTGAATGCGCGAAAGCTCGTGCAAAATGGTACGGATGTACTGCACGCGGCCGGGCACCTCGATGTCGAGCATGCGCTCGCAGGCGCTGGCATAGCCGCAGCTGTGTCCCACGGCGCAGATGCCGCAGATGCGCTCGGCGATGTAGCCAAACTGATGCATATCGCGCTTTTCGGTGAGTTTCTCGAGCCCGCGGTGCACAAAGCCGATCTGCGGAATTGCCTCGAGAACGCGGTCGTCCTCGATCACCAGGTCCAGATGAAGCGGCTCGGGCAGCACCGGGTGCTGCGGGCCAAACGGAACAACGGAGCGATGTGCCATGGACCTTACGCCTCCTTTTTCTGCTTGTCGCGGGCGGCCTTGGCGGCAAGCGCCGCGCGGACCTTGGCCGCTTTCTCGGGATCCATGGCGGCGAGCTTTGCCTCCATCTCGGCGGCCTTGAGCGCGGCCTTCGCAGCAGCTTCATCGTGCTGAGCATCGGAGCCGGCAGCCGCATCGGGCTGAACGGCAGCGCCCGCAGCATCGCCGGCGTCTGCGGCGCCCTCCCCCGCAGCAGCAGCGGCAGCGGCCTTCTCGGCCGCAGCCTTGCGCGCCTTGGCCTCTGCGGCGGCACGGACCTTCATGGCTTTCTCGCGCGCGGCCTTCACCTCGGGTGTGATGACGCTCATGGGCTCGGCAGTCGAGACCTGGTAGAAAAAGCCCTTAAAGTCGATCTGCATGTCGGTGATGGCAAGCCCAAACAGATCGTGTGCCTCGTTCTCAAACGGAAACACCGCCGGATAGTACGAGCTGATGGACGGAATCTCCTGACACTGGTCGATGCCCTCGACTACCAGGTTCTCAATCGCATAGTTACCGTCCTGAGCGATCTGCTCTTGCGCAGCGCGGACGTTGATAAACGTATAGACCAGGCGATACGTGCCGTCGTCGACGCTGCGCTCGGCGTGCATTTGCACAAAGCGCGCGCCGACGCCCTTGAGCGCCTGGACATGCAACAGGAGCTCGTCGATCCCGACGGTGGTATAGATAGCCTTTTGCATTACTCGGCCTCCTTTGCAGCGGCGGGCGTCTCAGCAGGTGCGTCACCAGCGGCGGGTGCGGCGGACCTGGTGGACACGTTGGCCTCGACGCCGTCACCGGCACCGCCAGCCCCGGCCCCCGCAGCCACAAACCCGTCCTCGCCCAGCTCAACGCCACCGTCCCAGGTAGCGGCGCCGCCCACGGTGAGCGGATCGCCGCCGGCGCGCATCACGGCCTCCTTCTGGTCCAGGATGCCGCACGCCTCCACGATGGCATCGATCACGGTCTCGGGACGAATGGCGCACCCGGGCGCGTACACGTCCACGGGAATCGCGCGGTCCACGCCGCCGATCACGTTATACGCATCGCGGAACACGCCGCCCGAGCACGCGCAAATGCCGCACGCCACCACGCACTTGGGCTCGAGCATCTGGTTGTAGATCTGGCGCACGACGGGCAGGTTCTGGGCATTGACCGAACCCGTCACCAAAAAGATATCCGCATGCTTGGGGTTTCCGGTGTTGACCACGCCAAAGCGCTCCGCATCGAACAGCGGCGTGAGCGAGGCCAGCACCTCGATATCGCATCCATTGCAGCTCGAGCCGTCGTAATGAATAACCCACGGCGAGCGCGACATTTTATGATCCATGGATGCCGCCTCCTAAATAAACACGTCGACGAGGATGGGCATAAGGTTGAGCAGGCCAAACACCAGCGCCACGCCCCAGCCGAGCTTAAAGCAGCTGCGCCAGGTGCTGCGTGCGAAGGTGTTGTCGATCAGCACCTCGATAAAGTACGTCGCGGCCATCACGACCAGGGCGACCACCCAGCTCACCGGGTTGTCCCAAACAAAGAACATGCCCACCCACATCAAAAACAGCACGGTCTCGCACCAGTGCATAAGGGTCATCTTGGCCAGCGTGCCGCCGCTCATCTCGGTGGCGACGCCCTGGACAATCTCCTGATGCGCGTGATGCGAGTACGAAAGGTCAAACGGCGACTTGCGCAACTTGATGGTAAGCACCGCGAGCAGCGCGAGGAAAATGGGCGCGCTGTACACGATGATGGGGGCCGACTGCCCCGTCACGGCGATGGAATCAAAGCTATCGGTGGCAAGGTACAGGCCCACGCTCATCAGCAGAACGGCGGGCTCGTAACTCATGACCTGCAACAGCTCGCGGTCGGCGCCGACCTGGGCAAACGGGCTTTGCGTCGAGGCAGACGCCAACACCACAAAGATCGCGGCGAGCGTAACCATAAAGGCGCACAACAGCGTGTTGGAGCCCGACACAAAGATGCCGCCGCCCACGACGGTAAAGATGAGCGCGCACGCCATATAGGTATCGTCCATGGTATTTACGCTGGCGGGGGCCTTGCGCAGCAGCTTGGCAACGTCGTAGAAGGGCTGCAGCAGGCGCGGGCCCACGCGGCCCTGCATGCGGGCGGACAGCTTGCGGTCGATGCCGTCGATCAAGCCGCCCACAAGCGGCGCCAGCAAGGCAAACGCCACGGTGCCAATAAAGATGCCCACGACGCCCGAGCCTTCGAAATACTTGCCGCGCAGCACCGAGGGCGCGCTCATGGCAAGCCGCTCGGGCCCAATCCACGCGCAACACAGCAGCGCAAACAAGATAATGCTGCAGCACACGACGTTACCCGCGGGGCCAATACGCTTCTCGCCAAGGGCGTCCTCCGAGTACCAATTGCGCTTTTCGGCCTTTACCTCGCGTCCCATCGAGCCGCGGAAATGGCGGTAATTGTCGGTCCCCACACCCGAAAGATATACGTTTACGTGCGGTTTGTTGCTCACGCGGAATGAAGTCAGCAGCACCACGGCGATAAACGCCACGATAACCACCATCAGATACATAGCGTCCTTGCCAATAACGTACGGCACGCGGCCAAACACCATGGCCAAGTAAGGCGACACCAGGCCGCTCGAGATGAGCGGGAACGCCACGCAGCACAGAATCAGCAGCGCGGCGATGGTGTTGAGCGCCATCCATTCGGTCTTATGGACATTGACCTCAACGTTTTGAGCCGTGGGGTCGACGCCCGAAAGCTTGGCAAGCCACTTGCCCCAGAAGTAAAACGTCGCGGCCGAGCCAAAGGCAAGCACCATGATCATGAGCACGTTGCCGGTCTGCGCGAACGCCACCAGAGCGCCCCACTTGGACACGAGCATGCCAAACGGTGCCACAAACATGCCCATGATGCCCAGCATCATCAGGCGCGTCAGGTGCGGCATGCGGCTGAACATGCCGTCCATGTCCTCGATATTGCGGCTGCCGATATGATGCTCGGCGGTGCCCACGCACAGGAACAGCAGCGACTTGGCCACCGTGTGGAACAGGATCAGGAAGATGGCCGCCCATACGGCCTCGGGCGCGCCGACACCCAGGCAGGCACTGATAAGGCCCAAGTTGGAAATGGTGGAGTACGCGAGCACGCGTTTGGCGTTGCTCTGCGATATGGCCATGAGGGCAGCGAGCAAAAACGTGATGGCACCCACACTCGTGACCATAAAGCCGGTCACGGGATAGATAGCATAGAGCGGGCTCAGCTTGACCATCAGGAACACGCCGGCTTTGACCATGGTTGACGAGTGCAGCAGGGCGCTCGTGGGCGTGGGGGCAACCATGGCACCGAGCAGCCAAGTGTGGAACGGCATCTGCGCGGCTTTGGTGAGCGCGGCGAGCGACAGCAGGATGACCGGCATCACCAGCAGCGCGGATTGCGTGGCGTCAGCGCCGGAAAGCTCGATCATGCCCGAGATGGTCAGCGGCATGCCGTTAACGTGCAGGTACATGAGTCCGGCCAAAAACGCGATGCCGCCCAGCATGTTGAGGATGATCTGGGTGAAGGCGTTTTTGATGGCCTCGGGTGTGCGCGTGTATCCGATCATAAGGAACGAGCACACGGTGGTGATTTCCCAGCCGCAGAACAGCCACTCAAGGTTGTCGCTCGTCACGATGACGAACATGGCCGAGAGGAACAAGAACATAAGCGCCAGGAACTGCGGGCGACGGTCGGGCGCGGTCTGCCCACGCAGCACGGCCTCGTGCTCGTCATGGGCCTGGAAGTCCTTCATGTAGCCCAGGGCATACACGCAGATCAGGCTGCCGACGATACCGACGGCGAGGACCATGATCACGCTCATGTAGTCCAGGTAGAGCGGCGTCGCCGTGACGGCCTCGGCCGTGGGCAGCGTCATGGCTGCAAAGGCGAGCGAACCCACCAGCTGGACTATGCCGAGCAACGTGGTGAGCGCGTTCCTATATTTGTACGCGTTGTACAGGATTACGGCGCACAGGATGACGTCGATGACGGAGCTGATGATCGAGAGCACATGCGAGGTGCCGGGGGCAACCTCAAAGCTCTGCGGACCCGTGCCAAAAAACATGACGGCGACTACAACTGTCACCGCCATAATAATGCCGGAACCTATGAGCCCCACCGCATCGCGGGCGCGGTCACCGCGCGCGAGCAGCATGCCCAGCGCCGGTACCAGCGGAAACAGGGTAAGGAAATACAGTAGCGTCATACCATCACTCCCCCATGCAAAAACGCTGCAATTGTTTAACGTTATAGCTCAATTGAGGAGCAGCAGCGGCAGGTTTTCGGTCAACTGGGGAGTTTTAGGCGTACGGGGTAAGGGCATGCCCGCTTTGGAACAGAAGGGCGGTAAGAAAAATGCGCCCCTGTGGGCGCACCATCCCGTTCGCTACTCCGCCTTTTTAACGCGCGGCTTGCGACCGCGCGGCTTATCGACCAGCGCGGACTCACCGCTCTCGCGATACTGGCGGCACCAAGCCTTGACCGAAGACTCGCTGGGAATCTTGTGCTTGATCATGGCCTCGCGAACCGTCAGGCCGTTTTCCAAACGGTCCTTAACCACGGCGAGCTTGACGTCGTACGAATAGGTGTGATGACGAGCGCCCGCGTTGAGCACGGCGTCGGCACCGCCCACGGCATACGCGCGGGCCCACTGACGAGCCGTGGCCTGGGGAATGCCAAGCTTTGCGGCGAGGGCGCGGTGACCGACCCCATCTTGGAGGATCTCGACGGCGCGCTGCCTAACCTCGGGCGCATGCGTACGAGTCCTAGTTGCTTCCGACATACCTGCCACTTCTTAGCCTTAACCGTTAATCTGCTTTCTTACGTGCACGCTAGATAGTAGCATTTTGCTGTTTGCTCAAAGCAGTTAATTAAAATAGACGCGGCATTATCTGGGCATTTGACACCTATTTACGGCGTTTCTTTATCGATTATTTACGCTGGTAGCTAGCTCGCAGCTAATCGTCATTCGTTTGCCAACAAAATTGGCATCTCTTTATGTCCTTTGGTCTAGAGGGAATAATTATTAACCCCTCCCCCAATAATTTTGAGCGGCCTGCAGGGCAGTGACGCCTCACTTCTCATGATTACCGCGCATTGCCATCCACCCGAGCAAAACAAAAAGGACGGGACCTGCTGCGCTTGCAGACCCCGCCCCGGTTGACACCCGATGGGACGCAGTCGGGCGAGGCAGGTCCGTGCTGCCGCCCCGCCTGGCCGCGATGTTCAACTACAGCTCGTTGGCCGCGTGATACGCCGTGCGAATGGCACTCGCAATGTCGGCGGTGCGCTCGCCCGAGCAGTCGCCCACGCAGGTCACGGGCACCGTCACGCCGTCCAGGTCAAACGCGTTGGCCTTGGAACCCACGGCCATCACCACGTAATCGCAGGCGATTTTCACCGGCTCCTCGGCGCCATCTTCGGCAGTACGTACAGCCTCCACGCCCTCGTCGGTAATGGCGGTCAGGCGGGTCTTCACGTGCTGCTCCACGTTGTGCTCCGCAAAGTCGCTCATAATCAGCGGCAGAATGGTCTCGGACTCGCCCGCGGCAATCTTGTCGAGCATCTCCACGATCGCCACCTCGCAGCCGTGCTGCAGCAGGTACTCGGCAGTCTCGGTGCCCACCAGGCCACCGCCAATGACGGCGACGCGGCCCGTAAGCTCCACCTTGCCGGCCAGCACGTCCCAGCTCGAGACAACCTTGTCCGAATCGGCACCCGGAACGGGGATGACCACGTCATGCGCGCCCACGGCCACAATCGCAGCGTCGGCGGCGTTGAGATCCTCGGCAGTAGCGGCATGGTTGAGCTCAACCTTCACGCCCAGGCCGGGCAGAATCTTCTCGTAGTACTCGACCGAGCGCATGATCTCGTCCTTGCGCGGGGGTGCTGCCGCCAGCACAATCTGGCCGCCCAGATGATCGCTCGCCTCGTAGACGGTCACGTCGTAGCCGCGCTTGGCCGCCACGCGTGCGGCCTCCAGGCCGGCAATACCGCCGCCCACCACGGCGATCTTCTTGTCGCCCTCGCCCGGCTTGATGGCGATGGTCGCCTCGTCGCCGTTCTCGGCATTGAGCACGCACGAAATGTACTTGCGGTTTTGAATCGCATCGACGCAGCCCTTGTTGCAGTTGAGGCACTCGCGGATGGGCTCGCCCGAGGCGGCCTTCAGCGCAATGTCGGGGTCGCACATGAGCGAGCGGCCATAGGCGATGATGTCGGCTGCGCCGTCTTCCAGAATCTTCTCGCCGGCCTCGACCGAGACAACGCGGCCGACGGTGGCCACCGGCACGGAGACCAGGGCCTTGACGCGCTCGGCCACGGGCAGCGTCCAGTTGTAGGGCATGGCGCCCATGGGCGGAATGGTGTCGCCCATGTTGCCGGTGTGGTTGGCCTGTGCGACCTGGATCATGTCGATGCCCGCGCCCTCGAGCAGCTTGGCAAACTCGCAGGCCTCATCGGGCTGCAGGCCGCCCTTGCCGCGCGGCGTGCCGTCGGGGTTCTCCATGATCACGGGGAGCTTGTACTCCACCATCAGCTGCGGCGCGGCTTCCTTAATGGCGGCGACGACCTCGAGCGCATAGCGAACGCGGTTCTCGAGCGAACCACCGTACTCGTCGGTGCGCTGGTTGAGGATGGCCGAGCACAGCGAACCTACCAGGCGGTCGCCGTGGACCTCGATGGCGTCGATGCCGGCCTGCTGCGCGCGGGCGGCCGAGGCGGCGATGGCCTCCTTGATCTGGGTGAGCTGCTCCACGCTGGCCTCGTTCACAAAGTGCTGCATGTCGTGGTGCAGCTTGGCGTAGGCCTGATTGCGAATCTCGTTGGACTCGGCCATCTTGGCGGCAAAGGTCTCCTCGTCGCCGGCGGCCTTGGCCTCCTGCGCGGCCTTGGCGGCGGCCATGGAGCCCATGACCATGCGGCCGACACCGGGCACGTCGTACTCGGGATGGAACAGCTGCAGCGCGACCTTGGCGCCGTGCTTGTGGACGGCATCGGCCAGGGCCTTAAACGTGGGGATCTGGGCGTCGGTCGCCAGCTTGGGCGTGGGGCTTGCGGTCATAACGGGAGCGACGTCGCCGATGACGATGTAGCTCACGCCGCCACGGGCCAGGCGCTCGTAAAAAGCCAGGCTGCGCTCGCCAATGGAACCGTCGCGCTCCTCGTAGCCGGTGGTCAGCGGCGGGAACATAATGCGGTTCTTGAGCTCAAGGGGGCCAACCGTAATGGGCTGGAGCAGCTTGGATGCAGGTGCGGTCATGGACATTCCTCTCTTGTAGGCGCGGCGGCGATGGTGCCGCGTAGTTGTCTAAAGGATATGGCATGGGAATACAACAGCGCAACGGAAATCGGCGGACAGCAGGTAGCGGCAGGCGGATGGGGCGGGACGGCCCGTCGGTTTGTCTCAATCTATAACAGTTACTCAGCAAAACCGGGGTCCACCTGTTACAGATTGAGACAAACGGGAGCGTTCCGTCGGAAAATCTCGATCTGTAACATCTACAGACCAAAAACGACCCTAGATGTTACAAATCGAGACGAACAAACTCGGTCCGACCAAACATCTCAATCTGTAACATCTAGACCGACTTTTAGCCTCCACCTGTTACAGATCAAGACAAACGGCAACCGTCCGTCCGAACATCTCAATCTGTAACAACAACTCGGCAAAATCTGTCCCTCGTGTTACAGATTTAGACAAACAGGACCCAGCCCACCGGTATATCTCGATCTGTAACACCTAGCCGCCCAAATCGGATCTAGATGTTACAGATCAAGATTTTGTTTGAGAGGCCGAGAATTGGACCGAAAATACGGTCCCGGAATAACAAAAAAGCTCGTCGGCTAGACCGACGAGCTGCAAGTTCTTGGTCGCGGGGGCAGGATTTGAACCTACGACCTCCGGGTTATGAGCCCGGCGAGCTACCAGACTGCTCCACCCCGCAATGTCTGGGCGCCTCATGTGCGCAAGAAAGAATCTTACGCGGGAGTTCGGTAAACGGCAAGGAAAATCTCGTAGAGCATAATTCCTTCATATTTAAACCCCTCAGTCCATATCACCATAAACGAATCGCAGCCGAGCGCCGTCGACGGCACGTATACAATGGTGCGCGTCCTTTTACGCCGACACCGGGAGTAGACATGCTGCTCGCTATCGATATGGGAAACACGCAGACGGCCATGGGCCTGTTTGACGGAGACGAGCTGGTGCAGTCGTGGCGCATGCCCACCGACCGCTCTTATACCGCCGACGAGATCCACGTGCGCCTGATGGGTTTCTTT
The DNA here is from genome assembly GCA_959019775.1 of uncultured Collinsella sp. Lineage (GTDB taxonomy): Bacteria > Actinomycetota > Coriobacteriia > Coriobacteriales > Coriobacteriaceae > Collinsella. The sequence goes on from CAUEPS010000004.1 coordinate 113,776, forward strand.
AAGATGTACGGCCTTTCACTCGATGCGGTCGACGCGATCGCCTTTGCGGGCGTGGTGCCGCAGCTCTCGCGCGAATGGCACGCCGTGGCCGACCGCATTGCCGCGGACGCCATCGTCATTGGGCCGCAGACGGCCGCGGTGACCAAGCTGCGTGCGGCGCGCCCCCAGGCCGTAGGTGCCGACCGCGTCGCCAACGCCGTTGCGGCAGAGACCTTCTACGGTGCACCGGCAATCGTGGTGGACTTTGGCACCGCGACCAATATCGACGTCATCGACGAGGACGGCTATTACATTGGCGGAGCGATTGCGCCGGGTATCCGCATCTCCATGGACGCGCTTGCCGCCCGTGCCGCCAAGCTCGCCAGCGTGCCGCTCGAGGCGCCCGAGCACGCCATCGGCCGCGATACCGAGGAATGCATCAAGGTCGGCGCCGTGGTGGGCGCCGCCGCCATGGCCGAGGGCTTGGTCGCGCGCATGAAGCGCGAGCTGGGCCGCGACGATGCCACCGTTATCGCCACGGGCGGTCTCGCCGGCATCGTCGCCGATTCGACCGATGCCTTCGACGTGGTCGATGGACAGCTCACCATCAAGGGTATCTGCGAAATCTACCGCCGCATGCAGGAGCTGGGGCAGGACGGGGACCTAAGTCGAGCACGCCCGATGCCACAGTCCCCGCAAACGTTCGCCAAGCCTATTCCTCAAAACTGAACACTTTTCAATTTTGAGGAATAGCGCGCTGGCGCCTCGCGTTACAGCCCGCGAATCCGTACGGCCTCGGGCGGAAACTCCTGCTCGCCGGCATCGGTCTTGATGGTCGCGCGGCCCCAGATGTCCAGGCCCGCAAACACACCGACCGCAAGCGGCAAGCCGTTGGGCGACACCGCCGCAACTTGGCGGCCGAGCAGCGTCACCATGTCAAAGTACTCGCCCAGCACGGGAGCCAGCGGACCGGCAGCGCCCTGCGGCGTGTTGACAACAACTGCCCAGGTGTCCACACGGGTCAGCACGGCGGCGGCCAACTCCTCGACCAGCGCTTCGTCGGCCACATCTACACCGAGCTCGCTCAGCGCCGAACGCTCAATATCCACCGTCACGGCACCGAACATGCCCGCGGCACCGGCGCCGCCGTTGACGGCGACGCGCGCGAGCGACGTCTCAAACGCGGGCGCGCCGCACACGATATTGCTCGGCCACTCAATGCCCACCTTGCCGGCAAGGCCCAGGCCCGGCGTCGACGCCGTACCCACAAGCGCGTCCATCATGCCCATCGCCGTCACAAACGGCAGGCCGTGGAAGGCATGCATATTCACATCCGGGCGCACGACCAGCGAAAACGTCAACGACGCCTCACCCGCGCTCCAAGCGCACCAGCCCGCGGACACACCCTCGCGACCCGCGTCGCGCGCGGCGTCAAGCTCGGTGCCAGCGGCAACAGCATTCATCTCAATCATCTACATACGCCCCAATTCGCCCACGATATGGCCCACGCGGTCCTCGGGTTCCTTGACCTCGACGCCGTTGTAGCGGAAGAACCGCGCCGGGTCGTGCATCAGGTCCTCGAGCGGCACCAGCACAAAGTCGCGCTCGCCAATGAGCGGATGCGGCAGACGCAGCTTCTTGCCGCCGTGGGTCTCGCCGTCCATCCACAGCAGGTCCAGATCGATGGTGCGTGGGCCATTGGCCTTGGCCTTTTTGGAGCGGTCGCGACCCAGCTCGGCCTCGATCTTCATAAGCTCATCGAGCAACACCAACGGCGCCAGCTCGGTCTTGATCTCGATGACGGCGTTGGCAAACGCGTCCTGGCGCGTCTCGTAGGCCGGCTCGCTCTCGTAGATGCGCGAGCAGTTGGACACGCAGGTGAGCGGGATCTCGGCAATCATGTCACGGGCGGCGCGGATGTTGTCGCAGCGATGCCCCAGATTGGAGCCCACGGCCACAAACGCACGGCGCGGCTGCGGCTTGGCGACAGCCCAGTAACCGTTCAGGAACTGTGCAAAGCCTGCAACGTCATGCACGCGCACGATGTTGGCACCGGCCTGGATAGCGCCCAGGCACACACCAAACGTGGCGGCATCGCGCGCGGCGGCCTCGGTCACGCCCGAGACGGCGCCCACAAAACGCTTGCGTGACACGGCACACATGAGCGGATAGCCCAGCGACGCCATCTTGGCGGTCTCGCGTTGGATAACGATATCTTCGTTGGCCGTCTTGCCAAAGCCCGGACCGGGATCGATGCAGATGCGGTCGCGCGACACGCCGGCATGGATGAGCGTGCGGGCCTGGTCGGACAGAAAGCCCATGACGCGGCGCATGATAGGCGCAGAATCGGGCAGGGTAAAGCGGCGGAGCTGAGAGGTGGGCACGTAGGCCTCCTCGCGGCGGGCGCTGCGGCGCATCATGGCGGCCAGGTGGTCGCTGGGCTCTGGTGCGGGCTCAGGGCTCGCGGCAGCCTCGGCGACAGGAGCGGCCTCTTCGGCGGCCGGTGCCTCCTGCTTCTGCTCGTCCGTGGGCTCGGGCGCGGGTTCCGGATCGCCAAACGGCAGCGAGGGCTGCACCACGCCCCCCGGCAGCTTGGCCTCCGTCTTGGGCTCGCCCAGCAGCTTGCCACGGCGACGGCGGGCAGGCTTCTCGGCCTCGCGCGCAGCCTCGGCAGCCGCTTCGCGCGCCTTCTCGGCAACAAACGCCGCGGCCGAGGTATCGAGCTGCACCGTCGCATGCGTGCGGGCGGGCGCCGCGATCTCGCCGGCGTGCATCACGATGACACCGCAGGTGCTCGTCGCGACAAATTCGACCATCTTGGGGTCGGTGAAGCCCGTCACGTCGTTGACGATCGAGGCGCCGCAGCGCACGGCAGCCTTGGCAACCGCCGCGTGGCGCGTGTCGATCGAGACGATGGCGCCCTCTTTGGCCAGCGCGCGCACCACGGGCAGCACGCGGCGAGCCTCCTCGTCGGGGTTGACCGGGGTAAATCCGGGGCGCGTGGACTCGCCGCCCACGTCGATGATGTCGGCGCCAGCGTCGAGCATCGCCAGGCCGTACTCGATAGCGGCATCCGGATCGAAGTGCTCCCCGCCGTCGCTAAACGAATCGGGCGTCACGTTGAGGACGCCCATGATGCGCGGGCGGTCAAAGCTGAGCTCGTACTTTCCGCACCGCCATGTCTTACTATCGTTCGCCATGAACATCCTCCTAAAATGCCCGCGCCGCCGCGCTCGGGCGCAGGCGGCGGGGTCGCTTTGCAATCAGTCTTTCTATTGTATCCGCGCACACGGGCTAGAACGCAAACGCGGCAGCGATGTCGCAAGAAATCAGCAGGTCGGCATTTGCATCCTGATCGGTGGGAGCAAGATTGCAAATGGCCAGCGTATCGCCGGTAAAGTAGCGCGTAAGGCCCGCCGCCGGATACACTACGAGCGAGGTCCCGCCCACGATGAGGGCATCGGCCGCGGCGATGGCGGCAACGGCACCAGTCAGCACGCGCTCATCGAGCGGCTCCTCGTAGAGCACCACATCGGGTTTGATGCGACCGCCGCACGCGGGGCACACGGGCACGCCCGCGGTATCCTCGTGCTCGCGCGCGCAAATCCATTCGGCGCTGTAGACCGCGCCGCACGTCTGGCAAATATTGCGGTGAACCGAGCCATGCAGCTCAAACACGCGCCGTGAACCAGCCGCCTGATGCAAGCCGTCGATGTTTTGCGTCACCACGGCATCGAGCTTGCCGGCGCGCTCCAGCTCCGCCAGCTTGGCGTGGCAGTGGTTGGGCTTGGCGTTAAGGGCGATCATCTTGGTCCGGTAGAAGTCGAAAAACTCCGCCGGATGCGCCTCGTAGAAGCTGTGCGAGAGCATAGTCTCGGGCGGATAGGAAAACCGCTGGTGATACAGACCATCCACGCTGCGGAAATCGGGAATGCCGCTTGCCGTGGAAACGCCCGCGCCGCCAAAGAAGACCACGTGGCTATGGGTTTCGAACAGCTCCGCCAGCGCGGCGGAGGCCTGTTTGGGGTCCGATATTGCCTGCGTCATATATGTCCTCCGTCCGTGTCTTAGGGACGGCGGCGTTTGCACCATCACTCGCGGACTCCGCCCCGCCCCTGTTGCGCTAATCTTAAGCCTGCCAACCCCGTCGAAAGGACACCATGCCCCAGACTTACACTTTCGCCTCGTGGAACGTCAACGGCCTGCGCGCCGTGCTCAAAAAGGACCCGAGCTTTATTCAGATCGCGCAAGAACTCGACGTCGATATCCTGGCGCTGCAGGAGACCAAGCTGCAAGAAGGCCAGGTCGATATCGACCTGGCCGGCTATCACCAAACCTGGAGCTACGCCGAGCGCAAGGGCTACTCGGGCACCGCGGTTTTTAGCCGCCAGGAACCGCTGCGCGTACTGCGCGCCGATGCACTGCTGCCCTACGCCGGCGAGGGTGAGGCTGCCGAGCTCGTCGCCCAAGCCGCAACCGAGGGCCGCGTCTGCGCGCTCGAGTTCGACAAGTTTTGGTTTGTGGACGTCTACACGCCCAACGCCCAAAACGAACTCGCCCGCATCGACGTGCGCATGGCCTGGGACGATGCCTACCGCGGCTTTTTGAACGCGCTTGAGCGCGAAACCGGCAAGCCCGTCGTAACCTGCGGCGACTTTAACGTGGCGCACGAGGAAATCGACCTTAAGAACCCCAAGTCCAACCGCGGCAACGCCGGCTTTTCGGACGAGGAGCGCGGCAAGTTTACCGAGCTGCTCGACGCCGGTTTTACCGACACCTGGCGCGCGGCAAACCCCGACGTCGAGGGCGTCTACAGCTGGTGGAGCTACCGCTTTAATGCCCGCAAGAACAACGCAGGCTGGCGCATCGACTACTTCCTGGTAAGCGACGCAATCGCCGGCAACGTACGCGGCACCGGCATCCGCGGCGACATCTTCGGCAGCGACCACTGCCCCGTCACCCTCGCCCTGGAGCTCTAACCCCCATGATCCCCCGGGGACGGAGGAAAAGGGGTCATTTTCACCTCGCGAGGGCATCCACGTGGCCCACTTGCCACGAAACTGGCCCATCTACTACGTTTAAGCCACCACCCTCAACCACAGCGAACAACGCAAAAAGAAAACCGCAGGTAGAAAGCCTGCGGTTTTTCATAAAACGCGGTCATGGTCGGGGGTATCAAGCTAAACGTAGTAGATGGGCTGGTTTCGTGGCGGGCATCCCCAGCGACCGCTTAGGGACGGGGAAACGGATCCTTTCGGCCCTCTGAGATCAGTGGCGACAGCAATATATGCCGGCCATATCAAAACTATGCCGGTTTACGGGGCAGAATCGCGAACCCCCAACCATACGCAATTCCGAAATAACAAAGCCGCAGGTAGACGGCTCGTCTATTATCGGAAAATGTCGGTATGGTCGGTCTGCGTCAATCCAGCCCCGTAAACCGGCATAGTTTTGATATGACACCAAGGCAGTATTGATTCTCGCCCCGGCGCAACCACCACTACAGCCCGTACTTCACGACGACGCGGTTGATGCGGCGACACCAGGGCTTGTACAGAGCGGCCAAAAACACGCAGGTCGCGAGGCTATGCATGATGTCGAACGGCACCGCCGTAGCAAGACGCGCTACGGCGCCTGCCCAGGTGAGCGGCTGCACAAAACCGATGATGTCATACGCGTTGATCACGACGCCATACAGCAAGCCCGAGGCAAAGCCATACGCCAACAGAGCCGGCATTCGCACGGTTCCATCGGCGCGGTCAAACGCGCCCGCATGCGCCAGTGCGCCACCGATATAGCCCACCAGACCCCAGGCATACATCTGCCACGGCGTCCACATGCCCTGTCCAAAAAAGAAATTACTGGTCAGCGCTGCCAACGCGCCGACCATAAAACCATTGCGACGGCCAAGTGTCGCACCCGCGATAATGGCGATGGCGCTCACGGGCTTAAAATCGGGAATGGGCCCAAACAGGATGCGGCCCGCCGCGGCCAGCGCCGCCAGCACCAGCGTGGGCATGATCTGGCGCAGGCCCGGGCGCGAGGTCTCGTAGCCCGCAAAGAACAGTGCGAGCACGAGCGCCACTACAACCAGCATGGCAAGCGCCGCCTGCTCAATGCCCACCAGTAACGCTGCAGTCATCACTGCCGGCACCGCCAGGAGCAGCGGAATCTCCATTTTTGTGAGTAGGCGCGAGGCGCGATAATCCGTCATCCCATCACGCCCTGTAGAACACGTTGTCGGCAAAGAAATCTGCAGGAGGCTCCATGCAGGCGATCTCGCCGTCGAACATCATGGCGACGTCATCGGACACCTGCTCGGCAAAGTCTAAGTCGTGCGTGGCAATGACGACGGTGCCGCCGGCCTGCGCATGCTCGCGCAGGGCTCGGGCGATAATACAGCGACTTGTCAGATCAAGGCCCTTGGTGGGCTCATCAAGCAGCAGCAACTCCGGACCAATCAACAGCAGCTTTGCCAACGCAAGCAGCTGGCGCTGACCGCCCGAAAGATCGTACGGGTGACGCGCCTCCAAGCCCGCCAGACCCAGGCGCGCCGTCTGCTCCTGTGCTGCGGCCTCGTCGTACCCGCAGGTAGAAGCCCATTCCATCAGCTCGTCGCTCACCGTTTCGGCGACCAGCAATGCCTTGGGATTCTGTGGCAGCAGCGCCGCCGAAGCCGTCCCACGCACCATGCGGCCACGCTGCAGCTTAGCCGTCTTGGCCAGCACCGAGAGCATCGTCGACTTGCCGCAGCCGTTTCCGCCCACGACCGCATGCACCGCGCCGGCTGAAAACGTCACATCGAGCCCGCGCAGCACCCAACCGCCCGCGTGATCGTAGCGAAACCAGCCTTCCGACAGGGTGGTAGCCGACCCGCCGTGCATTTT
>CAUEPS010000005.1 GCA_959019775.1 uncultured Collinsella sp.
AGGCCCGATTTTGCCTCTTGACAATGTCCTGCTCATATTAAAAGGAACGTCCCTAGCTGCCGGGCTTGGGATACCATGGTGGCACCCTAGCGAAAGGACGATGTATGGCACATGTCGATGACCAGCGCGTGGCGCGCGTGCTCGATGCGCTCGAGGCTCAGCACCCCGGCGCGCAGCTGCTTGTGAACAACCCGTGGTCGATCTACTATCTGACCGGCTTTTATGCCGATATGTTCGAGCGTTTTTGCGGCGTGCTGCTCGCACGCGATGCCGAGCCGGTGATCTTGGTCAACGCCCTGCATCAGCTGCCCGAGTACGACAATGCCCGCGTCGCCTATCACACCGATACCGACGTCGTGACCGACACCATCGCGCGCGAGATCGATCCTGCCAAGCCTCTCGGCATCGACACCGTTATGCGCTCCGGCTTTTTGATGCCCCTTATTGATCGTCACGCCGCGAGCGAGTTCTTCCTGGGCGACTTTGCCGTCACCGCCGCACGCACCCACAAGGATGCCGCGGAGCAGGAGCTCATGCGCATGTCCTCAGCCGCCAACGACGCCGTGATGGCCGACGCCATCAAGCTCGTTCACGAGGGCGTGACGGAGCGCGAAATTGCCGACCAGATGCTCGGCCTGTACCGCAAGCACGACTGCGAGGGCTTTAGCTTTCCTCCCATCGTGAGCTTTGGCGCCAACGCGGGCGACCCGCATCACGAGCCCGACGGCACCGTACTCAAGCGCGGCGACGTGGTGCTGTTCGACATTGGTGGGCGTCATCGCAACTACTGCTCGGACATGACACGCACATTCTTTTGGGGCGAGCCGGACGAGGAGACCGCACGCATCTACGACATCGTGCGCCGCGCCAACGAGGCCGCCGAGGCGCTCATCGCCCCGGGCGTGCGCATGTGCGACCTGGACCGCGTCGCGCGCGACGTAATCGAGGATGCGGGCTACGGACAGTACTTTACGCATCGCCTGGGCCACTCGATCGGCCTGCAGGACCACGAGCCAGGCGATGTTTCGCTCGTCAACGAGCAGGTTATCGAGCCGGGCATGACGTTCTCCATCGAACCGGGCATCTACCTCCCCGGCCGCACCGGCGTCCGCATCGAAGACCTTGCCCTGGTCACCGAGTCCGGCGTCGAGATCCTCAACGCCTACCCCCACGACCCAGTCCGCCTAGACTAGGCACGCCACCAAAGCTCCCCTAGAAGTTGCGGTGAAATAGGGACTGTTCAAGGCTTCTAGCCCATAAAACAGTCCCTATTTCACCGCAACTGATGAGGGGATGGGTTAGCGCAGCAGCCCGGCAACTTCGCCGGCTAGGGTGATGGTGCCGGCGGCTACGAAAGGTTCGCCCGAGGCATCGAAGGCGGCGAGCGCCTCGGATACGCTGGGGTACACGCCCGCGAGCTTATCGGCATCAACGAGGGCGGCGAGCTCCTCTGCCGGCAGGGCGCGATTGGAATCGGTCTGGGTTACGACCACGCGCGGGAAGGCCGGGATCAGCACATCGACGATACCCGCCACATCCTTGTCGGCCAGCGCGGCACACAGCAGCGTGGGGCGATTCTCAACGCACGGGTCGATCTCGTCCAGTGCACTCACAAAATTCTCGCAGCTCTGGGGGTTATGGCAAGCGTCGATCAACTTGAGCGGATCGGTTCCTAGCACATCAAAGCGACCCGGCGTGGGGCAGCCCATAAGCGAAGCGTCGAGCTTGTCGTGGTCGAGCTCGCGACCCAGATACCCCTCGCACAGCATAATCGCGCACGCGGCATTCTGCGGCTGATAGGCCGGCTTGACCATGCTCGAGGTATAGATCGCGCGCGGCGTGGTGCAGCTAAACTCCACCGTATCGCCCACATGCGCCGGCACCTTGGTCGTGGCATGGCTCACCACGAGCGGCACCACACCGCACTCGCGACAACGGGCGTCCATCACGCGCTGAACGCTCGGCTCGTGCGTACCCTCACCCAGCACAACCAGACGTCCGGGCTTGATGACCGCGGCCTTCTCCCCCGCAATGGCCTCAAGCGTGTCGCCCAGGATGCGCGTGTGGTCGAGGCCGATACCCGTAATGGCAACGGCGACGGGATCGGTCGCACTCGTGGCGTCCCAACGGCCGCCCATGCCGACCTCGAGCACAGCAACGTCCACCGCAGCCTCGGCAAACACCGCCAGTGCGGCAGCCGTCAGCAGGTCAAACGGCGTGATGGTATAGGCGCGCTCCCCCGCCGCCACACGACGGGCATTCACGCGATGTCCCGCCTCGACGGCGGCAGAAACGCCACGAGCAAAGGCCTCATCGCTCACGACGCACCCATCGACCTCCATGCGCTCGGGATAGTGCACAAGCTGCGGCGACGTATACAGCGCGGTCTTTAACCCCTCACCACGAAGGATGGCGGCCGAAAAACGCGTGGTCGAAGTCTTGCCATTGGTACCGGCAACCTGAATGCAATCGAAATACTCATCCGGACGCCCGAGCTCATCGAGCATATCGACAACCGTCTCAAGCAGAGGCCCAGCATCCCCAGAAATCCGCCCCGTATCAGCAGCAAGCCCCACAGCCTCACCAAACGAAAGCAACTCAAACGAGAAAGGAACGACATACGACCCAGAACGCTTAGGCATAAACCAAAGTCCCCTCAACATAAAAAGAGGCCCGTAACAAACAACGAGCCCCTCCCATTCAAAATATCAGCCAAACACCGCTTTGCAGCGAGATCAAGGCCACAACCAAGTGACCCTAACGCGCCAGATAAAGACAGCAACGTAACCGCACCAGGAGCGGCCCGATGCTTTGCTCGCCGCAAGTTCCGCACGCAAAGGACAGCACTTAATGTGCTGTCCGTCTTGCGCAGGACTGTCCGCAGCGGAGAGCAAAGCATCGGGACGCGCCCCCAAGTTAGACCTACGAGAAGTCAGCAACCTGAGCAGTCAGCGCCGCCAGGATCTCCTTGAGCTCAGCTGCACGGTCCCTCTTCTTCTGAACCACCGCGGGCGCGGCCTTAGCCACAAAGCCCTCGTTAGCGAGCGTCTTCTCGCAGCCGGCGAGTTCCTTCTGGGCCGCGGCAATCTCCTTCTCCAGGCGCGCCTTCTCGGCCGAAAGATCGACCTTGCCCTCGAGCACCACAAAGACCTCGACGCCGCTGTCGACCACGGCGATGCTCGCAGCCGGCTTCTCAACGTCGGTGCCCATGACCAGCGAGGCAGTGTTGGCCAGCGGCTCAATCGTAGAGCGCAGGCTCTCGAGCTTTTCGATGTCCTCGGCACCGGCACGCACGACCACGTCGAGCTCGGCCTTGGGGCTCAAGCGGTAACGCGAACGGGTGGCGCGGGCGGCAGACACGACGGTACGGCACAGCTCAAACGCGCGCTCGGCGTCCTCGTCAACATATTTGGCGTAGTCGGCGGGCTCGGGCCACTTGGCGATCATGAGCGCCTCGGCGCGGTTCACGTTGCCCTCGGCATCCAAGTCGAGCACGCTCGCCGGCATGTTGTCCCAGATCTCCTCGGTGACAAACGGCATGAGCGGGTGCATCAGGCGAATGGAGGTATCGAGCACAAAGATCAGGTTGCGCTGCGCCTGCAGACGGCCCTCGCCCTTCAGACGAGCCTTAGTGACCTCGACGTACCAGTCGCAGACCTCGTTCCAGAAGAACTGCTGCACGCCGCGGGCCATGTCGCCAAAGGTGTAGTTCCCAATGCCCTCGGTGACCATCTTGACGGCCTTGGCCAGGCGGCTGAACATCCAGGCGTCGGCCGGCGTCTCCACGACGGGCTCGCCGGGCGTGTAGCCCTCCATGTTCATAAGCAGGAAGCGGCTGGCGTTCCAGATCTTGGTCACAAACGACTTGGCCTGCTCGGTGCGCGGGCTGTCGATGAGCTTCTTGGTCTTCTTGTCGATGTTCGCGTCAAACTTGACGTCCTGGTTGTTGGTGCACAGCGTAAGCAGGTTGAAGCGCATGGCGTCGGCACCGTACATACCGATAAGGTCCATGGGGTCAACGCCGTTGCCCTTGGACTTGGACATGCGGCTGCCGTCCTTGGCCAGGATCGTCGGGTAGATGACGACGTCCTTAAATGGAACCTCGTCCAGGAAGTACAGCGAGCTCATGACCATGCGGGCGACCCACAGCGCGATGATGTCGCGCGCGGTGACGAGCGCCGTCGTGGGGTGATGGCCCTCGAGCAGCTCCGGCTTTTGCGGCCAGCCCTGCGTGGCAAAGGTCCACAGCTGCGAGCTGAACCAGGTATCCAGCACGTTCTCGTCCTGATGCACGTGATGGCCGCCACACTTGGGGCACACGTCGGTGTCCTCGGTAAGGGCGTCCTCCCAGCCGCAATCCTCGCAGTAGAACACGGGGATGCGGTGGCCCCACCAAAGCTGGCGGCTAATGCACCAATCCTTAAGGTTCTCCATCCAGGTGGTGTAGGTCTGCGTCCAGCGCGCGGGATGGAAGGTGACCTTGCCGGAGTTGACGGCGTCGAGTGCCGGCCCCTTGAGCTTGTCAACGGCGACGAACCACTGCTCGGACAACCACGGCTCCAGTGCGGCGTCGCAACGGTAGCAGTGCATGACAGAGTGGTCGAGGTCCTCGACGTGGTCGAGCAGGCCGTGCTCCTCAAACCACTTGATGACGGCCTCGCGGCACTCGTCGCGGTTCATGCCGGTGAACTCGCCATAGCCCTCGACGACCACCGCGTGCTCGTCAAAGATGTTGATCTGCGGCAGGTCGTGGGCCTGACCCATGGCGTAGTCGTTGGGGTCGTGGGCCGGGGTGACCTTAACGAAGCCGGAGCCAAAGTTGGCGTCGACGTGCCAATCCTCAAAGATGGGAATCTCACGGTTGACGATCGGCAACATGACGGTCTTACCCACAAAGGCGGCCTTCTCGGGGTCCTTCGGGGAGACGGCGACGCCCGTGTCACCGAGCATGGTCTCGGGGCGCGTGGTGGCAACGACGATGTAGTCCTGGCCGTTGACCGGCTCGGTCAGCGGGTAGCGCAGGTGCCACAGGTGGCCCTTCTCGTCCTTGTACTCGGCCTCGTCGTCCGAGATAGCGGTGGTGCAGTTGGGGCACCAGTTGACGATGCGCTTGCCGCGATAGATCAGGCCGTCGTGGTACCAGTCGCAGAAGACCTTGCGCACGGCCTGGGCATAGTCCTCGTCCATGGTGAAGCGCTCGTTGTCGAAGTCGACGGAGCAGCCCATACGCTTGATCTGCTCGACGATGATGCCGCCGTACTCGTGGGTCCAGTCCCAACAGGCGTCGACAAACTTGTCGCGACCGATCTCCAGGCGGCTAATGCCCTCACTCTTGAGCTTCTTGTCGACCTTGGTCTGCGTGGCGATACCGGCGTGGTCGGTACCGAGCACCCAGCGTGTGGACTTGCCGCGCATGCGGGCCATACGGATGATGGCGTCCTGGATGGAGTCGTCGGTGGCGTGACCCATGTGGAGTTTGCCGGTCACGTTGGGAGGCGGAATGGTAACGGTGCAGTCGCCCACGCCCTCACGGCGCTTGTAGTAGCCGCCGTCGAGCCACTTCTGCAGGATCGCCGGCTCGTTGGTCGACGGATCGTAGTTCTTGGGCATTTCTTCCATATATCTCTCCCTGTCCCATCGGCGTGTCCGCCTGCTTGGTTTTCGCTCGGTCAAGTCCTGGCTCGCACGAAGAGCACATTTAGTGCTCTTCGGCTCGTGCGGAATCTACGAAAACCAAGCAGGCGGACAAGCCTTAGGTATCGATTACTTCAGTCTGAATGACTTCGCTGAGGCTTAAACAAACACACAGAATAACACAGGCAGTTGGGGTTATTGCGTATATATAAAATAGCCTCCGACCGCTGGTGGTCGGAGGCTATTTACAGACACGTTTTAGGCTGGTCTAGCCGTAGATGCGCTGGGGCTGCTCTTCGCCCTTAACGGCCGCTTCGGTTACGACGACTTTGGCAACGCCCTCCTCGCTGGGGAGATCGAACATCGTCTGCTGCAGCACGTCCTCGCAGATGGCGCGCAGGCCGCGGGCGCCAGTCTTGCGGGCAAGTGCCATGCGGGCGATCTCGTGCAGAGCCGCGTCCTCAAACTCAAGCTCAACGTCCTCGAGCTGGAACATCTTGCGGTACTGACGCACCACGGCATTCTTGGGCTCGATCAGGATCGACACCAGGTCGTCCTCGTCGAGCGCCTGTGTCTGGGTGACGACGGGTGTACGTCCCACAAACTCGGGAATCATGCCAAAGGCGTTGAGGTCCTGCGGGAGCACCTGACGAAGCAGATCGTTCTCGTCGACCGAGGTGGGGCCGGCGATCTCGGAGTTAAAGCCCACGCCCTTGTTGCCCACGCGGTCGGCAATGATCTTATCCAGACCCACAAAGGCACCGCCGCAGATGAACAGGATGTTGGTCGTGTCGATCTGCAGCAGCTCCTGCTGGGGATGCTTGCGGCCGCCGGTGGGCGGAACGCTGGCCACCGTGCCCTCAAGAATCTTGAGCAGTGCCTGCTGAACGCCCTCGCCCGAGACATCGCGGGTGATGGAGAGGTTCTCGGCCTTGCGGGCAATCTTGTCGATCTCGTCAACGTAGATAATGCCAACCTGCGCGCGCTCAATGTCGCCATCGGCCGCGTTGATGAGCTTGAGCAGGATGTTCTCCACGTCCTCGCCAACGTAGCCAGCCTCGGTGAGCGCGGTAGCGTCGGCGATGGCAAACGGCACCTCGAGGATGCGCGCGAGCGTCTGGGCCAGCAGCGTCTTACCGGTGCCGGTGGGGCCAAGCAGCAAAATATTGGACTTGGCGAGCTCCACCTCGTCCATATCGTCATCAAACTGGCCGCCCATGCCCGATGCCTCGTCAAAGGCGGACACCGCGGCACCGCCCTCGATTACGCGACGGTAGTGGTTGTACACGGCCACCGACATGGCGCGCTTGGCGTCCTCCTGGCCCATAACATAGGCCGAAAGCTCGTCATAGATCTCGTGCGGCGTCGGCACGTGCGTGATGACCTGACGGTCGTCCTCGAGCTCAAAACCCTCGGCCTCGGGGTCAACGGCGGGCTGGGAAGCAGCCTGGCCGTGGTCGTTGAGGAAGCCCGGGAGATTGCCGTTGCGGGCGGCGTCCATAAAGTCCGAAGCCAGCGACTCCTCAAGGATCTCGGAGCAGGCGGCGACGCACTCGTCGCAGATAAAGATGTTGGTCGGACCCTTTACGAGACGACGGACCTGGCCCTGCTCTTTTCCGCAGAAGGAGCAGCGGATGGGGTTGCCGTTCTCGTCAAAGTTGTCCTGCATGTTACCTGCCATCCTAGGCGTCCTTCGCGGCGAGATCGCGCGAGGTAACGATACGGTCGATCAGGCCGTAGTCGAGGGCCTCGGCAGCGGTCAGGTAGTTGTCGCGCTCGGTGTCGGCCTGGACCTTCTCGATGGGCTGGCCCGAGGCGTCGGACAGGATCTGGTTGAGCTCGCGACGAGTCTTCTTGATCTCTTCGGCCACGATCTCGATCTCGGTCTGCTGGCCCTGGGCACCGCCGCTGGGCTGGTGAATCATGACCTTGGAGTGCGGCAGGCAGAAGCGCTTGCCCTTGGCGCCGGCCGAAAGCAGCACGGCGGCCATGGACGCGGCCATACCGACGCAGATGGTGGAGACCTGCGGCTTAATGAAGTTCATGGTGTCCAGAATCGCCAGACCGGAGTAGACCTCGCCGCCGGGCGAATTGATGTAGAGCGAGATATCCTTCTCGGCATCCTGGCTCTCAAGATGCAGCAGCTGGGCAACGACCAGGTTGGCGCTGACGGAGTTGATCTCCTCGCCCAAGAAGATGATGCGGTCGTTGAGCAGGCGCGAATAGATATCGTAGCTGCGCTCGCCGCGCGGCGTCTGCTCGATAACGTATGGCACGAGGGCGGAATCGAACTTAGCGATCATACGCATCTCCATTTCTCTTACGGACCAATAGTGGTTCTAGACAAACGTACGGTGCCCGCATGCTATGCATTGGCTGGCACCGTACGAAGCAACCGGATAACCGGCTTATAACTTTACCCCATCACGGGCGCATGCATGCGCTCGCGAGCAAGGTGGCGAGAATTACTCGGCGTCCTTGGCGGTCTCGTCGACCTCGGTCACCTTGGCGTTCTCGACCAGGTGGTCGACGGCCTTGGAGCGACGGATGGACTCGCGAACGGCAGGCATGCGGCCATCGGCAATGAACTCGGCCTTGGAAGCCTCGACGTCCTTCACGCCGGCCTTCTCGAACTCGGCGTTGATGTCGTCCTCGGTGACCTCGATCTTGAGCTCACGGGCGAGAGCGTCGAGCGCCAGGGACTCACGGGCAACGTCGTTGGCCTGCTTGTGCAGGTCGCCGATGAACTGCTCCATGGTCAGGCCGGAAGCGGGCAGCCAGGTGTCCAGCGTCATGCCGCGGGCAGCGAGGTTGGACAGGAAGTTCTGGCCAAGCTCCTCAAAGACGGACTGCTCGTAGTCGGCGTCCATCTCGTCGAGCTGCAGGCGCTCGGCGAGAGCGGAGACGCAACGGTTCTCCTTCTCGGCCGGGAGGCGAGAAGCCTTGTCCTGCTCGATCTCGATCTTAATGGCGTCGCGCATGGCGTCGATGCTGTCGAAGCCAAAGTCGGACTTGACGAGCTCGTCGGTGAGCTCGGGGGTGTTGCGGACCTTGATGCCCTTGACGGTGACCTCGACGGTGTGGGTCTCGGCCTCCTCGCCCTCCTCGACCTCGTCGGTCCAGGTGACGGTCTTGACGTCGTCGACGTTAGCGCCGATCAGGGCCTCGTTGAACTCCTTGGGGTTGCTGTCGCTACCGGCGATGAGCATACGGCCCTCGGCGGCGAAGTTGTCGGCGTTCTCGACGGCCTTGAGGTCGACGGTCACGTAGTCCTCGGCCTCGACGGCGCGACCCTCGACGTCCTCGAAGGTGGCACGGTAGTTGAGGAGCATCTCGACCTGGTTGTTGATCTCGGACTCGGTGACCTCCGCGGGAGGCATCTCGATCTCGACGGCGTCGAAGGACGAGAGCTCAGCGGCAGGACGCAGGGAGAACTCGACGGTGTAGGTGTAGTCCTCGTGATCCTTGGCGAGGTCGAGCTCCTTGTATTCACCGCTCTTGGTGGGGACGATGTCCAGCTCGTTGAGGACGACGGGCTCGTTGGCGGCGATCAGGTCGTTGGTGGCCTGAGCGAGGGTAGCCTCGGCGCCAAGAGCAGAGTCGATGACCGGACGGGGAGCCTTGCCGGCGCGGAAGCCCGGGAAGCGGTACTTCTTGGCGGTGTCCTTGTAGGCCTTCTTGATCGCGGCGTCGACGTCGGCGGCCGGGATGGTGACCGTAGCGGTGAGCTTGGCGTCCTTGACGTCAGAAGCGGTGATGTTCAACACGTTCCTCCTCATACTGCCCAGCTTATCTGAGGTGCTGGTACCTTTATGCAACAAAGAGTCGCGACGGCCAGGGCCGACGCAGATGCGTTGGTGCGGGCGAAAGGACTCGAACCTTCACGGGAATCCCACCAGAACCTAAATCTGGCGCGTCTACCAATTCCGCCACGCCCGCATGAGCGCACAGACTAGGAATGATAGCAGATACGAACGGCAAGCGCACGCACACCTTTTACAGGCTCACGACCTCACCACGAGTGCAAAAGGCGGGGCGAGTTGCCCCGCCCCGCCCATTACGACTTGTTCGCTGACCCGCTACTCCCCCAGCAGCGCTTTCTCCGGCGTGATCGGCAGCGAGCGGACCTGGTGACCGGTGGCGTGCGCGACGGCCGAGGCCACGGCAGCGAGCGGCGTGTTGATGACGACCTCGCCGA
Source organism: uncultured Collinsella sp. (assembly GCA_959019775.1). Classification (GTDB taxonomy): domain Bacteria; phylum Actinomycetota; class Coriobacteriia; order Coriobacteriales; family Coriobacteriaceae; genus Collinsella. Next base: position 9,833 of record CAUEPS010000005.1, read on the forward strand.
TCGACTTGGCGCCAAACGGGCCCGTCGGCTCGTAGCTCGGCTCAAAGGCCACGCGAATGCTGCCGATGTCCAGACGCGTGGGCAGCTTGTAGCTCATAAAGTTGCCGGTGCGCAGGCGACCGCGGTCGTCGTGCTCGACGATCTCGTAGAGCGCGTGACCGATGCCCTGGGCAATGCCGCCCTCGGCCTGGACGCGTGCGAGCGCTTCGTTGATCACGGTGCCGCAGTCGACGGCGGCGGCGTAATCCACCACGGTCACCTTGCCGGTGGCCTTGTCGACCTCGACCTCGGCAATACCGGCCATAAACGGCGGAGGCGATACGGGCAGGCAGGCAGAGGCGTGCGAGGTCAGCGCGTCGCCGCCCGCGATGTTCTTGACACACAGGTTGGCAAAGTCGCGCAACGTAAGGTAGCGACCGCACTCGCGCGCGGCACGCTCGTCGGACAGGCGGACGTACTGACCATCAAAGACCACATCGGCGACGTCAACGTCCCACATCTGGGCGGCCTTGGCGCAAATCTTCTCGCGCAGCTCGGTCGCGGCGTTCTTGGCGGCAAGGCCCGTCACGTACGTGCCCGAGCTCGCGTACGAGCCGGCGTCGAACGGCGACACGTCGGTGTCCACGCCGCGCACCACGATCAGTGAGCTCTCCACGCCCAGCTCCTCGGCGGCAATCTGCGCCAGGATCGTGTCGACGCCCATGCCGTTATCGGTGGCGCCGGTGCCGATGGTAATGAAGCCGTCCTCTTCCAGGCGCATGTCGATGCCGCCGATATCCACGTTAGAGATGCCCGAGCCCTGCATGGTGAGCGCGCAGCCCAGGGCGCGAACGCGGTCGCCCAGGTCCACGGCCAGCGGCTTGTCGCGCCAGCCGATCATGTCCATCGCGCGCAGCAGGCAACGGTCGAGCGCGCAGGCGTTGAGCTTCTCGTTGTAGTACTGCGGCATGGTCTCGCCCTCGCGCACGATGTTCTTAAGGCGCAGCTCGGCGGGGTCCATGTGCAGCATGTCGGCGAGCTCGTTGACGGCACTCTCCACGGCAAACTGGCCCTGAGTGGCACCGTAACCGCGATACGCGCCGCCGCGGTTGGTGTTGGTGTAGACGGCGTCCCAGCTAAAGCGGCTCGCCTTCATGTGGTTGTAGATGGGCAGGCTCTTGTGGCCCGAAAGGCCGATCGTCGTGGTAGCGTGCTCGCCATACGCTCCGGCGTTGGACAGCGTATGCAGATCGATGGCCGTGATGGTGCCGTCGTTCATGGCGCCCAGCTTAACGGTCATCTGCATCTGGTGGCGCGAGTTGCCCGCAGTAATGGTCTCCTCGCGGGTGTAGCAGCAGTAGCTCGGACGGCCGGTCTTCTGCGTCACAAACGCAACGAAGATCTCGCAGCAGCCCGTCTGCTTAGAGCCAAAGCCGCCACCGATGCGCGGCTTAATGACCTGCACCTGCGACTGCGAGATATCGAGCGACTGCGCGACCATGCGGCGCACGTGGAAGGGCACCTGCGTGGAGGTGGTCACCGAGATACGCCCGAACGCGTCGGTCGTCGCGAAGGCGCGGAAGGTTTCCATGGGCGCGGTCTGCGTGGCCTGGCTGGTGTAGGTGCGCTCAAAGACGATGTCGCTCTGGGCGAACGCCTCGTCGAGGTTGCCAAAATCGCTGGTACCGCTGCACACCAGGTTGCGGGGCACGTCGCCGCCCTGCGGGAACATAAAGGTCACGTCGCCCTCGGGGTGAACCACGATGTCGTTATCGAGTGCCTGGGTAAAGTCGAGCAGCGGCTCAAGCACCTCATAGTCGACCTTGATGAGCTTGAGCGCCTTGTCGGCGGCCTCCTCGGTCTCGGCAGCGACAATCGCCACCTCCTCGTTTTGATAGCGCACGAGGTTCTCGAGGATCAGGCGGTCGTAGGGACTCGGCTGCGGATAGCTCTGGCCGGCAATGGTAAAGCGGCGCTTGGGCACGTCCTCGTAGGTGTAGACGCCCACAACGCCGGGCACCTTCAGGGCGCGCGAGGTGTCGATAGAGCGGATCTTGGCGCGAGCATACGGGCTGCGCTTGAGTTTGACGATGAGCGCGCCGGCGGGCACCATATCGCCGGTGTAGACCGGACGACCCTTGAGCAGGGCCTTCGAATCCTTCTTGGGCTGCTTGTGGGTGATTTGCTTGTACGAGACGCCATCGCAGCTGGTGTCGTTGACCGGTAGCTCGGGCATCTCAAAGCCAACCTGCACGCCAGACTCGTTGAGGAAGCGCACGATGGCGCGCAGCTGACTCTCGTAGCCGCTGCAACGGCAGAGGTTGCCGGCAAGCTGGCGCGAGAGCTCCTCGCGCGTGGCGACGAGGCTCGGGTCCTCCTTGGCGGAGCGGGCGAGCGCCAGCACGTTCATGATGAGGCCGGGGGCGCAAAAACCGCACTGCTCGGCGCCTTCGGCAGCCATAGCGCGGGCAAGCGCCTCGGACTCGGACTTAAGGCCCTCAAGTGTGGTGATGGAGCGGCCCTCGACGCGCGCGGCGGGAACCGAGCAGCTCAGAACCGGGTCGCCGTCGAGCCACACCGTGCACAGGCCGCAGTTGGTGGTTTCGCAGGCACAGCGCACCGACGCGCAGCCCTGCTCGCGCAGCAGCGCAAAGAGCATGGTGTCGGGGGCAATCTGAACCTTGACCTTACGGCCGTTGAGCGTAAAGGAAAGATCGATGAGTTTGGCAGCCATTAGCGCACCTCGCTAGAATCGACGCCGGGCACGCGGCGGCAGGAATACTCGTCCGTGGCAAACTTAGGAATCTGCACGCACTCGAGCTCGCGGGCAAGCGCGGCCGAAAGCTCGATGCCGGCGGCGCGGCGCACGGCCTGGACGGCGAGCGGTGCCGAGATGCGACGACGGTACTCGGCCGAGCCCCACAGGTTGGTGCCGTAACTCAGCGCGCGTACGGACGCGGCCAGGGCACGCAGCTCGTCCTCGGAAGGCTGCCCGGCGGTAAGGCCGCATGCCTCGCCCTGCAGCAGGGTCGCACGCAACGGGCGGGCACCCACGGTGACGTGCCAGGAGTTGTCCCACCAGGCGGCGGTGACATTGAGCGAGGGGAAGTCGGTCGCGGCCTTGCGCACGGCCTCGTAACTTGCGCGGTAGTCGTGCTTAACGACCACGACGTGCTCGATCACGTCGCGCATGTAGTCCATGTCCACGAACTCGACGAGCGGCACGCGGCCGGCACCCGTCAGCTCAACGTACGAATCGAGCGCCAAAAATGCCGAGAGCACGTCCGAGAAACCAAAGCGGCCGTAGATGCTGCCGCCCACCGTGGCGGTATTGCGCAGCTGCACGCCCACGATGTCGTGGACGGCGAACTCAAAGACATTGTTGACAAGCGCGTTGAGTCCGACATGACGCTCGAGCTGGCGCAGGGTGCACATGGCTCCGATGCGAAACTCGGTCTCGGTCTCCTCGATCTGATCGAGTCCACAGGCCGAAAGGTCAATCGCCGTCGCCACACGACGCGAACCCAGACGCATCCAGATGCCGCCGCCCACAATCTTGTTGTTGCGGTTTTTCTGCAAGAGCTCATAGGCTTCGGCCGCGTTTCCAACACGGACGTAGGTACCGAACTTGAGCACGTTCTCCCCCATCTCTTCACTTGTCCAGTACTTTTAAGTTTACCAAACGAGGGGCCGCACACCGTTTTAGGACAAAATCCACCCACCCATCCATAACTTGCGGTGAAATACGGACTGATTAGCCGTTCTGGGACGCTAAACAGTCCGTATTTCACCGCAAGTTATGAAGAGTCCTCCGGGATAGAAAAGGCTCCCAGCCGGATAGCTGGGAGCCTCATCACATGCTATGTCGAGCGAAGATTTAGCAGACGCCCTGGGCGAGCATGGCGTCGGCAACCTTCAGGAAGCCGGCGATGTTGGCGCCCATGACAAAGTTGCCCTCCTGGCCATACTCCTTGGCGGTGTCGTCCACGTTGTGGAACATGCCGCGCATGAGCTGCTCGAGCTTGCCGTCGACCTCCTCGAAGGTCCAGGACAGGTGCTCGGCGTTCTGGCTCATCTCCAGGCCGGACACGAGCACGCCACCGGCGTTGGCAGCCTTACCGGGCATAAAGGCGACGCCGTTCTCCTGGAAGTAGGTCGTGGCCTCGATGGTCGTGGGCATGTTCGCGCCCTCGCCGACCACCTTGCAGCCGTTGGCGACGAGCGCCTGGGCGTCCTCGAGCAGCAGCGTGTTCTCGCGAGCGCAGGGCAGCGCGATGTCGCAGGGCAGCTGCCACACGCCGCGGCCGTCGCCCTCGTGCCACACGGCGTTGGGCTTCTCGTCAACGTACATGGCGAGCGTGACGCCCTTGTCGTGGCCGGAGCGCTTCTTGTTGTAGACGTGCTCGAGCACGGTGTAGTCGATGCCGTCGGGATCCTCGACCCAGCCATGGGTGTCGGAGCAGGCAAGCACCTTGCCGCCGAGCTGGGCGACCTTCTGGACCGCGTAGATGGCGACGTTACCGGAGCCGTGAACGACGACGTTCTTGCCCTCGAAGGAGTCGCCGCGGCTCTTGAGGTACTCGTCCACAAAGTAGGCCAGGCCGTAGCCGGTAGCCTCGGTACGGGCGAGCGAGCCGCCAAAGGAGAGACCCTTGCCGGTAAGAACGCCGGTCCACTCGTTGGTCAGGCGCTTGTACTGACCGAACAGGTAGGCAACCTCGCGGCCGCCAACGCCCAGGTCGCCGGCGGGAACGTCGGTGTTGGGGCCAATGTGGCGATAGAGCTCGGTCATGAAGGACTGGCAGAAGTGCATGATCTCGTTGTTGGACTTGCCCTTGGGGTCAAAGTCGGAGCCGCCCTTGCCGCCGCCCATGGGAAGGGTGGTCAGGCTGTTCTTGAGGATCTGCTCCAGGCCCAGGAACTTGAGCATACCCAGGGTGACCGTCGGGTTAAAGCGCAGGCCGCCCTTGTAGGGCCCAATGGCAGAGTTGAACTCGACGCGGTAGCCGCGGTTGACCTGGACCTTACCCTGGTCGTCGACCCAGGGAACACGGAACATGACGATGCGCTCGGGCTCGACGAGGCGCTCAAGCAGGGCGGCCTCCTCGTACTCGGGGTGGGCGTCGAGCGCCGGCTGGATGGTGCCGAGGATCTCGGTCGCGGCCTGGATGAACTCAGGCTGCTCGGGATAGCGGGCCTTGAGCTCGTCGAGAACTTTCTGCGTGTAGCTCATGCTTCCTCCAATTGATGGAAAAGAAAAATGTCAGTCGCGACACCCCATGCGCCGCGAGCTTTATCGAGTATGGATAATATCGCACTGTTGCAGCAAAGTTTCGCATAAGCCGACGAGCAGATGTTTCGTTTTGATTACGATGCAGGTAGATGCGTTTTTGAGTGCCTGACGTGCAAAACCTGTGTTTCAAACCTGTTTCGTCCACGTGTTCCAAACCACCACATTGGGGACAGGCACCTTTGTGGCGGTGTGGGTGGTTAGAGAACGAGCTGATGGTAGTCGGCGGGGGTTATGCGGCCTTCGGTGGCAGCGCGGAAGGCGGCGAGGGCATCGCCGGAGAACGGCATGGCCCAGCACAGCCCGCAGCCGGCGGTGATGGAGCCAGGCAGCGGCATGATGCGCCCGGGCACACCGGCGGCAAGGCACAGTTGCTCGCATTCCATCACATCGAAGGTGCTGTCAAAAGACACGATAATCTTGCGCTCGTGGTCGAGGGCATCTCCGGATGGGCCGTCGCGATGTGCCTCACGATACGCCGCGGCGGCCGCTTCCTCTTCGGCAGTATGTCCACAGCCACCGCAACCGCAGGTGCAAGGCTCGGACCCATCGCAAGTGCAAGGTTCCCCGGTATCGGGGCAAATATCATGTGACACGGTATCTCCCGTCATTGATGTGTGCAAATCTAGGCGAGCAACTCGGCCGCCGCAAACTCCTCGGGTGTATTGACGTTTTCGAAGCAGAGCGTCGAGCCTGCGACCTCGACAATCTGAGGCTCGTCCAAATACCCGGCGTTCACCCGGTCGATCAGGCAGCGAATGCGCTGACGGTCACCGGCGAGCAGCTCGTAAGCAATCGGCGCGCAGGTCTCACGGCGCCAGACGGCGCAAAGCGGCTCAATGCCACGCTCCTCGCGCGGCACGAATACATCGAGCGCCTCGGCCTCAACATGATCGGCAAGCGCGCCGATGAGCTCCGGCGAGACAAACGGCATATCGCAGGCGACGATCGCCACGAGCGGCAATCGGGCCGCGGCCAACGAGCTCGCGATGCCACGCATGGCGCCTGCCGAGCCTTCAAGGTCCGCCACCACACGCGGCACCAGGCCGCCAAACGTGCGCTCCTCAAGATAGGCAAGCTCGCTGGGACGCGATGTCGTCACGACCAACTCGCCGGCAACTGGCGCCAGCCGGCCCAGCACGCGCTCGATGAGCGGCTCGCCGCAAAACGCCATGCGCGACTTATCGCAGCCCATGCGCGAGGACAGCCCGCCCGCCTGGACGACACAAGAAAGATTGGCCCGTCTTACGGTAGTCATACGGCAAAACACCCCCATCGGCACATTCAAAACCCGGTGCACGAAGCTAAATACCGCCGCCGAAATAGCGGCGCTACGAAAAGCTCGTGCAAAAACAAAACAGCGCCTTTGCGGCACGCAGCAAGACCGCGAGCACAAAAGCGCTGGTAGCGTATGGCGGGAACGTATGTGAATCGAACACATCCAAGACGTTTTGCACGCCTCGCAACGGTTTTGAGGACCGCGGAGCCCACCGGAGCCCATCCGTTCCCAAGTGCGGCGGTATTTTACCAAACCGACAGGCCCCATCCCAAAAAGACAAGCAAGAAGTTGCGGTGGAATAGTTCCTGTATTTGCTGCCAAAGCCTCCAAATAGGAACTATTTCACCGCAACTGATGAGGTGGGGCGGGTGACCGGCCTAGCGCAGGGAGCGCAGGCCGCCGGCATCCTTGTCGAGGACTGTGAAGCGTACGGCATCCAGATGCTCAAGGATGCTGATGGCACGTTTGCGCGACACGCCCAGGGCCTCGCGCAGCACGCTCGTGGTGGCAGCGCCGCCGGCTGCCTCAATGGCGGCGGCGACGAGCTCACGCGCATGAGCCTCAGCGGCAGCGGACAGGGCAACGTCGCGCTCGACCTTAACGATCGAGCGGTTGAGCGAAAGCTCGCGCAGGGCGCGCGTCATAGTGTCGCGGCCGAGCTGCAGCCGTTCGCCCACCTCGGGAAGCGCCGGTGCATCCAGGCCGGCCTCGTCAAGCAGCGCGACGATCTGCTCGCAAGCTTCTCGCACCACGCGTGCCGCCGCGGCGGCCGAATGCGGATCGAATACCTCGGCGCCCTCGGCGGCGCACACGCCACGCGAGCAGCCCTCGGCAATCAGAGCCGCGGCAACGCCTTCATCTGCGGCAGGCCACGCAGCATGGGCAACGGCGCCGGGCGTAAAGCCCGTCTCCTTGGGAGCCGCCGCGTACATGGCGGTCAGGATCGCCGCCAGTGCATCCATCGCAGCGTCGAGCACCACGGCGTCCGCTAAGTAGTCCGCATCACCCACGGCAAGCTTGCGAACGGAGCCCTGCGCCACCAACCCGCGCAGCGCGGCATCGACCTCACCGACACCAAGATCCAACGCCTCGGCAACATCAATCACCGTAACCGGCAGCACCTGCAGCGCCAGCCAAGCGCTCACACCGCCCGCGATATCGCCGGACTCGAGAGCCACAAACAGCGCACGCTCCCCTTCAGCAAGCTCGCGCGAGCGACGGCAGCGCGAAAGCAGCACACGCCCACCGCCAATGAGCATAACGGGCGAATACGACAGCACCACGGCATGGTCTCCAGCTCGCAGCGGCAGCGAGTTTTCTAAGCGCACCTGAACAATACGGGTTTCGCCCACCGCCATGGGGGCCTCGCCCTCCATGAACATGATGCGACCGACGACCTCGGCCGTACCCGCCATCACGTGCACGCGCGCACCCGACTCGAGCACGCGCGGTTTGACGCCCTCGCGGCCCAAATACGTAAACGCCATCATAAAGCGCAACGTCTGACCAAAACGGCCCTCCACGCCGAGCATCTCACCGCGATCGAGCGCGGCGACAGCATCGCCCACCAAGTTGAGCGCCACGCGCTGTCCGGGCAGTGCCAGCGGCGTGTCACCATGCACCTGAATCCCGCGCACGCGACAGACCGTACGCGACGGCAAGGCCATCAGCTCGTTGCCCACCGCAACCGGCGCATCGTGCAGCGTTCCCGTCACGACGGTGCCGACGCCCTTGATCGTAAAGCAGCGGTCAATCGGCAGGCGCGGCGCAGCATCGCCACGCTCGGCACGCTCGCGACAGGAATCCCAGCAGGCACTTACCTGCTCGTCGAGCACCGCAAGGAGCCCGTCGATTCCCTCGCCCGTCTTAGACGACACGGGCACAATCGGCGCGCCCGCAAACACGGTACCCGACAAAAAGTCATCGACATCGAGCTCGGCCAGCTCAATCATTTCGCTATCGGCCAGGTCGCACATCGTCAGCGCGACCACCATATGCGTAACGCCCAGCAGCTCCAGCACATGCACGTGCTCGCGGGTCTGCGGCATCACGCCCTCGACGGCCGAAACCACCAGCACGGCCACGTCGATGCCCGTGGCGCCCTGCACCATGGCGCGCAAGTAATGCGCGTGGCCCGGCACGTCGACCAGGCCAACGATCTTGCCACTCGGCAGCGCCAGCTCGCCAAAGCCCAGCTCCACGGTCATACCGCGACGGCGCTCAACCTCCAGACGGTCGGGATTCTTACCGGTCAGAGCCTCAATCAGTGCCGACTTACCGTGGTCGACGTGGCCCGCCGTGCCAACGATAACGGGACACTCCACCAGCGCCTGAACCTCACTCATCGTGCAACCGCCTTCTCAACGCACGCGACGAGCGTCGATGCCGCCGTCTCGATATCGCGGTCGCCCACGAGTGTGCGCACATCAAACAGAATGCGGTCGTGCGAGGCGCGCGTGACGACCGGTGTATCGAAGCCTTGGACGAGCGAGCGCTTGAGCGCGTCGACGGACAGGCGCCCGTCGACCGGGCAGACGGCCACGCATATCGTGGGCAACTCGACGGTAGGCAGCGAACCGCCGCCGGGAGTCGACGACTCTTCGACGATCTCCACCTGAACGGCGCACGGGCAACCCGCCTTATCGAGGCCTGCCACCATCAGCTCGCGCAGCTTGCGTGCGCGACGCTCCAGATGAGCCTGCGGAAGCGTGAGCATGTTGAGCACCGGCACCTCGCGATGGGCCACATCCGCCCCATCCATATAAATGCGCAGTGTAGCCTCGAGCGCAGCCAGTGCGAGCTTGCCCGGGCGCAGGGCACGCATAAGCGGATGCGACCCGCAAGCCTGGACCAGATCGCGACGGCCCATGATAATGCCCGCCTGTGCGGCACCGAGCAGCTTATCGCCCGAGCACGACACGATATCGAGCCCCGCCGCGACCGAAGCCGGCGTGGGCTCCTCACCGCCGCGCACCAGGATGTCATCGGGCAAAAGCGCGCCCGACCCCTGGTCCTCGTAGAACAGCAGGCCATGCTTGTGAGCAAGCGCCGCAAGCTCCCGAGAACCCACCTCCTCGTGAAAACCCTCGATGCGATAGTTGGAAGGATGAACCTTGAGGATCATCGCCGTATCGGGCGTGATGGCGCGCTCATAGTCGCTCAAATGCGTGCGGTTGGTGGCCCCGACCTCAACGAGCTTGGCACCCGAGGCCTCCATAACATCGGGGATACGGAAACTGCCGCCGATCTCGACAAGCTCGCCGCGACTGACGATGACCTCCTTGCCTGCGGCATGGGTCGCCAGCACCAACAGCACGGCAGCCGCGTTATTGTTAACGACCAGCGCGTCCTCGGCACCGGTAAGCGAGCGGATGAGCTGCGCGGCATGTTCCTTGCGCGACCCGCGCGAGCAGGTGTCCACGCTGTACTCGAGCGTGCTGTAGCCGCGCGCGACCTCGGCCACGGCCTTGGCGGCCGACTCCGCGAGCGGGGCTCGACCCAGGTTGGTATGGATAACAACACCCGTGGCGTTGACGGCGGGACGCAGGCTCGGCAACGCGGAGCGGTGCGCACGCCACTCGATGGCCGAGGCCAGCTCGCGCTTGGAACGCGGGGCGGCACCGGCACGAATTGCGGCGCGCTCCTCGTCGAGCTCAGCCGTCACGGCAGCATGGACCACCGCGTCGCAGGTCTCCCCTGTCGCCTTCACCACCGGCCACTCGGCAAGCAGCTCGTTGACGGAAGGGATGGCGCGCAGGCGGGCGCGCACCTCATCGGACATGTTCTGGCTATCGCTCATGTGCAGCCTTTCAAAACCAAGGGCAGATCAGTCGGTCGTTCATCAAAAACCAGCCGAATCAATCTACTGAATCAATCACTCGTTATTATCCACGTGCTTCGCGATCTTTTCCACGCGAACGGCGTTTTCCTGGGTGAGCGCGGCGCCCGTCAACGGGTCCCAACGCAACGGCGTATGGTCGAGCGGGCCCACGCCCAAGGCTTGAGCACCACCGGCATCGGCGCCAAACGAACGTCCGCCGGGGGCAGCCGACGTAAAGATACACGCCGGATGCAGATACGGCGTCGTCTCCACGCGCACGCGGTCGCGGCCCAAGTCGCTCACGAGTTCCACGACCTCGCCATTGGCGATACCCATGCGTGCGGCAACATCAGCATTCATCTGCACGGCGTCCAAGTCGGAACCCGCCTCGGCGGCACCTTGGGCCGCGAGCCTGCGCGAGGTATGCGACTCAAAGGGTCGATTGCCGCTAATGAGGCGAAACATCCCCGGGCCAGGCTCCACCATGGGAGCGATCCAGTTGGGTACACGACCCAGGCCGGCTCGTTCCCATACGTCACTTGCCAGCGCAATTTTGCCGCCATCCAAGGGAATCGCCGGCTCGCCCGTACGCGACGGCAACGCAACACCCGTGTCGGCCCAGCCGCGCTCCTTGAGTGCGGCAAGATCAATCCCAAACGGAGCTACCTGAGCAGCGGCCAGATCGTCGGACGTAAAGTCGAAGCACTCGTCAACGCCGCAGGCCGCAGCCAGCCCGGCAAAGATCTCCCGCCCCGGTCTCGTATCGTCATGCTGCACAGGCAGCACGGCGTTGCGGTAGAACACCCGCGAATCGTTGACGCCCACAGCCGTGCCCACGCCGCGGTCGGCCTCCAGATACGTCACGTCGGGCAGCACGAAGTCAGAAGCACGCGCCGTCTCGGACCAGCGAATATCAATCGTCACGAGCAAGTCAAGCTGCTGCAAAATACCCAGCCAAGCCTGTGCATTGCCATAGCCCGCACCGGGGTTACTGGCATAGACGATGAGCCCACACAAATCGCCGGCAAGAATCGACTGACCGATGGTCGTGCACAGGCCGCGCACCGGATCGACCAGCGGATAACGCTCGGACCCCAGCTTGGGCCTGCGCGGCACCGGCGGCGTCGCAAAACGTGCGGGATCGAGATCGCCCAACACAAGCGGCGTGGGCGGATTGAGCGCACCGCCCTCATGCCCGATGCAACCCAGAAGCACATCGACCAAGCAAATAGCGCGCGCGGTCTGGGTGCTATTGGCATACGCGATACCGATGCCGCCATGAAAGCCCGCATCCACCACAGCGGCAGGCGCTGCGGCAGCGAGATCGCGCGCCGTGGCGACAATCTCTGCGGCCGGCACGTCGCACATCGACTCGGCCCACTCGGGCGTCCAAGCACTGGCCGCCTGCGCCAGCTCATCAAAACCCGTGGTATAGCGGGCAACGAACTCGTGATCGTACAGGTCCTCGGCTACCAGCACATGTGCGATACCCAGCAGCAACGCCAGATCGCATCCGGGACGCACGCGCAGCCAGCGGTCGGCAAGCGCGGCCGAACCGCTGCGCCGGGGGTCAACCACGATGATCTTCGCCCCGCGCCGGCGCGCATCGTTGAGCGCGTCAACGGCCCCCATCGTCGACGAATCGACAATGGAACGCCCCAGGTACATGATGCAGTCGGTATGCGCCAGGTCGGAGGCGGGACTATAGCCCAGGCTGTGCTCCCAACCGGTAAGCCGGCTTACCTCGCAGGCGCCATCGGCACCGTACACGTTGGGCGAACCCAGCGCATGCATAAAACGATACGCCCAGTAGCGGTCGAACGAGGGCACGCCGAGCGTCATGCCCAGCGCACGAGGCCCGCGCTCGTCAACAATCCCCAAAAGGCGCTCGGCAATCTGAGCAAACGCCTCATCCCAGGAAATCGCATCAAACCCCGAGTCATCACGACGACGGCGCATGGGGTGCAAAATCCGGTCGCGCTCGTCAAACGGCATGTCCAAGCGATGGCGCCCGCGGGCGCACAGGGCACGCGCCGCGCACGGATGCCCCGGCACCGGCAACTCGGCCACCACGCGACCGTCCTCAACGCGTGCCGCAAAGGCACAATCGGCATAGCATCCCCCGCATGTGGTCACCACGGCGCGACCGTCACGCTTCACAGCAGATGCCATCTCGATTACCCCCTTCATCAGCCAAACACAACAGGCCAACAGCCCGGCAACGGGCCCCAGACCCAAAAAGCCTCCCGCACGGCAACGCCCCGCGGGAGGCCCAACGTCAAACAGACGGTACCTTACGCCTCGGACTTCTTGGCGTAGATAAACCAGTAGCCGAGCGCGATCAGAACCGCGCCGCCCACGATGTTGCCCAGCGTGGCGGCGGATAGGTTAAACGCAATGCCCGCGACGTTGAGTGCATCGGCCCCGGCAACCTCGGCACCATAACCGCATGCATGCATCACGGCACCCATGGGCAAAAAGTACATGTTGGCAACGCAGTGCTCAAAACCGCAGGCAACAAAGGCTGCGATGGGCAGCAGAATGCCCACGACCTTATCGACCACGGTCTTGCCGGCAGTACCGATCCACACGGCCAGGCACACAAAGATGTTGCACAGGATGCCGCGGAAGAAAATCGTCACCCAGTCGATCGTCACCTTGCCGGCGGCGACGCTCACCATGGAGTTGGCGACCGCCTCGCCGTTGAGCTTATAGATGCCGGCCATGTACACCAAAAAGACGATGAACAGGGCACCGACAAAATTGCCGACCCACACGACGACCCAGGCCTTGAGCATCTGGGCCAGAGTGATCTTTTTGCTCTTGAGCGCGCAGACCATAAGCGAATTGCCGGTAAACAGCTCGGCGCCGCAAACCAGCACCAGCACCAGGCCCAGGCAAAAGCACAGGCCGCCCACGACGCGCTGGGCACCCCAGCCCAGCGTGCTGTCGCTCAAAAACACCGTAAAGAACAGGCCGCCGAAGGCGATAAACGCACCGGCGAACATTGCCAACAGAAAGGCCTTAGCGACCGGCAGGTTAGCCTTGGTCACGCCGGCGGTCTCGGTCTTGGCCTCGATCGCGGCGGGCGCCAGGCAATCGGGAGCGGGGTACTCCACCTTGGAATCTGCCATGTCAATCACTTCTTTCCTATTCAGCAGAGGCAAGCGCTGCTATAGCTCCTGCCCCAAGCGGACAAAGTGGGAAAAGTCGTTGGCGGCCACGGCGTCGTACACGGCGTCGACGGCCTCAAAGACCTCCGGGGACATGGGGTTATAGAACTCCGTATCGCCCGGCTGAATACCTATGAAGACGATATCTTCGCACGATTGCTCAATCTCTTCGATCAGAATCGACAAAGGGAGCGAATGCGTGGTGAACATCGACTTGCGGGCCACATCACGTTTGTCGAGCAGGCGAATGGCGCCGACGGGCAGCGCCATATCGGCGGCATCGACCAAAACCAAACGCGGCGGACGCTCACGCTTGACCTCGATGATGTCATCCTCGGGCGTCTGACCGCCATCGATGGTGTACCAGCCGGCAAGCGGCGCGTCTTCCATCTTTTTGGAGAGCACGGGGCCGGCGGCATCGTCGGCACGCAGCACGCTTCCCGCCGTGAGCACGATACCCGCAAACGGGGCGCCGTTCACACGTCCATCCACAACGCGACCCATTACTGCAACCTCCCCGTCAGATACACGCCCGACACATCGCGCACGCGCTCAACCAGATCGCGGAACTTCATCAGAAACGCGACCTGCTGGGCATGCAGGCCAAAGTCGTCGTCGAACACCGAGATGCCGGCCTTGGCCGACCCACGAAAACCGCGTTCGTCGAGCAGCGCATCGCAGGCCTCGAGCAGCGACGGCACCGCCGCCTTGTCGAGCTGGCACTCGCCAAAGGAGCGGATGGCCTCGAACTTGGTCTTGGCCTCCCCCTCAGACAGCGCGTCGACGAGCGAATAGAAGACGTTCACCGGCACCGACAGGCGCGGCTCAAAGCAGTCGAGCACGCCGGTGTGGTGGCCCACGGCGAGCGTGTAGTACAGCACGTCGCAGGCCTCCTGGGGAACGTCTTCCTCGGTCTCCACAAACTTACGCGTGAGCTCGTAAAAGACCACCTGGTCGGGCGCATGGCCCAGGCAGGGGTCGGCGACGCCCTCGGCAGCCTCGTCGCTTGCGCGCGAGGCGTCGCCAAAGGAGCCGCCGAGCATGCCGGGACCCGCAAAGTAACCAGAGCGGTCAGTGAGCTCCATCTAGCGACCTCCGGCCAGCACCAGATCCTGCAGCGCCGAGTAGACCTCAACGCGGCGAGGATCGTCCTGCTTGTCGATGAGCAGCGCCATGGCACCGCGGATATCGCCCTTGGGCGCACCCTCAAGCGTGTCCATAAACTCGTTGGCCAGGTCGCGGCCGTAACGGTAGCCGCTCATGGCGCGAGCCTCGCGCTCGATGGCAACGCGCAGCTTGTACGGCACGCCGGGGTGCAGGATATCGGCCTGCTCGCCGGCGGCCTCCACCGTGGTCTCGGCATGGAGCTTTTGGTCCAGCAGACCGAGCGCCATGGCGAAGCCGTAGATGGTCTGCGCGGGACTGGGCGGGCAGCCGGGGATGTAGACATCGACCGGCAGAATCTTATCCGTGCCGCCCCAGACGCAGTAGTTGTCGTAGAAGATGCCACCGGTGCAGCCGCACGCGCCATAGGACACCACGATCTTGGGATCGGGTGCGGCCTCAAAAGCGCGCAGGGCCGGCATGCGCATGGCACGCGTCACAGCGCCGGTGTACAGCAGCACATCGGCGTGACGGGGCGAGGGCACGACCTTGATGCCAAAGCGCTCGACGTCGAAAACGGGCGTGATGGAACCGAAGATCTCGATCTCGCAGCCGTTGCAGCCGCCGCAGTCGACACGGTAGACGTACACCGAGCGCTTGATCTTCTTAAGAAGGGTCGCCTTGGCCTTCTCGATGCTCTCGTCGAGCTCGATCTTGGTCGGGCGGTACTGAAGCCGCTCGGGCAAAAGCGTGGGTTCGGCCATGGTTACTCCTCCTTCGTTTCAAAATCCATGATGATGCCCTCGACCGGCGCCGGACCGGCGGGAATCTCGGGCGCATCGGGGTTAAGCTCGCGGTCGATATACTCCGGGTTCACACCGTGGCCGCCCAGATACTCCATGCCGGGGCCCTGGGGCTCACCGGACGCAAGCGTCTCGTTGGCAGCCATGCCGTGCGCGTTGCCGGTCTTTACGGCCGAGGCGGCGCGCAGGGCGTCGAGCTCGCGCTTGCACTCCTGGCACATACCGACGGTACGGGCGGCCTGCTCGGCCTCCATGCCGCCGGCCTTTTGCAGCAGGCGCTTAGCGTAGTCGATCTCCTTGTGCGGGGCGAACGGCTTGCCGCAGCGCGAGCAGTGCTCGAGCGTGTAGACGCTCTTGCTGGTGAGGTCGTCCTTGCTCATGACGGCCAGCTCAAACTCCTCGGTGAGCTTGATGGCCTCCATGGGGCAGGCTTCCTCGCAGCGGCCGCAAAAGATGCAGCGACCGTAGTCAATCGACCAGGTGATGGTATCGGCCGCAAGGTCGGTGTCCATGCGAATGGCATCGGCCGGGCACGCCACGCCGCAGGCACCGCAGGCGATACAGAGCTCGGCGTTGTGCTCGGGCTTGCCGCGCATGTCCTTGTTGGTGGGGAACGGCGCAAACGGGTACTTGACCGTCGCATCGCCGGCCTTGGCGTTAACCTTCCAAAGCTTCAGCATATTAGAGCGCCTCCTCATCGAGCGGGGCGGCCATGGTGCCCTCGCCCGCAAGCGGCGACTTGTCGCGCCAGACGTTCTCGAACTGCTCCTTGTCGAGCACGTGGTCGCGCTTGGCGGCGACATCGGTCACCGTCACGCGGTCGGTGCAGGAGTAGCACGGGTCGAGCGAACCGACGATCAGCGCCGCATCGCCCACGGTGTTGCCGCGGAACATGTAGCGCAGGACCGGCCAGTTGCTGTACGTGGCGGCCTTGGCGCGCCAGCGGTAGCACTTCTGGTTGTTGCCGAGCATGGCCCAGTGCACGTCCTCGCCGCGCGGCGCCTCGGTGGCGCCGATGGCGTACTTGTGCGGGGTGTACTCCCAATCCGTGGTGAGGATGGGGCCCGACGGGCAGTTCTCGAGCATGGTCTCGATCATGTCGATCGAATCGTAGACCTCCTGAATGCGAACGGCGGTACGGCCGAAGGCATCGCAGGTGTCGGCCGTGGCGGCGTGCATCTTTTGGACGTCCGGATCGGCGTAGCCGTCGAAGGGATGGTCAAAGCGCACGTCGCGGGCATAGCCCGAGCCACGCATGAGCGGGCCGACCGGCGAGAAGTCGCGTGCGATCTTGCGGTCCAAGATGCCGATACCGCTCGTACGCTCAATGAAGTTGGGCGTGGAGAGCAAGACGTCGACGAGCTCCTGAACCTCGGAACGCAGCTGGTGGATAGTCGTGAGCGTGGAGAGCTTCTGCTCGGCCAAAATGTCGCGACGCACGCCGCCGATCACGTTGAGGCCGTAGGTCTTACGGTGACCGGAGAGCTTCTCGGCCAGGTCCATGGACTTTTCGCGGACGCGGAAGAACTGCTGGAAGCCCGAATCGAAGCCGGTGTAGTGCGATGCGAGTCCAATGTTGAGCAGATGCGAGTGCAGGCGCTCGACCTCGAGCATGATAGCGCGGATGTACTGGGCGCGCGGCGGGACATGGATGCCCTGGGCACGCTCGACGGCCTCGGCATAGGCCACCGAGTGGGCGCAGCCGCAGATGCCGCAGATGCGGTCGGCGAGGAACGTCACGGCGTCATAGTTCAGGCGCGTCTCCGCGACCTTCTCCATGCCGCGGTGCACGTAGAACAGACGGTAGTCGGCGTCGACGATCGTCTCGCCCTCAACGAACAGGCGGAAGTGGCCGGGCTCGTCGGAGGTAATGTGCAACGGGCCCATGGGGACGAGCGTCGTCTCCTTGCCCTTGGTATCGGCCAAGAACTCATAGTTTTCCATGTCGCTCGCGGGAGCGGGACGGAAACGGTAGTCCATGGAGTCCTTGCGCAGCGGGTACAGGCCGCTGGGCCAATCGTCGGGCAGCACCAGGCGACGACGATCGGGAAGGCCCTCGGGAATCAGGCCGAACATGTCGCGCAGCTCGCGCTCGCCCCACACGCAGGCGGGGACGAACGGCGTCACGGACGGGAACGTCATCTTGGCGGGATCGACCTCGGTGCGCACGGTCACCCAGCCGGGGTCCTCCCCCTCCATGGAGATGACGTAGTACACGGCGTAACGGCCGCACAGGCTGCGCTCATCGTTGCCGATGATCACGGGAATCCAGCCGTAGCGCTCGTAATACAGGTAGTGGACGGCCTCGGGCAGCTTGTCCTGCTTGACGGTAATCGTCAGCTGGTCCTCGCACTGCCACTCGACCTTCTCGATGCAGCCCGGAACGGCGCGGCGCAGGGCCTCGACATGGCTCTCGCAGCGACGGGCATACACCTTGTTCTCAGTTTCAATCATTCGTTACTCCACCTCGCTCTGAGCGGTCTCGGTACCGAACACAGCGCGGTACATCGGCGTCGCGTGAAGTTCCTCGGTGCTCTGCTCGAGCACGATGCCGGTCGCGGTCTCCACACCGTGCACGAGGGGCAGCGGGGTGGCGATGCCAAACCACAAGATCATGACGGCCAGGATGATTTCGGGGATCAGCATGAGCGCCGGGGCCTCATGCTTGCCCATGCCCTGGGGCGCATGGCCGAATACCGACTTGAGTGCGATGCGGGTGAGCGCGGAGATGGCCACGGTAAGACCGAGGGCGACCACGACGACCAACCACATGGGACCGGCGGTAACACCGGCGACAAAAGTCAGGAACTCGGAGATAAACATGCCGAAGGGCGGGAAGGCACCAAGACCGAGCAGCGCCAGGACGGCGAGCGCGGCGGTTGCGGGAGCAACCTCGACGACGCCCTGGATCTTGGCCAGGCTACGCGTGCCAAAGGCGTGTTGGATGTTGCCGGACACGCAGAAGGCAAGCGTCTTGGTAAAGCCGTGGAACACGCAGTGCAGCAGGGCCGCGGCGATACCCAGCGGGCCACCGATACCCAGGCACAGGGCGATAACGCCCACGTTCTCCACAGACGAGTACGCAAAGCGGCGCTTGAGGTCGTCCTGGCGGAACATCGAAAGCGCCGCCACCAAAATGGACAGCGTGCCGACGATCAGCAGCAAAAGCTGCGGATACTCGGCGCCCACGGCCTGGATGGTAAAGCCGTAGAAGCGCATGATCACAAGCATGGCGCACTTAAGCAGCACGCCCGAGAGCAGGGCCGAGACAGGGCTCGGGGCCTGGGAGTGGGCATCGGGTAGCCAAGTGTGCATGGGGAACAGGCCGGCCTTGGTGCCAAAGCCGATCACGATAAACGCAAAGGCGAGGCGCATGAGCGTCGGGTCGAACTGGTCGGCATACGGCAGCACGCACGACAGGAATGCGGCCTCGTGGGCGTTGGGAATCACGTCGGCGGCGTTGGCGTAGATCAGCAGCGTACCGAACAGGCCGAAGGCAACGCCGGCGGTGCAGACCATCGCATACTTCCAAGAAGCCTCGAGGGCCGTCTTGTTCTTGTAGATACCCACGAGGAACACGGTGGAAAGCGTGGTTGCCTCCACGGCGGCCCACGTGAGGATCATGTTGTTGGACAGGCACGCGAGCAGCATGGTGAACACGAACAGGCTAAACAGCGCAAAATACTGCTTGGCGCGCTCGGCGGGCATGGAGCCCTCCTCGATATCGGCCTTTACATAGGGCAGCGAGAACAGCCCCGTAAGAAAACCGATAAAGCCGATGAGCAGCACAAAGATGGCGCCCAGCGAATCGAGGTGGAACCACAGGCCAAAAGCGCTCGCGGTGTCGCCGCTCATAAGGACGTCACCGGCCGTCATAATCGACAGCACCAGGACGGCTGCGACGGAGACCAGGTTGAGACCGGCAAACACGTTATAGGACGTGTTCTTGGGCAAAAATGCCATGACCAGCGAGAACACCAAAGGAGTCGCGAGCAGGGCGAGAATCAACGTTTCCATGGACTACCCCCTCAGCTCGGACAGGTCGCGCGCATCGAGCGAGTGGGAGTCGTCCCAAATGCGACGCACGACGATGGACATGATGATGACGGCAAAGATGGCGTCGGTGGCGATACCGATCTCGATGATCTCGGGAGCGGTGGGGGCCAAAAGCGCGAGCGTCACGTGGCTGCCGTTTTCCATGAGGCAGTATCCAAAGATCTGCTTCATGATGTTGCGCTGCGAGATGATGCAGGTGAGGCCCACAAAGAAGTGAGCAAAGCTAATAGCGAGCGCAGGCGTTGCGACCTCGGCCGTGGGCAGGCTGATCTGCGTCACGACGGCAAAGCAGATCGCGACCTCGACGGCGATGATGCAGATGGCCCACGCGGGCTTAAGGCCGGCCTTGAGCGATGCGTCGCTCGGCTCGCCCATCTTCTTGTATGCGCGGTTGAGGATATAAGGGACCAGGACGACCTTGGTGATAAAGGCAGATCCGGCCCACATAAGCAGCTCCTGCGCACCGGTGGTGACACCGAGCGTGGCGAGCAGTCCCACGAGCACCAGCGACTGCACCGCATACCAGCTGATGGCGTGCTTGATGTTCTTGGAGACGACCACCATGGTGGACGTGACGATCAGAAGGCCGCCAAGGATGTTGACGATCGAATAACCCATGTCGTTCTACCTCCTAACCGATCCAGCTGGCCGAAAGCGGGCCGCTGACGATAACCATGATGATGAGCACGATGAACACGAACGCCATCGCGCGGGGAAGCGGGGCTCCCGCAGCGACCTCGTCGCTCGGCTCGCCGGGCAGGCAATAGCCCATCCACTTGAGGAACCAGGCGAAGGTGGCGACGGTCTCGGCGACCATGATGCACACGAGCACCAGGATCGCAACGTTGCCGGCACCAACAGAGAAGCCGCCGGCGATAATCTGGAACTTCGAGAAGAACGTGTTCATGGGCGGCACGCCGGCAATGGCGAGCGCGGCGACACCAAAGCCCACGCCCGAGATCGGGTACTTCTTTACGATGCCGCGAAGCTTGGGCAGCATACGCGTGCCGAGCGTAAAGGAGAACGAACCGGCGATCAGGAAGAACAGGGTCTTGGCGAATGCGTGGTTAAAGATGTGGCACACGGCACCGTCAAAGGCCAGCTGGCTGCCAAAGACCGAAAGGCCCAGACCAAAGAACACATAGGAGAGCTGGGCGATCGTGGAGAAGGCCAGCAGGCGCTTCATGTCCTTTTGCGGCAGGTACATAAGGAAACCAAAGAGCATGGTGACCATGGCGTCGATAATGGCGACCCAGCCCACGATCTCGGGAATCTCGCCGGCAGAGACGAGTGCACGCGCGAACACGCACACGCCGACCTTGACCATCGAGGCACCATGCAGGTAAGCCGAAACAGGCGTCGGCGCCTCCATGGCCGAAGGCAGCCACATGTACATGGGAACCTGTGCGGACTTGGCCCAGGCCGCAAACAGCACGAGCAAAAGGACGATAGCCTTGAGCTTGGCGTCGAGGCCGGCAATCGCGGTAATGGCGAAGGTGCCGGTGTGGGCAAACACAATGGCGGCGCCCAGATACAGGCCAAGCGCACCGATATGCGTAATGATCAGGGCCTTCATGCCGGCCTTCTTGGCCGTAGGCGTCATGTAGTAGCTAATGAGGCCCCAAGAGCACGCACCCGTGATCTCAAAGAACACAAGCTGGCCCAAAAGGGTCGAGCTGTACACAAGGCCGGCCATGGCACCGATGAAGGTCGCGAGGTACGCGTAGAAGCGACGACGCGGTGCGTCGGGATGCTCACGGTTATTCTCGCTCATATAGGGAATCGAATAGATCACGACAAGCAAGCCGATACCCACAAAGGCGGGCGCGAGCAGCGTGCTCATGCGATCGAAGGTGAATCCCATGACGAGGGTCTGCCCAAACGAGATCAGGGGGACCTGCGTGTCGGGCATGCCGGCGCCAGCGAAATTCGCGGCGAGGGCGATGGTGCAGACCGTCGAGACGGCGGCACCCAAAACGCTGAACCACTTGGCGTACGGACGGGGGAACAGGGCGACGAGCACCGAGGCCACCATCGGGGCCGCGATAGCGACCAAGCCGAGAAGGGACAGACTGACTGCAAATGACATTGTTTCTCCCTTCTCCTACACGCCGACGACCACGAAGACAAACGCCAGAACGGCGATGCCCACGACGGCCCAAGTCTGATTGCCGAGCACCTTAAAACGCGAGCGCGAGCAGGAGTTCTCGATCACGCCGCATACGACAAAGTCGATCAGGCACTTCACCAGGAAGATGACTGCGCCCAGAACGGCAGCGGCGCCCGCGGTCGCGGGCTCGCCCCAGGGGACGAAGATCGCGCAGAACCAAGCGACGACCAGGACCTGTTTCATGGACATGGCAAGCTTTGCCATGGCGAGCGACGGGCCGGAAAGCTCGGCGAGCGGACCTTCCTGAAGCTCCTGCTCGGCCTCGGCCTGGTCAAACGGCAGCTTGCCGAGTTCCATGTAGCAGGCGATCGCAAAGGCGATGCCGGCGAGGATCACGGCGACCGGCGCATCGACGGCGCCCGTCATGATGTGCTGACCCATAGTGGCGATGTCGGTGGAGCCACACACCAGGGCGGCGGCAAACAGCGCCAGCAGTATGGACGGCTCGATGAGCACGCTCATAAGCAGCTCGCGAACGCCGCCGATACCGGCGTAGGCGTTGGACGAATCCACACCGCAGAGGGCGAAGAAGAAGCGGGCGAGCGCCAGGCTGTACATGATGGTGATGGCGTCACCAAAGACCGGGATGGGGCTCTGTGCCGTAAAGAGCGGCAGGCCCATCGCGAGCATAAAGGCGACGGCGAAGAACAGCGGCGGCATGATGCGCAGCGCAAAGCTCGCATCCTCGCTCTGGGACTCGGGGCGCGCAAAGAGCTTGGCCAGGTCGCGGTAGTCCTGCATGATGCTGGGGCCGCGACGGTTGTGCATCTTGGCGCGGATCACGCGGCCGAGACCGGAGAAGAACGGTGCGACGGCCATGACGACCACGCCCTGCAGAACGGCAAGTACGATGTTGTTCATGCTCTCCCCTCCTTAACCCATTTGCACGGCGAGCACGAGGAACACCACGAGTGCCGCGACGATATAGCAGATATAGATGCTGTAGTTGCCGCCCTCGAGCTTAGTCGCGAGGTCGGCGAGCTTCTCGACACCCTTATGCGGGGCATCGACGAGAACCTTGTCGGGTACGGGCTCCACAGCCTCGGCCACACCGGTGAGCTTCTGGAAGAAGTGCGCGATGGACCAGCAGACGGCCGTGCAGCGGTCGCGCAGCGTGTAGAGCGGCTGCATAAACCAGGACACCTCGGAGGCAAAGGTCGTGGCCACGACGGGCATATGCTCGTTGGGAGCATAGCCGCATGCCCACGGCTGGGACTTCTGCACCTTGCCGACGGTCTTGAGCTTGCGATAACCGCAGGCAAGGCCGACAAGCACCACGAGCGCAATGGCGATCGCGGGCGTGGAGGTGGCGGCGCCGGAGTACTGGTTCATGAGCTCCATGCCCTCGGCGGCAAACACTCCACCGTACGGATGCAGCACGGACGCGGCGACATCGACCAGCACGGGCGCGATCACGGGAGCGCCGATGCCCAGCACGACGCAGATGGCCGCGAGCAGGCCCTGCGCAAACACCATGGGGGCGGGAACCTCCTTGGCATTGGCCGCGGCCTCGGAGCGGGGCGCGGAGGCAAAGGAGACGCCATAGGCCTTGACGAAGCACGTGACGGCCAGCGCGCCGGTAATGGCAAGCGCGACGGCAGCGAACACGGCCACGATCATGACGGCCTTGTCGCCCTGCATGGCAGCGTTAAACAGCGACTGGTAGGTAAACCACTCGGACACAAAGCCGTTGAAGGGCGGGATGGCCGAGATGGCAAGCGCGCCAATAAGGAAGCAGATGGCCGTTGCCGGCATACGACGGAACAGGCCGCCCATCTTCTCCATATTGCGCGTACCCGTGGAGTACAGCAGCGCGCCGGCGCCCAAGAACAGCTCGCCCTTAAACATCGCGTGGTTAAACGTGTGATAGAGGGCGGCCATCAGGGCCAGGACGGCGATGCCGACCGAGTTGAGCGCCATGGCGGCCATGGAGGCGCCGACGCCGAGCAGGATGATGCCGATGTTCTCGACGGAGTGATAGGCCAGCAGGCGCTTGATGTCATGCTCCTGCAGGGCGAAGACCACTCCGAGAACCGACGAGATCGCACCGAAGACCATGACCATAAGGCCCCACCAGACCTGAACGCCCGAGGCGGAGAGCAGGTCGAGACCAACCTTGAGGATGCCGAAGATACCGATCTTGATCATGCCGCCGGACATGAGGGCCGACACGTTGGACGGCGCCTCGGGATGTGCCTTGGGCAGCCAGCCGTGCAGCGGAATGATACCGGCCTTGGCGCCAAAGCCAAAGAAGGCGAGCACGAAGCACGCGGATGCGACCGCGGGGCTAAACTGCGTGGCGCGGAAATCCGCAAAGGCAAACGAGCCACCGGCGAAGTTGGTCATGGTGAGGAAGCTCGCCATGATGAGCACAAAGCCCACGTGCGCGATCACAAAGTAGAGCCAACCGCCATGGATGGAATTCTCGTTCTCCTCGATCACGACCAGGAAGTACGAGGTCAGCGACATGAGCTCAAAGGCGACCAGGAACCAAAACACGTTGTCGGCGGTGATGACGAGCATCATGGACGCGACGAAGGTGTTAAAGAAGAAGCCGGCGCGGCCCTTTTTGCCCGGGTACTCATCAAAGTAGTTGAGACCGTAGATCGAGCCGGCAAACGCGAGCACCGAGATGAGCGCCACGAACAGGCCGGACAGCTGATTGAGCAGCAGCTGGAAATGGGCAAACGGGAAGAACACGATGGTGTCGACCGACGTGACATCGCCCAGCACGGCCTGGATACCGGCCACAAACGAAAGCACTGCGGCGACGGCGCCGATAAGGCAGCCGGCGGTCTTGGCGGCGTTATCGGCCTTGATCAGCAGAACCGAGGCGAGCGCACCGATGCACGAGACGGCAAGCGATGCGATAAACAGCGTCATGCTATCCATTGTTTACGCTCCCTTCTGCTTTCTCGGACAGGCCCTGGGCCACAGCGGTAACGTCGACGGACGGACCGTTTTCGATCGAGCGCAGGCGCTTGGCCTCGTCGAGCTCGCGATCGGCCGCGCCGCCCATGACGGTCAGCGCCTTGGTGGGGCACGCCGCCACACAATGCTGGCCGTCCGGATCGAAGGCGCACAGGTCGCACTTGACAGCGCAGGTGTACTGACCAGGAGCCCACGTAAGCAGGCTGCTCAGGGACTTAGGATACGAAGGCGTCGGGTCGCACATGCCTGCGACACCGGCGATAGACGTGCCATCGGGATGGATGGCTCCGAAGGGGCACGCGATGGCGCACAGCCTGCACCCGATGCACTCCTGCTCCTTGACGTGGATGCGATCGCCATCGTGCTCGATGGCATTCACCGGGCAAACCTCGGCGCAGGGGGCACCCTCGCAATGGTGGCAGGCAAGGGCGGCCGAAATACCGCCGGTCTTCACGAGCGCCAGGCGCGGCGTATCCTGAAGACCCTGCATCCGGTGGGCGTCGGCACAGGCGGACTGGCATGTTCCGCAGCCGATGCACCTCTCCGGGTTGATGTCGATGAAGCGGTTCATCCCCACTTCCTTTCAAAATAACGGGCCGGGCTCCCGAACGTACGGGACGCCCGGCCCAAAAAGCCAACGAGAACGGGACTACACGATTTGATTCATGTGCGTCTCGTCGTCGAACTTGGCGGCGCCGGGCTCAACGTCCTGGGGAGCGGCGGCGTCCACCAGAGCCTGCTTGAGCTCGGTGTACTGACGCTCGACCTCGCCCTCTGCCCAGACCTGGTCGGCAATGGCGTCGACCTGGCAGGCGGAGAACTTGTCCTCGGGCGTATGCGAGACCGGGTCGACCTTGTGAATGGTCAGCTCGTTGCACTTGCCGATCCACCACTGGTAGGTCATATAGACCGTGCCCTTGTTGATACGGTCGCTCACGTCGGCGCGGCTGTATACCTGGCCGCGGCGGCTGTGGATCGAGACGATGTCGCCGTTCTTGATGCCGCGCGCCTGGGCGTCCGCGGGATTCATGCGGACAAAGCCGGGCTCGTCGGCGAGCAGCGCCAACGTCTTGCAGTTGCCGGTCATCGAGCGGCAGCTGTAGTGGCCGACCTCGCGGACGGTGCACAGGATGAGCGGGTACTCATCGTCGGGAAGCTCGGAGGGCGCCTCCCAGTCGTGCGCCATCAGGTTGGCGCGGCCGTCCTTGGTGGTGAACTTGCCACCAGCGAACATGTCGGGCGTACCGTGGTCGTTCACATCGGTGCTCTTGACCGGCCACTGGGCGTAACCGCCCTCGGGAGCCATCTTCTCGTAGGTCGCGCCCACAAAGTTGGGGCACAGGCTAATGCACTCGTTCCAGATCTGCTCGGTGTTGTCGTAGTGCATGGGATAGCCCATGCGCGTGGACAGGTCCGCGAAGATCTCCCAGTCGTGGCGGCACTCGCCCTTGGGCGGAACGGCCGCGTCAAAGTGCTGGAAGCTACGGTCGGATGCGGTAAAGACACCCTCGTGCTCGCCCCAGGAGGTGGCAGGCAGGATGACGTCGGCGAGCATGGTCGTCTGCGTCATAAAGATGTCCTGGCAAATGAACAGATCCAGCTCGGAGAGCGTCTTGCGCATGCCGGCCGAATCGGGCTCGGTCTGCACCGGGTCCTCGCCGTAGTTGTAGAAGCAGTGCACCTTGCCCTCGTCGACCAGGTGGCCCAGGTCGGTGAGCTTGTAGCCCTCCTCGAGCGGGAGCTTTTCCTCGGGCACGCCCCAAGCCTTGGCAAACTTGGCACGTACAGCCGGGTCGGTGACCTTCTGGTAGCCAGGGTACAGGTTGGGCAGCATGCCCATATCGCAGGAGCCCTGGACGTTGTTCTGACCGCGCACGGGCGCGAGGCCGGAATTGGGTTTGCCGATCTGGCCGGCGACGCAGGCGATGGAGGCGATGGTGTGCACCGTCTTCAGGTTCTGCTTCTGCTGGCATACGCCCATGCCCCAGCCAATAATGGCAGAAGGCTTCGCCGTGGCGTACATCTCGGCAGCTTGGTGGATCAACGCGGGCTCGACACCCGTGATGTCCTGTACGGATTCGGGAGTGTAGTTCTTGATGGTCTCCCACCACTCGTCAAAACCGTTCGTGTGCTCGGCGACGAATTCCTTGTCGTAGAGGCCATCGTTGACCAAGCAGTTGGCAAAGGCGTTGAGGAACGCAACGTTGCAACCGTTCTTGATCGGAAGGTAGAGATCGGCGATACGCGCGGTTTCGATATGGCGCGGATCGGCGACGATGATCTTGCAACCCTTTTCTTTGGCTCGCACGATACGCCTTGCGACGATGGGGTGCGAATCGGCAGGGTTATAGCCGAAGAGGAAAATGCAGCCCGCATCCTCCATACCGGGGATGGAGCATGACATGCAACCTGAACCAACCGTGTCCATCAGACCGAGGACAGTAGGGCCGTGTCAAGTACGGGCGCAGTTGTCCACGCTGTGGGTGCCGATGCACGCACGCGTAAACTTCTGCATGACGTAGTTCGCCTCATTGCCGCCGCCTCGCGAAGAGCCGGTGGTCATGACAGCGTTAGGACCATATTCGTCAATTATGGCCTGCATCTTAGATGCGGTGAAATCCAGTGCCTCGTCCCAGCTTACGCGCTCAAGATCCGCGCCCTTAGTGCGGCGGATCATCGGGTGCAGTACGCGAGGAGTCAAGATCTTGGTGTCGTTGATGAAGTCGTAGCCGCTCATGCCCTTAAGGCACAGCTCGCCCTGATTGGTGATGCCGTTGAGCGGTTCGGTACCCACGACCTGGCCGTTTTGGACCAAGAGGTTAAACTGGCAACCGGCACCGCAGTACGGGCAGATCACTTTATGCTTCTCCATGACACCCTCCTTCCTTTCTCTGCTACCGATTAATCGGTACGTATTTGACAATCGTTGGGCCTGTCGCCCGACGCTTACGCCTCGTTTTCGATGGTGGCGCGGGCACGCTCGGCAGTCAGTTCTGCCAGGCGCTCCTCGTCTACCAGGGTGAGGCCCTTGGTCGGGCACGCCTCGGCACACGCCGGACCGCCGGGACGGTCCACGCACAGGTCGCACTTGAGCACGAAGCTCTTTGTCTGCGAACCCACGCGCACGTCGCCCATCAAGACGGGGACCTGCGTGGTCGCCACGCTCACGGCGCCAAAGGGGCAGGCCATGACGCAGCTCTTGCAGCCGATGCAGTTGTCCTCGTTGACGCCGATACGATGGTTCTTTGGATCAAAGAACAAGGCGCCCGTGGGGCAGGCCTTGGCGCATGGGGCATCCTCGCAGTGATGGCAAGCCACCGGTGCGGAGATCTCGTAGGTGCGCGTCACGCGCAGGCGCGGCGCGGCAATGTTGCCGGGGATGTCGTGTGCCTCGATACACGCCGCCATGCAGGTTTGACACCCAATGCAGCGCGAGGAATCGGCTACGACTCGTTTATTGCCCATGTTGTTCACTCCCTCCTGAATCCCATGCCGGAGAGACCCTGTCGACGTTGCCCCGGACCGCCCGTGGTCCGGCATCGACGTATCGAGCACATGCGGCGAAACAGGCACTTCGATAGAATTCCTCCAACGATATACAGGTTAAATATACGCAGTTGCAGGTGGCAAACTTGAGGATAGGCCCTGCAATACGGGTGTATTGCAGGGGTTTTGGCAGGTTGGAATTATTCTCTAGAAGCTATAAAGGTGAGTGTATTACATGCGTACGCCCAAGAAAGATTTCACGCTCATTTCTAAAGGATGTAGTACGTTTGTAATATCGTTTACACTCAATTACTCTAGTGCAATAAAGTAGTGGTTGTAAGATTGGCTATTATTAGCCGATGTTGTATTTGTTATTCAAATTGCACGCTCATTAAGGGAGGCCAGTGATGTCATCGACTCAAAAACGAGCCATCCTGCAGGTGCGCATTCGCGAGGAAGACAAGCAGCATGCCGAGCGTCTCTACGACGCTATGGGCACATCGCTCGCCGAGGCTGTCCGTCTATTTGTCGCGCAGAGTATTTTGATGCGCAAGCTCCCCTTTCAGCCGGTCGCCGTGCGCTCAAAGGACGGCACCGCCGCCTATGGATCGCTCAAAGCATATGGGGACCCCAATCGCCGCTCCGAGGAGCGCAATGCCTGGATTGAATACCTAGCCACAGAAAGCGACGAGTCGGTTTTGGGTCCCGAGGAAGTAGATATCCATGAGTAGCACCATCATCGACGAGACCGTCATCCTACGCTACCTGCTTAACGACGACGTCTTGTCACCGCGCGCCGCCAAGGTCATCGCCACGCGCACCGCTCGCGTCTACCCCGAGATCATCACGCGCGTCGCCGTTACGCTGCGTGACGTCTACAAAGTCCCGCGTGTGGAGATTGCGTCGGCCATGACCAAGCTGCTCGATGACGTCATGGTCGACGAGCCCACTGTCATCGCCCTTGCCATCAAGCTCTTCGGCAAGACCCATATGGACTTTACCGACTGCCTTCTCGCAGCCCGAACCGCCATCTACAACGATGATGTCGTGAGCTTTGGCAAGCCTATCATCCAAGGCATGATCGATTACCGCCGTAAACGCCAAACCGCTGCCGACGCTCGCGATGGCCGCGCAACCCACGGAGCCCATAGCCGAAGCACCGACGCCCGCAGTCACAGCACCGACGCCACCATCGACAAGCTCCGCCACCAACCCCGCCACTAACCGACAGGCAACGGCATCGCCCGCCCCTCAGCCCCATCCCCTCCTAAGTTGCGGTGAAATAGTTCCTGGATTTAGGCTTATTCGAGCTTTTCAGGAACTATTTCACCGCAACTTTCTGTAAGGGTGGTTTTAGTGCCGCCGAGGGGCACTAATCAACCGTTTGCCGATATGTTTGGCTCTGACTCATGGCTCTGACCTGCCCCGTCAAGCTTTTGGTCAGTTCATGGCAAGGTCTGGCGGACCAAATATGGGATAGCGTAGTGTCATTCACTCCCCCTCGAGACCATGGGGTCGAAAATGAGTCATGATAAACGCTGTTCCAAACCGCAAATAGAGCTGTTCTTCCAGTTATTCGAGGCTCATCATGGCGGACACCTGTTTGTAGCTACCAAAAAATGGGATGAACGCCGTGCCTACGCGCTCATGCAAAAAGAGATGATTATTCGACTCTACAACCATGTCTACGCTGACCCCGCGTATTGGAATGACCTCGGCGTCGAAGATCGCATCTTTCAATTGGCATCCGCTATTGCGGTCGTTGAACCGGATGCCGTGTTTTGTGGAGCAACGGCGGCTCTGCTCTATGGCATCGGTTCTGCATATTCGCTTCTCGACAAGGTGCAAGTGCTGCTGCCGCGTTCCACCAGACGCGATATGTACGAATTCGTTGAATACCGACGCTGGCGGCCGGGCGACGTATGGCAGCTCGGCCCGTTTACGTTAACGGATCCATATCGCACGGTGGTCGACATCGCTCGAACGAGCGCTTTTCAATATGCACTAGGCTATGTCGACGGGTTGGCTCGTGAGTACGGTGTCGAGCGTGAAGAATTGCGTGCATATGCACAAGCGAACTGCCGCGGACTGCACGGCATTGCGCGCGCATTTGACGTTTTTGAACACATGGATGGCAGATCGGATAACGGCGGAGAATCCGAAGCACGGGCGGCAATGATTCTGGCGGGAGTTGCCGCTCCCGAACTTCAGGTTGAAATCACTCGACCGGGAAACGCCGGCTATTATTTGGCAGATTACGGCTGGCAGATGCCAAACGGCTCTTGGATGCTGGCTGAGCTGCATGGACTAGGCAAGTTTGAGGACGATGCCCAAAATGATCCGGAACATACTGCGGCAAAAACCTATCGAGCTGCCCTCATGCGCGATGCGAACCTGCGTGCCATGGGCCGCAACGTCATCCATTTCAAGCTCTCAGACACCTACGATGTCAAAGCGTTCGGCTCAATGATGCGCGACTACGGTATACCAACCACAAAACCCTACGTAGACTCCTGACCGGCTGCCCTCATCTTCTCGGCAACAGAACCCATCATCGACCCAACCCGCTCGGCCTCAATAAGTTGCGGTGAAATAGTTCCTGGATAACAGCTTTTGCGGCTAATCCAGGAACTATTTCACCGCAACTTAGGTGGGGATGTGGGGTCCCCGGCATGTATATGAAAACGGCTCTGATTCCCAAAAGGAACCAGAGCCATTCATCTATCTTATGGAGCGGGCGACGGGAATCGAACCCGCGTCATCAGCTTGGAAGGCTGGGGTTCTACCATTGAACTACGCCCGCAAGATATGGTCGGGACGACAGGATTTGAACCTGCGACATCCTGCTCCCAAAGCAGGCGCGCTACCAAACTGCGCCACGTCCCGAAGGTGTTGAGCAGCTAAGGCATAAACCTTGCGTGTCCCAAAGCGAAGGAAATTATAGGGGAGACTTCCCGCCTGTGCAAGCGACGATACCCTAGCTCCTCGAATGTGTGACAAACTGGCTATGAACCAGACCGATCACAAACGCCGCCACAGCAACCGGTGCCCACGCAGCACCGATATCTGCCAGCGGCAACGCATCGAACGGCAGCCACGCACCAGTAAAGAACGCGTCGCGGACCGAGGTGATCACGCTCTGCACCGCGACCACGCCGCCGACCCAAACCCAAACCTGCGAATGCGCGTCGCAAAAGCCGTGCATCAGGCCCATAAGCACCAGCACAATGGCAACGGGATACAGGGCATTGAGCATAGGCACCGAGAACATAAGGATCACGTCGAGGCCCACGTTGGAGAGCACGCACGAAAACGCCGCGAACACAAAGGCAAGCATCGCAAAGGGGCGGCGCATGGCCTCCTCGGAAGCCTCCGCTCCCCCTTCAACCACATACGTCTCGCAGAAGTACCGCGAGCAGCAGCTAATAAGACCGATGCACACGTTCATGCAGGCGAGGAAAAAGATCGCAAAGACCACGACCGTGCCGACAAGGCCAAAGTGCATGGAGGCAGAGCGGGCAAGGATGGCGGCGCCATTGGTGGCATCGGGCATAACCGTGCCGAGCTGCATGCCGGCAAGCGCCAGGCCACAGTAGATGATGGCCATGAGCACGCCGGCGATCACACCGGAGCGCGAGATCTCAAAGGCCACGCGCTTATCGTCGGTAACGCCCAGCTCATGGATGGTCTCGGCGATGATAATGCCAAAGGCGAGCGACGCGAGCAAGTCCATGGTCTGGTAGCCGGTCAAAAAGCCCTGCACGGCAGCACCGGCATTGTAGGGAGCCTGCGGCGCGGCAGCGGGACCCAGCGGCGAGATCACGGCAGCGCCCACGACCAGCACGATGAGCGCGATGAGCGCGGGGCCCGTAATACGACCGAGCACGCGTGTGATAACGCCCGGGCGCAGCGTGAGTGCAAACGCGACGACAAAGAAACCGACGGCAAACACCAGGCGAGCCGTGCCAAGCGAGACGCCCTGAGGCAGCAAGGGCACCAGCATCTCGAAGGCCGTGGAGCTCGTACGCGGAATGGCCAGGCACGGGCCGATAGCCAGATACACCGCCGCAACAAAGAACTCACCGAACTTGGGGTGCACGCGGCCGGCAAGCTCGCGCGCCGTTCCAGCAAGCGCCACAGCGATAAAGCCCATGACGGGCAGGCCGATGGCGGCGATGAGAAAGCCGAGCATGGCGACCGGCGTGGCAGAACCTGCCTGCAGCGCCAGCAGTGGCGGAATAATGAGGTTGCCGGCGCCAAAGAGCATCGAGAATAGGGCGATGCCGACGGTGACGACATGATCGGAGCGCAGACCGCGCGGGGCGGATGAGGCCATAGACACACCTTTCGAGTCGAAACAAAAAAATGGGACGGGCAAAAACACCCGTCCCGCAAGTATAAACGGTCTAGCAGCTTTAGCAGGCTAAATCGCGCAAAGCGTCAATCGCGGTGTCGACTTCCTCGTCCGTGTTGAAATAGCCAAACGAGAAGCGAACGACACCTTGGCGCTCGGTCCCCAGCGCGCGGTGCATGAGCGGAGCGCAATGGGCACCGGGGCGCGTCGCAATCCCCCACCCTTGCATGAGTGCGTCCGAGATCTCGGCCGAATCGATATCGGCTACGTTGAGCGACACAATCGCAGAGCGCGTCGGCTGGTCAAAGGCACCGTAGAGTTTAATCCCCGGAATCTTGCGCACACCGGCAAGGAAGCGATCAGCGAGCGCACGCTCGTGGGCAGCAATCTCCTCGACCCCGCCTTGTGCCTCAATAAAGTCGAGACCTGCGGAAAGTCCCGCGATGCCGTGACCGTTGAGCGTGCCCGCCTCAAGGCGCGTGGGCCACTCAAGCGGCTGCAGTGCATCGAAGCTGTGCACACCCGTGCCACCCATGGCCCACGGCGCCACGTCAATGCCCTCCGCAACGGCAAGGCCGCCGGTGCCTTGGGGTCCCATGAGCCCCTTGTGGCCGGTAAAGCACACGACGTCGAGCCCCATGTCCTGCATATCGATATGCGCCGTGCCGGCAGACTGCGAGGCATCGACAATCACGAGCGCGCCGGCCGCATGAGCCACAGCCGCCACACGTGCAACATCAACGGAGTTGCCGGTCACATTGGAGGCGTGCGTCACCACCACGGCACGCGTGCCAGGCGTCACCAGCCGCTCGAGCTCGTCGTAGTCGAGCGCGCCGTTCGCGTCGCAGCCCGCATGCTCAACGGTCACGCCCCGCTCTACCGCCAGGCGGTTGAGCGGACGCAGCACGGAGTTGTGCTCGAGCACCGTTATGACCACACGGTCGCCGGGGCGCACCACGCCATTGATGACGGTGTTGAGCGCCGCGGTGGAGTTGGGCGTAAAACAAACATGGTCAGCACGCGGGCAGCCCAGCAAGCGCGCAAGCTTGGCGCGGCAGCCGTGGATGGTACGCGCCGCATCGAGGGCGCCCGACGTGGCGCCGCGCCCGGCATTGCCGAGCGAGCACATCGCCTGCGTCACGGCATCGATGACCGTCTGCGGCTTGTGCAAGGTCGTCGCCGCGTTATCCAGGTAGATCATCGCACGACCTCCCACATATCAATCACGGTATAGCCCTCGGTGGGAACGCCCGCCGCGGCGAGTTCGCCGCGCAGCAGGTCCTCATCCGAAGGCTGTGCCTTCCACGCCAAACCACAGCCGGCAGCGACCTCCCCGGGCACGGGAATCGTTCGCCCAGGAAGGCCGCGCTCGATGCATAGGGTCTCGCACCCCATGGCGGCCGCCGTAGTGGGAAACGTGATGACAAGCGCCGGGCGCTTCTCCCTCATGGCAACTCCAACCAATACGCTACGGGCGCACGACGCGCACGGCCTGCTCCATCTTCTCCACGATCACGTACATGTTGGTGACCTCGCCCACCGCGAGCTGGTCTTTAATGCCATAGTGGTCCAGGCAGGTACCGCAGGTAAGGATCTCGACACCCTGCTCGGCCAGGCCCTTCAGGTCGTCGAGCACCGGTGAGCCCTCGACGGTGAGCTTGGCACCGCCGTTGTAGAACAGCATGGTCGCGGGCAGCTCCTCCTGCTGCGTCACGGCAAAGATGAAGGCCTTCATGAGTTTGTGGCCCAGCTCGTCGTCGCCGCGGCCCATGCAGTCGGTGTAGACGGAAATGACGAGTTTGCCCTTGCCGGCGCTGGCATCACAGAAGGCAGCGCCATCCTGCTCGGGATCGGCCACGGCAACGGCGCCAGAGGTCGCCACGGTCACGTGCCACTCGGCGTCCGAGATCTTCTCGACCGAGGCCGTGCAGCCCTTCTCCTGCGCCATCTTGGAGATGTTCTTGACGGCGGTCTCGTTATCGACCGCGGTCACCACGGCACCCTCGCCATCAAGCTGTTTGAGCGCCTTAAGCGTCTTGACGACGGGCAGCGGGCAGGCATCGCCCATGGCATTGACTTCAATCTTGGTAGACATAGTTTTTCCTTTCGAATAAATCGTTTTAGAACGGTATATAGCTCAATAAACGTGTCGTTAACGTACAACGTGGACGGCAGGACCGCCTGGCACCGGCTCGCGCACGCGACCGACGACGGCGGCGATACGTCCTTCGGCATGCAGACGGCGCGCGAGCTCATCCACATCGGCAGCAGGCGCCGCGATGAGCAAACCACCCGAGGTCTGCGGATCGTACAGCGCATCCAGCATGCCCGGCTCCAGGTCATCGTCGGCCGCCACGCGCGGGCCAAAGAAGTCCTGGTTGCGGTAGGCACCGGCAGGAATAATGCCCAAACGCGCCATATCGAGCACCTGGTCAAAGAGCGGTACCGCCCCCGACGCAAGTTCAATCTGCACGCCCGAGCCTTCGGCCATCTCGCACGCATGCCCGATCAGGCCAAAGCCCGTGACATCGGTGCAGCCGTGAAGCTCAAGTCCCTCGGCCAGACGAATCGGGGCCTCGTTGAGGGTGCGCATCGAGTCGAACATCGGGCTGGCGTCGTCCTGCTCGATGAGTTCGCCCTTAATGGCCGTGGTGATGATGCCCGAGCCAACCGCCTTGGTCAGCAGCAACGCATCGCCCACGCGCGCGCCGCTATTGGCGAGCATGCGGTCGAGTGGCACAAAACCGCTCACGGACAGGCCGTACTTGGGCTCGTCGTCGTTGATGGTGTGGCCGCCCGCGATGGAGCAGCCGGCCTCGACGCACTTGTCGGCGCCACCCGCCAGAATCTGACCGGCAACCTCAACGCCCAGGCAACTGGGTATGCAGAGCAGGTTCATGGCATGGCTTGGTCGTCCACCCATGGCGTAGATGTCCGACAGCGAGTTGGCCGCGGCGATCTGGCCAAACAGGAACGGGTCATCGACCATCGGTGGAAAGAAGTCGATGGACTGCACGAGGCCCAGGTTCTCCCCCACGCGGAAGACGCTCGCATCGTCAGAGGTATCGAACCCCACGAGCAGGTTGTCGTTATGCACATTGGGCAAGTCGCCCAGGACCTGGGCGAGGGCTCCGGGAGCCAGCTTAGCGGCTCAACCGCTCGCGGCCGTCATAGACGTGAGCTTAATCTGATCGTCAGCCATCGATACCTCCTCTCATCGGGCAATCATTTTCTCCCAGTATACGCATGAATGCGAGCCTACGGCGGATGCATTAATTGAGCGCCTGTGCGCGAATCGCCGCACCGATGGCACCGGCAAAGCGAGCCTGGGGCGAGGTGGTCACCGGCGACCCCAGTAGCTCGCCCAACCGTTCAACGACATAGGCGTTTTCGCACAGGCCGCCGGTCAGATAGTACGGGGCGCCCGCGGCCTGCCCGGCCATGGTCGCCACGCGCGAAACCACGCTGTCGATCACGCCACGCGCAATGTTCTCGCGCGGCTCACCGCGACCGATGAGGCTGATGACCTCGCTTTCGGCAAACACCGTGCACATGCTGCTGATCTTGGTGGGCTCGCCGGAACGCGCCAGGTCTGCCATCTGCTGCTGGGTAATGCCCAGGCGGTCGGCCATGATCTCCAAAAAGCGCCCCGTGCCGGCGGCGCACTTGTCGTTCATGGCGAACTTGGCCACGCGACCGCCCTTGAGCTGGATGACCTTGGTGTCCTGACCACCCACATCGATCACGGTACCGTGATCGCCAAACAGACGCACGGCACCGGCACCATGGCAGGTAATCTCGGTCACGACCTTGTGCGCATAGGGCACGGCGACACGGCCGTAGCCGGTCGCGACCACGCGAACATCGTCGCCCGTCACGTCATAACCCGCCGCTGCCAGTGCCTCTCGCAACCGCTCGGAAGCATCGACCGAGGAGAACCCGGTTGGCTGCACGCACGTCCACGCCACCGAACCATCCCCATCGACCACAGCGGCCTTAGCCGCCGTAGACCCGATATCGATCCCGATCCCTATCATGGCTCTCTCCCAATCTAAACATCAAAGGTAGCGGCGCGTTCAGGCGCCTTAGCTCTAGGTTTCTCAGGTGCCGGAAATTGCCCCGAAAGAGGAGCGCAGCGTACTTTGGGTACGCAAGCGACGGTTTGAGGGGCAAGATCCGGTGCCTGAGAAAGCTAGAGGGTTTCGATGAAGGCGGCGATGCGCGTCTCGATCTGGCCCATGTCGCCGTTGCTGTAATCGGTCTCAATCTTCATGTACGGAATACCCGCACCCTCGACGGCCTCCTGCATGCGCGCGCTCTCAACGTTGAAGGTGTGGCAGGCCTGTAACACGCTCTCTACCACGCCATCGACGTGGTACTTCTCGCACATGGCCAGCGTATTTTCCATACGACCGTCGTTGGGCGTCATGACCGAGCAGCTGATATCCAGGTAGCGGTCGGCGATGGCGCGCATGGTGTCGGGAGCCTCCGGGTCGATCATCATGGCCGCCGTGCGCTCGCCCGAGCAGTCGTCCATGCACACGACCACACCGCCGTTGGACTCGATGGTGCGACCGATCTTGTTGATCACGCCGCCCACCGGGCAGCCGGTGATCAGGATGCGCTTGGCATCCGCCGCGACCGGGCGCTCGCCCGCGTCGTAGGCCTCGCGCAGCTTGGCAACCTTTTGCTCCAGCTGCTGTGTATAGGCCTCGATATCAAAGCTGAACGTACCGGCAAACATGGTGCTCATCAGGTCGACGCCGCTCATGGCCGCCGGCTGGTTGGCCTGCAGCGCAAACATGTCGAGCTGGGCCGCACGCAGGCGGTTGCGACGACGAACCGCAGCGCGCAGGTCATCGTCGGTAATCGTGATGCCGTAGAAGTTCTCGAGCTCCTCCTTGAGCAGACGGCACTCCTCGTACCAGCCCTCGCGCTCGTAGGCGCGGTCGCGGCCCTGCGGCAGGTGCAAAATGTGCGTGCGCTTGAGCTCGTTGAGCAGCTCGTACATCTTCTTTTTGCCGTCGCAGGTGGTCTCGCCGATGATCATGTCGCTAAAGTACGTAAACGGACACTTTTGCGAGTAGGCAAAGCCGTAGGTCGACTTGATGAGCGGGCAGAGGTTTGCCGGCAGCACCTTCTCGGCCTCGGGAATCACCTCATCGGACGTGCCGCACAAGGCCACACTTGCAGC
This sequence comes from uncultured Collinsella sp., assembly GCA_959019775.1. Lineage (GTDB taxonomy): Bacteria > Actinomycetota > Coriobacteriia > Coriobacteriales > Coriobacteriaceae > Collinsella. The sequence continues at coordinate 47,472 of CAUEPS010000005.1, forward strand.
GCCCGCGGCATCGATAATCTCGAGCGGCGTATAGCTGCACAAAAAGCCGACCAGGCGATTGCCGGCCTGTTTGTAATCCTTGACGCGAATAAACGCCGCCTTGCGCTGCTCGTTGAACTCCTCAAACGTGGACGGCAACGGCTGCTCAATATTTTCCGACATATAACTCCTTAACAAACCTTTTAGCCAACCAAGGAAACGGCTTTCCCAGGTGCCCGAGGTTGCCGTGAAAGAGGAGCGCCGCGTACTTTGACACGCAAGCGACGGTTTGAACGGCAAGATCGGGTGTCCGGGAAAGCCGCCGGGACGGATGGCCCTAAATGGTTTCCAAGAAAGCCTCAATCCTGGTTTGTAGCTGGCCTGCATCCTCGCCGGCGTAGTCGGTCGTGATGTGCATAAACGGAATGCCGGCCTCCTCGGCGGCCTTCTCCACGACAAACGACTCCATCTCGTAGAGCGTGCAGAACTGCAGGGCCACGTCGACGATGCCGTCTGCATGCAGGTCGCGCGCCATCTGGACAATGTCCTTCATGCGCTGGTCGTTGGGCGTGAAGACGGCGCAGTTGATCTTGAAGTAGCGCTCGGCGATGGCGTCGAGCATCTCGTCGACCGTCTCGCCGGACTCGTCGACCAGGTCCTTGTAGTAGCGCGAGCCCGTGCAGGACTCCTCGCCCACCACGACGCCGCCGGCCTTCTCGATGAGGTTGAACAGCTTCCAGTTGGGCACGGCCATGGGCGTGCCGGTGTACAGGATGCGCTTGGTCCCCTTGGGCGCCACGCCCTCGCCGGCCTCGACACGCTGCTCGCACTCGGCGGCCATCTCGTTGATGGCTCCGGTCAGACGCGGCGTGTCGTCCATAAAGGCGGCCTGAACGGTCAGCAGGCTGTCGAGACCGCTGATGGGCGCCGGATCGGCAGCGCGCGTGGCAGCCAGACGCTGCAGGGCGCGACGCTTCTCGTTGACGGCGTGGATGGCAGCCTTCAGGCGCTCGGGCGTAATCTTGACGCCGCACTCTTCCTCGATCTTGGCGGCAAGCTTTTTAACCTCGGCCTTCCAGGTCACGAGCGTCGACTCGTCGTGCACGTTGGGGATATCCATGACGTACATGTTCTTTTGCGTGGCAAAGAACTCGTAGGCTTTCTTCTTGCCATCGCAGGTGTTCTCGCCTACCACCAGGTCACTCGACTCAATGTAGGGGCAGACCTCGCCCAGCTTAAAGCCGGCAAAGCTCTTGATGAGCGGACAGGTGTTGCGCGGCAGATGCTCCTCGACCTTGTCGGTCGCCCAGTCGGCACCCGAGCACAGGCCCACAGGAATGCCGTCACAGGCAAGTACGATCTCCTCGGGCACGTACACGCAGAACGAGCCGACGATCTTGGTTGCCTCGCCGGCCTCCTTCTTGTCGAGCATCTCCTTAATACGGCCGCTGTGGATGTTGGTGGCCACAAAGTCCAGGTAAGACGTGGACTTGGGGCGGTTGTTCTGCGTCAGGAACATATCGCCGTACATCTGGCCCACGGCGCCCAGCAGCATGTCGTGGTCGGCAAGATTCATGCCGAGGCTCTCCCACATCGGATGGAAATCAAATTCTTCAGCCATGACGGTTCCCCTCTCGAACCAAAAATGAATAGCTACGGTATTCCTGCACGGTGGGTGGCGAAAACCCAGCCGCGCTCAAACCCGGAATTTTGGGGAACCCGCTTTGCAGCTGATTATTTAGTTGTGCGTCGTCTCTCCCGGAGCCGTGAACATACCTGCTCATATGAGGCTCCGAGCCATATACAGGGCGCGCGCGGCAACGCGACGCGAATATGTCATCTGCAGCACCGGCGCACCCTCCTTTTCTCGTCGAAGGTAACTATATCAACGGTTGTCGTCCAGACGAACACCACCGACATGCGTACGACAGCGTCGTGTGCCGTCGTTTAATAAATAATTATCTGTGTTGATAAGAGTTTGTCATCCATCATTCGGCGAACGGCAAGACAAAGCCGCCGAGGCTTATATCCCCGACGGCATTACCCGGCGCTATCGACAAACCAAATGGATCTTACTCGCATCGAAGTGCATGCGTAGCGTCTCGCCTGCTTGCGGCAGCTCGTCGACAGGCACGCCCACCTTGTTGACCTTCCACTGCAGACGCGTGGGCGCATCGACGCGCGGCACGTCCAGCAGCACCAGCCGCTCAAAGCGCGAATCGCTCACACGGGCCACGTGCAAATCGTAGCTGTTACGGCCCCGCTCCGCGCGATTGTCAACATGGAAGTAGCTCGCACGAATACCGAGGTACGCCACGTCATCTCGAACCTCACGGCCCACATTAAAGGTCATGCCCCAGTCGAGGGCCTCAACTTCTTCGTCGCCGATCTTGCGCGCGCGGCTCGTATTCTTGCAGCCCGTCAGGCGCAGTGCCGCCAGCGTCTGCGGACGACGGACCACGTCCTCGATGGAGCCGATCTCCTCCACATGCCCGTCGTGCATCACGCAGATGCGCTGACACAGGCGGCACGCTTCGTCGATGTCGTGGCTCACGTAGAGCACGGTACGGTTGCAGACGTCGAACAGGTCGAGCATGTTTTGCTCAAGCGCGCTCTTGAGATACGCATCGAGTGCGCTCATGGGCTCGTCGAACATAAAAATGCCCGGATGCGCCGCCACCATACGGGCAAGCGCCACGCGTTGCTGCTGCCCGCCCGAGAGTCGCGCGGGGTAGCGATCGACAAAATCGGCCAGACCGAAAATGCCCAGATAGCGCTCGGCGAGCTTTTTGCGCGCGGCGGCGTCGCCCGCATCCTTTACACCGGCGCATACGTTATCGGCCACCGTCATATTGGGAAACAGCTGATAGTTTTGGAACAGTAGGGCGCATTTTCGCTCCTGGGGCGACAGGTTGATGCCCGCCGCCGAGTCAAAAAAGGTCACGCCGTTGACGACGATCTTGCCCTCGTCGGGCGTCTCCACACCGGCGATGCAGCGCAGTGTGCAGCTCTTGCCGCAACCCGAGGCGCCCAGCAGCGCCACACGCTCCTCGCCGGCCTCAAGCTGCATGTCGAGGGTGAACCCCGGATAGCGCTTTTTGATATCCAGAACAAGCGACATGGCTTATCGACCTCCCTTTGCGACCGTGTCATCGCGCATGAGCTCGGCCAGCGCCTCGCGATCGATACGCAGCACATCGCCGCCGACTGGGTCGAGTGAATCGGTCTGGCCGCCCAGCTGCTTGGCCTGCTTGCGCTCCGCGCGGGACAGGCCGCGCTCGCGATACTTTTGCGAATGCGCCGTGTACATATTGATGAACAGAATGACCAGGAAACTGAACACGATTACGACAACGACCCAAAAGAGGGCCACCGACGTATTGCCGCCCATCCACTCAAAATAGATGGCGATGGGAATGGTCTGCGTAATGCCGGCGTAGTTGCCCGCAAAAAACAGGGTACAGCCAAACTCGCCCATCGCGCGGGCAAAGGCGAGCACCGTGCCAGCGGCAATCGAGGGCCAGCCGAGCGGCATCATAAGCCTGGTAAAGATACGGCGCTCGGACCATCCCAAGGTTCGCGCGGCGTCGAGCATCTGCGTGTCGAGGCTCTCGAAGGCTCCGAGCGCCGTGCGGTAGACCAGCGGAAACGACACAACGACGGCCGAAATGACCGCCGCGGGCCAGGTAAAGACAATCGAGATGCCGTGCGCGATAAGCCACTGGCCCACCCCAGTCGAGCGGCCAAACAGCATGAGGAGCAGAAAACCGCAGACCGTGGGCGGCAGCACCATAGGAATCGTAAAGACCGAATCAAGCAAACCCTTCACGCGGCTCGTGGTACCCATGGTCTTCCACGCAGCGAACAGGCCCAGCGCAAAGGAAATCAGCAGGGCAAGGCCACTCGTTTTAATGGACACCCAAAACGGGCGATAGTCGATGTCGCCCAATAAGGTGGCCAGAGAGGTCAAGGGCCCCTGCTCACCCCGCAACACGACAGACGATGCTTCTACCATTTGAGCGCTATCAAGCCAACGCGCGCCGCCCTTGGCATCACCCGAGGCTGATGCAATCACCACATAGCGGTCCCCATCCGCACCGCGCTCGTCAAAGCCATAGGTATACCCGCCGGCATCAAACGTTGTTTCCGCCGTGACATACCAAGGAAGATCCACGTCCCCCAGCTGCGCACCTCCCATGCAGTTTGCGCTGTCGAGCTTGCAGACGAGGGCTTTGAGACCCGATACGCACTCGTTATCCTGCGGATCAAATCCATACCTCTCGACCGCCTTAGGCGATATCCACACCACAACGCGATCGGCAGCAGGCGCCACTACAAGGTCCACGTCCTCGTCAACGGGAAACCGGTAGCCCTCAGGCTGGCCCTCCATGGCACGAGCGGTCCCCTTGGCCAGCCGCTCAAAACCCTCGATCCCATAGGAAAGCCCATGAGCGGTCGCAGCAACCTGGGCCCCGTCCTCAGCATCCCCAGCAAACGCAAATCCCGGCACCCAGCAAAGCGCGAAGGTCAAAGCACAGGTGACAAGCATGCGGAATCTATTAAGCACGAAAAGCTCCAAGCGGATACAAGGACGGAGTGAAACACAAAACGATGGAATTATCGCGCCAAGCCGCACTACGCGGAAAGCTCAAAGCCGTACTTAGCCCAAATCTTCTGAGCCTTCTTGTTGGTCAGACAGAAGTCGATGAACGCCTTGGCCTCGTCGGCATGCTCGGAGCTCTCGGCAACGGCACCCGGGTATACGATGGGCTTGTGCGAGTCCTCGGGACACACAAAGGCCTCCTCGATGCCGTCGTAGCGGAAGATGTCGGAGCTGTAGACAAAACCGGCTACGCAGTCGCCCGTAGAGACATAGGCGGCGGCGGTGCCCACCTTATCGGCCAGTGCGACCTTGTCGGCGATCTCGGGAGCATACTCGCCGTCGTCGCCCTCGGTACCGGTATAGAGCCCCACGGAAGCCAGCGCCTGGTTGGCGTACTTGCCGGCGGGGACGGTCTTGGCGTCGCCAATGGCGATCTTGCCGTCCAGATTCGCGACGTCGGCGATGGCCTCGACCTTGGTGTCGGAGCCCTCGGCGCGAATGATCACGAGGTCGTTGACGAACATGTCCTCACGCGTATCGGCGTCGACGAGTTCGGCGGTCTCAGCGTCATCCATGGTGCCCTTGGAAGCGGTGATAAGCACGTCGACGGCGGCACCGGCACGCATCTGCTCAACGAGGTCGCCGGAGGCCTTAAACTGCGTGTCGGCAAAGGTGGTGCCGGTCTGGTCGGTGTAGAGCTCCTGGACCTCGGGCAAAGCCTTCTCGAGCGAGTTGGCGGCAAAGACCTGCAGCTCGACAGCTTTCTTAGAAGACGCCTCAGCAGAACCGGCATCGGATCCGGCCGGCTCAGACGTCTTGCTACCCGAGCAGCCGGCAAGACCAAGGCTGGTAGCGGCGACAGCAGAAAGCGAGACGAATCCGCGGCGAGAAACCATATCGAACATATTCAACCCTTTCGGACCTTGTGCCCGGGTACCCCACCGCGGGCTATAATCTGCAATCAGATTATACTTTTGCGCGAATAATGATAGTGAGAAATTATTCTCGTCAGAGAATATAGTTTCGAGTTAGCGTGCACCTCGGCGTCGCTTCGGTGGAAAACAAAAGCGGAGCAGCCATTCAGGTCGCCCCGCCGCAGGTAAACCGCTTAGTTGGTATGTCCGCCGCCCGCTGTCATCTGAGCCGCATGCTCCAGCTGGTCCGCTATGGCCTCCCAGCTTTCGCGGGCGGCCTTTGTAGAACCGGGAAAGTTTACGACAAGTGTATGACCTCGTTGCATGCAAATAGCGCGCGAGAGCATGGCGCGGCGCGTCTTGGTCATCGAGTACGCGCGAATCGCCTCGGCAATACCCGGCACATCGCGGACGCAGACGGCACGCGTCGCCTCGGGCGTCACATCGCGCATCGAAAGCCCCGTGCCGCCGCAGGTGAGCACGACATTGGCGTGGCACTCATCGGCGGCTTCCACAATGGCATCACCAATCTCGCTGACGTCATCACGCACGACCACATGTGAGGCGACCGTCCAGCCCTGCGCCTCGATAAGTTCCTCGAGTGCGGCTCCAGCCTCGTCCTGAGCAAGATCGCGCGTATCCGAGCACGTCACGATCGATATCTTCAACTCCATAGTCTTCCTCCTACAACACCGTTCCCTCGGGCAGGTCGACACGCACGACATCCACGACGTCGCCCGCCTTGAGCTCGCACGGTCCTTCGTCAATACGCAGCAGGCAGTTGGACCGCTGCATCGTGCCGAGCAGCGCCGAATTCTGCGTCTTGGCCTCGGTCACCAACAGCTCACCGGTCTCGGGGTCGCGCAAAACCGTGGCGCGATCGAAGAAGCGTCGGTCCTGGCGCTTTTTCACGCCGTGCGTGAGCGTCGCCTGCTGCACGGGACGCTCACCCTCGGCAAAGCCGCGCATCTTGCGAATCGCCGGACGGGCAAGCATCTCAAAGCCTACATACGCCGCGGCCGGATTGCCTGAAAGTCCCAGGTATGGTTTGCCGCCGAGCAGGCCAAACGTGATGGCCTTGCCCGGACGCATCGAGATGCGGTCAAACAGCACCTCGCCCTCGCGCCGGACGAGCGCCGTCACATAGTCGTAGTCGCCCGCCGAGGCACCGCCGCTCGTAATGACAAAATCGCACTCCCGCACAGCACGATGCACCAGCTCGGCAATCGCCTGCTCATCATCGGGCGCAATGCCGTAGAACACGGGCTCGGCGCCGGCATCGAGTGCCTCAGCCATCAGCGCCGAGGAGTTGGAGTCACGAATCTGCCCGCGCGCCGGCAGCTCACTCGGCGCGACCAGTTCCGTTCCCAGCGAGATAATGCCCACGCGCGGGGCGGCATGAACCTTCACGCTCGCGTAACCGGCGCTTGCCAGCAGACCCGCGCCCGCCGGAGCCACGACCTCGCCAGCGTGCATCACAACATCGCCGGCATGGGCCTCCTCGGCGGCAGAGCGAACGTTCTCCCCTACCTTGGCCGGCGCCGAGAACCTCACATGCGAGCCCTCGTTGCCATCGCCGTCAAGCACCTCGACGATCTCGTATTTCACTACGGCGTCGGCACCCTCGGGCACCGGCGCGCCCGTCATGATGCGGACCGTCTCGCCCACGCCGACCACGCCCTCAAAGACATGGCCCGCTGCCTCGTGCCCTACGACGGAGAGCGACACCGGAGTGTCAGCGGTGGCCGCAGCAAGATCGGCTGCGCGCACGGCATACCCGTCCATAGCGCTGTTGGCAAACGGCGAGATGTCGATATCCGCCGCTGCGTCCTCGGCCAAGGGAAAACCAGCCGCCTGCCACACGGGAATCTCGACGAGATCGGTCGGAGCAACGTGCGACAGGACAATCGACTGTGCGTCATCCAGCGGAATGAGTTTCTCTGCCATATGCACCTCTTAATGCCACGGCGCACAACAGAGGCGCCAATTCTTTATGCTTGTCTCAGTATAATCCCCGACGCCCGACCGCGACTCGGCCTGTACCCGCAAATACACCTGTCGGTTGCAGGCCGCGAAACAGAATGGAAACCAACCCACCGGCTCGTCGCGTTTACCGCGTTTTATAATGCTTGCGATGCAACCTAAAAGAGGAACGTATGGCTCATAACGACAAACCCGAAAGCGCAAACGAGGCGCAGGATCATCCCCAGTCGCTCGACGATGGCGGCTTTTTCTCCCTGAACGACGTCATCATGGCAGGCAGGCATCAGCTCACCCGCTCCGAGCATCTCTTGGCTGCCGACACGCGCCGCAACGTCCGCAACCTACTCGCGAGCGCCAAGTTGCTCGTACTCGTCGTCATCGTCTCGCTCGCCATGGGCGTTGCCGCTTGGGCGTTTTTGGCCTCGTTGAATATCGCGACCGACTATCGCGAGCACCATGCATGGGTCTACGCCCTGCTCCCCATCGTGGGCATGGCCACCGCATGGGTCTACAAAAACCACGGTCTCGCCGCCAAGCGTGGCAATAACCTGGTCATTGACTCCGCTCTGGGCACACGTCTCATCCATATGCGCATGGCCGTCCTCACCTTCGTCTGCTCCACGCTCACGCACCTAACGGGCGGATCGGCCGGTCGCGAGGGAGCCGCGGTACAGATTGGCGGCACCATCGCCAGCAACATCTCGAGCCTCGCCCACCTCAAAAAGCATGACCACCACGACCTCATGCTCGCCGGCATCTCGTCGGCCTTTGGCGCCGTATTCGGTTCGCCCCTTGCCGGCGCGTTCTTTGGCATGGAGATGTGTTTTATCGGCAAGATCGACTACACCGCGGGCATCTACTGTCTGGTCGCCTCGTTTACCGGCTACTTTACATCACTCGCCCTGGGTACCGAGTACGAAGCGAATGTCATCGCCAACGTTCCCAACATGACACCACGGACGGTTGCCATCGTTGTTATCAGCGCCATTATCTTCGGTCTGACGGCACGCCTCTTTGCCTGGTCGGTTCGAACCGTCAAAAGCCTGTACGGTCGCTTTATCACCAACTACCTTGCTCGCGCACTCGTGGGCGCGCTCGTGGTGCTCGCGGCATACGCGATGCTCGACGCCTGGAAGTATGCCGGCCTTGCCACCTGGCTCTCGGGCGCCGGGTTCGCCGGTAACACGACCCTTGCCGACGCAGCCATCAAGCTCGTGGTGACGGCGCTTACCCTGGGTGCGGGCTTCCAAGGCGGCGAGGTCACGCCCCTGTTTGGCATCGGCGCGGCGCTCGGCGGCTGGATCGGTTGCCTCGTCGGTATCGACCCCAGCTTTCTGGCGGCGCTGGGCATGCTCGGTGTTTTCTGCGCCGGCCTTAACGTGCCCATCACCACCTGTATGATGGCCATCGACCTGTTCCACGGCACGGCAGCCGGCTTCTTCGTGATCGTGGCGTTTATCAGCTATCTTGTCGGCGGCCACCGCGGCGTATATCCCGCGCAGCGCATTGTGTCGCCTAAACGCCGTTCGCTTATTGTGGATGAGGGCGGTACGGTAGCGGATGCTATCGAGCGCCACAACGACCTGATAGAGTAGACGTTAGTATTCGCCGTGCAGCCACAATCGGGGGCAATTCGACCTGAGCGCGACCGCACCGTCACGTCATACGCCAGGAGTCACCCCATGCACGCAACTGATTTTGGTCGCACGCTCATAATCGCCAACCCTGCCGCCCAGTCGGGTGCGGCGCGCGAGGTCGCTGAGCGCCTGCAGCGCTTTTTGGACATGACCGCGCGCTCATCCCAGTTTGACCTGGTGCTGACCGAACGCGCGGGGCACGCCAAGGTGCTTGCCGCACAGGTCGAGGGCTATCGCACCGTTATCGCCCTTGGCGGCGACGGCGTAATTCACGAGGTCGTCAATGGCTTGATGGCGCAAGAAGAGGCGGATCGACCAGCGCTTGCCGTCCTGCCCGTAGGCTCCGGCAATGATTTTGCCCAGACCCTCGGCATCGACGATTTCTCCGGCAAGGATTTTGGCGCGCTGCTCACCTGCGAGCTGCAGCGTCAGGACATCGGGCGCATTCGCTCGTGGAGCCCTGCGTGCGGCAGCGGCGAGGCTGCCGTTGAGTACTACGACCAGACGCTTTCGGTCGGCATCGATGCCGCCATCGGCCTTGGCACCACCGAGCTGCGCAAAAAGACGGGCCTCGCCGGCGCTCCGCTCTACACCCTCTCGGGACTTGAGCAGTTTGGCCTGCGCTATCGCAACTACCCCATGGCAGTCAGCTTTGACGGGGCGCCCGCCGAGCGCGTGAGGGCGATCATCATGGCGATTCAGCTGGGCCCCACGTATGGCTCGGGCTATCGCATCTGTCCCGATGCCGATCCCTGTGACGGCATGCTCGACGTCTGCTACGCCTGCGGTCCCGTCCCCCGTGCGGTCGCCCTGCCTATGTTTCTTTCGGCCAAGGACGGCCACCATACCAAGTTGCCGCCGGTTCGCATGCGTCGTTGCCGTCATGCCGAGCTCACGTTCGAGGAGCCCGACTACCCCATCCAGGCCGACGGCGAGCCCATCGTCGCCTCGCGCATCGAGGTCGACATCCTCGCCGGCGCCCTCCATGTCTGGCGCCCCATCCGCTAACCCAACCTAAGTTTCGGTGAAATAGGGACTGTTTATGCAGCTAAAGCCGCAAAACAGTCCCTATTTCACCGCAACTTATTGAGAAGATCATTCCTCCCTGCCCGGTTTGCGACGGTTGGCCTTTTTAATGGCGTTGAAGTGCTTATCATTGAGCCTGCGCTGGCGAGAGCGCTGAGGCACCTTGGTCTTTACGCGTCGGCGCGGTGGACGTCCGTGACGCTCAAGCTCAGCGCGCAGCTTACGCAGGCAGCTGCTACGGTTTTGGAACTGACTGCGGCTCTCGCGCGCCGTCACGGTAATCCCCGTGGGCCCATGCTTCATGCGCACCGCCGAGTCCGTCGTGTTCACGCCCTGCCCACCCGGGCCCGTCGCGCGAAACACCTGCACCTCGCAATCGCGCGCCAACTCCTCGACCGACATCTCGGCATAGCGCGCATACTCGCGCCATCCCATCTTGTTCTCATCCATATCAACACCTCCCCTCATACAAAAAATGTGACAAAGGGACAGTCCCTTTGTCACATCGCATACCAATCGCTTGTGTTGCGCGCTTAGGCGAAGGTGATCTCGCCGGTCTCGCAGTCCATATCGGCGATACGGGCCAGGCTCTCAACGCGGAAGCCGCGCTCGCGGAGCTTATCGCCACCGCCCTGGAAGCCCTTCTCCACCGCAATGCCAATACCGGACACCTCGGCACCCGCAGCCTCACAGATCTTGATAAGACCCTCGAGCGCGCAGCCGTTGGCCAAAAAGTCGTCGATGATCAGAACCTTGTCGCCCTCGGACAGGAAGCGCTTGCCAACGATGGCCGGGTACTCCTTCTGCTTGGTAAAGGAGTAGATGGTCGTGGCATACTGCTCGCCGTCAAGGTTGATGGACTGTGCCTTCTTGGCAAAGACTACCGGCACGCCGCCAAAATGCTGAGCTGCGATGCAAGCCATGCCAATGCCCGAAGCCTCGATGGTCAGGATCTTGTTGATCTCGACACCCTCGAACAGACGGGCCCACTCGGCACCCATGTGGTCGAACAGCTCAACGTCGCACTGGTGGTTGAGGAAGGCATCAACCTTAAGGACGTTACCGGCCTTTACGATGCCGTCATGGCGAATACGATCCTCAAGCTCCTGCATGGCGCAACCCCTTCTCGCGGCAACGATACCGCGCGATTAATAAACGTTGTTCGATAGTCTACCACGGACCGACCCCCGCCCGCCCCACAAGCCGCATCGCACCATAAAGCTGCAAGACCAGTAGATAGGCCCGATTCGTGGCAGACAGCCTCCCAACACGCTAATGCCGGGTGCGCGTCCTCACCAAACGTACCAATGTGAGCGCAAAGCCCACGGTAGCAACGGCCATCAGCACGTAGAATACCAAACGGAAGCCAAAGAGGAACACGTCCGGACGACCCGCCACATAGCTCGTGACCGTCTTGCCCATCGCCGCGCTCGTCTGTCCATACAGGATGCGCGACGCCGCCGTAATACCCAGCGCTATGCCCGCATAGCGCGCCAAGCTGCTCAAGCTGCCCGCAAAGCCAAGCGCCTCACGCGGAGCCGAACCCATATACAGCGAATTATTGGGACTCTGGAAGATCGACGTGCCGCACGACATAAACGCGACGCAGCACACAATCATCAAGATGGAAGAGTGCTCGTCAAGCGTGCTCACCGCAAAGAGACCGCACACGTACACGCCCAGGCCAAAAGCCGTGGGCGCTTCACAACCAACACGGTCGGACACCGAGCCCGAAAGCGGGCCCACAAAGGCATTCACGACCGGCATCGCCAAAAACAACAGGCCGGAGATATCGGAGCTAAAGCCGTGGGCATCCTGAAAGTAGAACGGCAGCACAAACTCGGAGGCACCGATACCCACGAACACGATAAGCATGCAAGCCAGGTTAATCGTGAAAGCCGAGCTCGCAAAGCAGCGACGCGCCGCCTCTGTCAACGGCATAGGGCGTTCGCCAGCCTCCGGCTTCACATGCGGCAGCGTATAGAGTCCCACGATAAACGAGATTACGCCAATGGGCAGATTGATAAGGAAGATACTCTCCCAGGGAAAGCTCGCCACCAGCACGCCGCCGAGCACGGGGCCGCACATCATGCCAAGAGCCACAAAGGTCGCCAGAATGCCCATGGCACGGCCGCGCTCACGCGCCGGAAACGACTCGGTGATGATGCCCATATTGTTGGCCATCGCGGCGGCACAGCCAATGCCCTGCACGAAACGCGCCAAGATAAGCACCTCGAGCGAAGCCGAAAGCCCGCAAAGCAACGAGCCGCCCGTAAAGACGATTACACCAAGCTGGAACACATTCACCTTGCCGCGCACATCGCCCAAGCGGCCAAACGGCAGCATGGCGACACACGTCGCGAGCAGATACACCGAGCTCACGAGCTGAATGCGGTCGAGACCCACCCCCAGCTCCTTTTGCATCACTGGGAGCGCCACCGTCACGATGCTCGCATCCAGACACGCCATAAAGGTCATGACGAGCACGGTGAACAGAATCGCCCATTTATTCTTACCGTGGGTGTCGCCCTCTAGGGCAATGTGTTCGCGGCGCAGCTGCTCGGCAGTTTTCTCCATGTATATCCTTTCTATCGTGCAACGCAAAAACGGGACCCCAATCGCCTACAAACGGACACGATCGGGGTCCCGCCTACGGAATCGGAACTATGAGGACGTCGTCAGCCGAAAAGCCGTCCCACGCCTCGCACGCACGCTAGCCTAGCACTGCTCGAGCGCCTGCTCAAGGTCGGCAATCAGATCGGCCGTGTCCTCGAGGCCGCACGACAGGCGCACCATGTCGGCGGAGATGCCACAGGCGATGAGCTCCTCATCGTTCATCTGGCGATGTGTGGCATTAGCGGGATGCAGGCAGCAAGTGCGTGCGTCGGCCACGTGTGTGGCGATCTGGGCGAGCTTGAGGCTCTTCATAAAGGTCTCGGCCGCCGCACGACCACCGTTAAAGCCAAAGCTCACAACACCGCAGGTACCGTTGGGCATGTACTTCTGAGCCAGGTCATAGTACTTGTCGCCCTCCAGGCCCGGATAGCTCACGAAGCGCACCTTGGGATGGCTCTGCAGGAACTTGGCAACGGCCAGGCCGTTCTCACAATGACGCGGCATGCGCACATGCAGGCTCTCGAGCGAGCTGTTCAAGAAAAACGCCGCCTGCGGGTTCTGCATGGGGCCAAGGTCGCGCATGAGCTGCGCGGTGGCCTTGGTAATGAAGGCGCCCTCGCGACCGAACTTCTCGGCATACGTCACGCCGTGATAGCTCTCGTCAGGCGTGGTGAGACCCGGGAACTTGTCCGCATGGGCCATCCAGTCAAACTGACCGTGGTCGACGATTACGCCGCCCAGGTAGGCAGCATGCCCATCCATGTACTTGGTGGTGGAGTGCGTAACGATGTCGGCGCCCCACTCAAAGGGACGGCACATCACGGGCGTCGGGAAGGTGTTGTCGACCATCAGCGGCACGCCGTGGTCGTGCGCGGCCTTGGCAAAGCGCTCAATATCGAGCACGGCGAGGGCGGGATTAGCGATGGTCTCGCCAAAGACGAGCTTGGTGTTGGGCTGGAAGGCTGCTTCCAGTTCCTCATCGGTGCAGTCGGGGGCAACGAACGTGCAGGTCAAGCCCATACGACCCATGGTATGGGCAAGCAAGTTGTAGGTACCGCCGTAGATGGCAGAGCTTGCGACCACGTGATCGCCGGCACCGGCCACGTTAAAAATCGCGAGGAAGTTCGCAGCCATGCCCGAGCTCGTGAGCATCGCGGCAGTGCCGCCCTCCATCTCGCAGATCTTGGCGGCAACCAAATCGCACGTGGGGTTCTGCAAACGGCTGTAGAAATAGCCCGACTCCTCCAGGTCAAACAGCTTGCCCATGTGCTCGGACGTGTCGTACTTCCACGTGGTGGACTGGTAGATGGGCACCTGGCGCGGCTCTGCATCTCCCGGGCGATAGCCGCCCTGAACACATGTGGTACCGATGGTCTGCTCGCTCATATCTTGCTCCCTTGCCTGGGTTACGTTTTATTCGGTTCACGATACCGCTACCCCGCACCCCTCTCAACCCATCACCAAGGTGGGTTATTGGACAAATTGATCAGAGTATTTATCTCAAGCCTTAGGCATTTGCTCGATAGATAAAAATGAGGCATCCATGAAGCTCTCGATGATTACACGCACCGTCGCGGGTACCATAAGCGGGTACACCGTGACCAAGGAGACAACGATGAAGCAAATCGATACCGCCCAGCTCGACATCACCGCCTGTCAGGCTCAGGCTGCCGAATACCACGCCCGTGGCTTTAACTGCGCGCAGGCCGTCGCCTGCACGCTCGCACCTGCCGTCGGACTCGACCCTCAGGTCGCCTTTACCCTCACCGAGGGCTTTGGCGCTGGCATGGGCGGCATGACCGAAACCTGCGGCGCCATCTCGGGCGCCGTGGCCATCATGGGCTTCGTGATGAGCGACGGCATGGAAAACCCCAAGACCAAGGGCCAGACCTACAAGCTGTCGCGCGAAATCGCCAAGCGTTTTGGCGAGAAGAACACGACGACCGTCTGCGGCACGCTCAAGGGCATCGGATCGGATAAGGGTCCGCTCCGCAGCTGCCCCGGTTGCATCGACGATGCCATCGAGATCGCCTGTGATGTGCTAAAGCAGCTCGCCGAGTAAACGGCGGTAACAGAAAAACGACGGCCGGCGCGCTTGGGATCCATCCAATAGCACGCCGGCCGTCGCCGTTAGAACTCGGCAAATGCGGAAGCGCCGACCTCAATCTCCTCGCGCCCCGCAATAAGCTCGCGCATCTTGGCGCAAAACGACTCCTGCTCCCCTGCCTTAAACACCAAGTGAAGTGTCACGGTATCCGCGTAATCGGTATCCGAAACCTTGGCACCCGAATCCTGGGCCAAGCGAAGCACCTGCTCATACTGCGGATAGGCCACATGCACGTCAACCGGCACGACACTCGTCATCTCGACGATCTGCCCGGACTCCTGAGCCGAGGCCACCGCCGCCTGCGTCGCCGCGGTATAGGCGCGCACCAAGCCACCAGGACCCAACAGCGTGCCGCCAAAATAGCGCGTCACCACGCAGCAAACATTTTTGAGCCCCGCGCCGCGCAGCACCTCGAGTGTCGGCATACCGCTCGTTCGGCTCGGCTCACCATCATCGCTCTGGCGCTCGCGTCCATCGACCAAAATCCACGCGGGAACATTGTGTCGAGCGTCGTAATGACGCTTGCGAACCATCTCAATAAAGGCATTCGCCTCGTCCTCGGACTCAATATGGACCAGCTGGGCAATAAACCGGCTCTTGCGGTCCACAAACTCGCCCGAAGCCTCAATATTCGATTGCAGAGTAAAATAGCTGTCCAACAAAGCCCCTCAAACACAAGCAAAGCAACAAACAGCCTCAATAATACGGCAAAGACCGTATCGATTGTCAGGGTAACAAAAATGCCAAGTGGGCCTATAAGCCGGGTTCTGTCGTGAACGGTCATTTATCTTGTCTGCACGTTACCGTGCAGCTCCACGCACGCTACCCGAACGCGGACCGGGCCGGCCCATAGCGTTCCTATTCGCGCTTGCTCCGGATGGGGCTTGCCAAGCCGCCGTGTTGCCACGACGCTGGTGGTCTCTTACACCACCGTTTCAGCTTTTCCCTTTACGCCTTGCAGCGCAGGTGGGAGTCTTCTTTTCTGCGGCGCTTTCCGTCGGATCACTCCGCCCGGCCGTTAGCCGGCATCCCGCCCTCTGGAGCCCGGACTTTCCTCACGCGTGCCGCAAGCAGCACATCGCGCGACCGTCTGGCCCACTCAGCAGTGCAAGAGTGTATCACACCGTTGCCGCAGGCAATGGCACAACACAAGCGTTCGACACGATAAACCAAGAACCACGCCATGCAGTACAATAGGGTTGTCGATGGGCAACGTCGTCAGTCGAGACGCGACCGCGCTCCGCACCCCTCCGTCTACTCGGTGCGTTCCCGCCTCCTCCCCGAGGCGGGATGTCGGCATTTTTCATGCACCGACAACCTAATAGCCAGTGGACAGCCCGGGCAGCATCGCGCATCTCGACAGGAAATGCAAAAAGGGACCCGTCCATTGCGGACGGATCCCTTAAAACAAGTGATCGTCAAACCGATTTACTCGGCGTCGGTCTCCTCGTCCTTCTTCTCGGAAGGCAGCGGGGTAACCTCAATCTCAACACCCAGAGTCTCAGCAGCAGACTTCATGGACAGGGAGATACGACGACGATCGAGGTCGATCTCCATGACCTTGACCTGAACCTTGTCGCCCACGTGGGTGACCTGAGAAGGCTGATCGACGTGCTTGTTGGCCATCTCGGAGATGTGCACCAGGCCCTCGATGCCCTCGCCCAGGTCGACGAAAGCGCCGAACGGGACAAGCTTGGTCACAGTGCCCTCGACGATAGCGCCGACGGGGTACTTCTTGACCAGTGCGCGCCACGGATCCTCGGTGGTCTGCTTGAGACCCAGGGAGATGCGCTCGCGGTTGAGATCGACGTCGAGAACCTCGACCTCGACCTCCTGGCCGACCTTGACAACCTCGGAAGGATGGTTGACGTGGTTCCAGGAGAGCTCGGAGATGTGGATGAGGCCGTCGATACCGCCGAGGTCGACGAAGGCGCCGAAGTCGACGATGGAGGAAACGGTGCCCTGGAGACGCATGCCAGACTTGAGCTTGGACAGGATCTCGGAGCGCTCGGCCTTACGGGACTCCTCGAGCACGACGCGACGGGAGAGGACGACGTTGTTGCGGTTGCGATCCATCTCGATGACGCGGGCCTCGATGCGGGTGCCCATGTAGGAGGTGAGGTCCTTGACACGACGGAGGTCGACGAGGGATGCGGGCAGGAAGCCACGCAGGCCGATGTCGAGGATCAGGCCGCCCTTGACAACCTCGATAACCTCGCCCTCGACGTTCTCGCCGGAGTTGAACTTCTCCTCGATGCGGTTCCAAGCACGCTCGTACTCGGCACGCTTCTTGGACAGGACCAGACGACCGTCCTTGTCCTCCTTCTGGAGAACCAGGGCCTCGATGGGATCACCGAGTGCAACGATGTCTGCAGGGTTAGCGTCCTTGCGGATGGACAGCTCGCGGACCGGGATAACGCCCTCGGACTTGAATCCGATGTCAACGAGCACCTCGTCATGCTCGATCTTAACGACAGTGCCGTTAACGAGATCGCCCTCATCAAAGTCGGTAATCGTACCGTCGATGAGGTTGTTCATCTCCTCCTCGTTGACATCGTCAAGAGAGAAAATGGACGAGTTCTGAATCTCACTCAAAGGTGGACCCCTTTCGAACTACGGGGCCCCGATTGCTAGGACCTACAGAAGGGTGCGACAAGCACACAACGTTTAGGAACACTCGGGAGCCGACAGATACTAATGTGACGCTTATGCAATCACGTTCGTATAGGTTACGGGGAAATGGGTTCGATTTCAAGCGTGAACTGCGATTTTTTACTCGTGTGGAGACTTTTTCGTAATCTTATGGACGACCGTCTCCACAACTTGACGATAAGCAGTTTGCCCATACACCTTTAGGGTAAAGTATCCGGAGCCAACGATTCTGGAACGATTTTTCGAGAAAGGTGCCCGCGTGCTCAAAGCAGTCGTTTTCGATATGGACGAAACGCTTCTTAGCATCAACCTCAACGCGTTCATCCTTCGCTATTTTAAGGATGTCTCGTCGATGCTCGCGGATATCGGTCGCCGCAGCCACGGTGGCACGATGGCACGCCTCGGCACCATCTTGGTCGACCTCAACGCCAATCGCCGAAGCGGCACGGATAATCGCACCAATCTTGAGTTCTACCAAGAAGAGGTTGAGCGCCGGTGCGGCATTTGCCTCTCGGACCCACTCATCTACGAGGCGTTTACCTACTACGACCGCGAAGTTCTTCCGTACAAGAACGACGATGTCATCAACGCCCACGCCATGCCCGGTGCACACGCCGCGCTTCAGGCCGTACAGGATGCAGGACTGCGTTGCGCGCTCTTTACCAACCCCAGCTTTCCGCAGGGGGCCATCGAGTGCCGCATGGGTTGGGGCGGCCTGGCCGACGCCCCCTTTGAGCTCGTCACGCACATGGGAAACACCACCCGCTGCAAGCCCGATGCCACCTACTATCTAGAGCAGCTTCAGGTGATGGGGCTCGAGCCGCACGAGGTCCTCATGGTGGGCAACGATCCCAAACGCGACTTCCCCAGCCCCGCCTGCGGCATTCAGACTGCCTATGTGGGCCAAGGCAAGCCCAGCCGAGCCACCTGGCGCGGAACCATGGAAGACTTCGCCCGCGACTTCAACGCCGTAGTAGAAGCCTTCTACGAGCACCAAATAGCCGACGAACTGTCGTAGCCAATAGAACATCAAACGCGGTTGCGGTGAAATAGTTCCTAATTGGAGCCTCTCGGGGAGAATCTAGGAACTATCTCACCGCAACTTAATTAACTAACAAATTTCAGTTTTGCCGATCATGATGTTGAGGATCTCGACGTCGGTGTCCTTCATGCCCACACGGCCCACGTAGCCCATGCTGGCGATCGTCTGCTCGACGGTATCCTGAATGAGGCCCTCACCGGCACGGAAGCCGCGGCCCTGCATGGCCATATCGTGACCCAGAATCGCAGCATCAACGGCAGCGGAAATCTTGGCGGCACAGCTTGCCTTGGCGCCATCGCACACGATGCCGCCAACGTTACCGAGCGTGTTCGAGACCGTCGCACCAATCTGCTCGTGCGTGCCACCGCACAGCCAGGTAATCGCAGCACCGGCACCGCATGCGGCGCAAATAGCACCGCAAAACGCCGAGAGCGCACCAATATAGCTCTTGATATGCACGGCGATCAGATCGGACAGCATCACGGCGCGCACCAGGCGATCATGGTCGCAGCGCAAATAGTCGGCATACTCCATAACGGGCAGCGCGCAGGTAATGCCTTGATTGCCCGAGCCGCACACGATGGCGACCGGCAGCGCGCAGCCGTTCATGCGGGCGTCGGACCCGGCGGCTGCACGGGCGCGGGCACGGCAGGCGACGTCATCGGCACGTGCACCCAGCAGCGTACGGCCCACCTCGGCGCCCCAAGCGTGTGCCAGGCCCTCGTCGCTGATTGCACCGTTCAGCTCAATCTGACGCTCAACGGCAGCGCGGGCGTCCTCAATGTCACCGTCCTCGATAAAGTCGACGATGGACTCAATCGACATGGGCGTATCGGCGCTATCTGCCGCACGCTCGGCCACGACGCGCTCGGCGCAGGCGGCACACTCCCCCGCCGACTTGCCGCACACCGGAATACCGTCGAGCGTATGGCACGTAACATTGGTGTGGTGGTCGGTAATCTCGACGACCGCGGTATGGCCCCCAGCCGTCGCAGTCACCTTGATGTAGAGGTTGGGCACTCCCTCGACAAGCGACACATCGCAGTAGCCGGCGTCAGCGAGGAGCTCGGCCACGCGAGCGCGATCTTCATCGTTAACGCTCTCGAGAACCTCGAGCGCGCTCTTAGCGTCGCCGCCCACGGCACCCAGCACGGCCGCGGCCTCAATACCGTGCATACCGCCCGAGTTGGGCACGGTCACGCTCTTGACGTTCTTGATGATGTTGCCCGAGCAGGCAACATCCATATGATCGGGTTCGCAACCGAGCGTCTGACTCGCCAGCGCCGCCGCATAGGCAACGGCAATGGGCTCGGTGCAGCCGAGTGCACAGACAAGTTCGCGGTTCAAAACATCGCAAAACGCGGCATCACGGATGGAATCGGCAGGCATAGATATCTCCTACTTGTATAACGGGCTGGGCTCTCGATAATAGTTAGCTCTTTTATTTGATAACAATGCATCAAAAACCGCAACCCAAGTTCCGGCGGACGGCGTTCAAGCGCAAACTGACAGCGTTAATACATGAAAAGCTAGTCTTGTTGCATGCTAAAGCGTTTGACCAAAAAACGCCCGAGCGTTTACACAAAAGTCGCGCTATCATGCAGTCGAACGCGGTAAAACCTTTAGCAATTCCGCCGCACGGACCAGAGAGGAACCACTCATGAAGATCGGTATCGGTAACGACCACGCCGCCGTCGAGCTCAAGAACATCATCTCCGAGCACCTGAAGGAGCGCGGCTGCGAGGTCGTGAACTTTGGCACCGACACCTCCGAGAGCTTCGATTACCCCATCGCCGGCTACAAGGTGGGTAAGGCCGTGGCCAACGGTGACGTCGACCTGGGTATCCTGATCTGCGGTACCGGCGTCGGCATCAGCCTGGCCGCCAACAAGGTCGAAGGTGTTCGCGCCGTCGTATGCTCCGAGCCCTTCAGCGCCAAGCTCTCGCGCATGCACAACAACACCAACGTGCTCGCCTTTGGCGCCCGCGTCGTGGGCTCCGAGCTCGCCAAGATGATTGTCGACGAGTGGCTCGACGCCGAGTTTGAGGGCGGTCGTCACGAGCGTCGCGTTAACCTCCTCAACGAGATCGACCACACGCGCGGCCTCAAGGTCGTCGACGAGGCCTAAACTACTCAGTGCCACAAGCTAACAGCAGGGGCCCGCTCGGAACTCAAGTCCGAGCGGGCCCCTTCATAGATTTTGGAATAAAAAGGGCGCCGCGGATGGAATTCCGCAGCGCCCAAGCCACACGCTAACAGCTTTAAGGAGTCAAAGCTGGTTTAGCCAAAAAAGCGCTTGATCTCGATCTCGGCGTTCTCCAGGCAGTCGGAGCCGTGAATCACGTTGGCGTTGACATCGACAGCAAAGTCGCCGCGAATGGTGCCGGGCGCAGCATCAAGCGGGTTAGTAGCGCCCATAAGGGTGCGCATCTTGGAGACAGCGGAGAGACCGGAAACGACCATCTTGACGACCGGACCGCTCGTCATAAAGTCGCAGAGACCGCCAAAGAAGGGCTTGTCGGCCAGATGGGCGTAGTGCTCCTCGACGGTAGCGCGCTCGAGCGTGGTCATCTCCATGCGCTCGATGACAAGGCCGCTGCGCTCAATGCGAGCAACGATCTCGCCGATCTTGCGGTCGCGCACGGCGTCGGGCTTAATCATGATGAAAGTCTTCTCGATAGCCATAAGGTAGCCTTTCAAGTAGGTTCGCGCGTGCCCAAGTCCCATTCCGGCACCCGCCTGGACTGCATCGTAACAGAGTTTTAGCTGCAGTTAAACAAAAAGCTGTTTATTGAAACGCTGCAATTTATTAAAACGCTCCATATGTGTCACTTCTGTTTCGAAGCCCGATTAGAGTACCATCCGACCGCCCATCAACCGCATCGAACCGAGCGGACGGTCGGTTGTCGCCCGTGAACGCACCCCCTTCACAACCTGCCCAAAGGTCCTACAGAAGTTCTCGACAAGCCCCTCCCCCATAGCAACAAAATACGGGCGCCCGCAACAGCAGACGCCCGTAAAGCGAAAACGATTTATCAATAAATGGCCAAAACCGCTTCAGCCAAACCCTTACTTTGCCCCGTGACCCATCTCGACGACCTTGGTCAGCGATCCAAACACGCCCTCATCGGCCACGAGCTGCGCCTCGGCACGCTGCAGCTGCACGGCAACGGCGGCAGGGGCGGTACCGCCCTCGGTCGTGCGCGCGGCGACAATCGACGGGATGTCGAGCGCCTCGGTAATGTCGCGCTCAAAGAGCGGGCTTGCCTCCTGGAACACCTCAAACGGCAGGTCCTCAAGATTGCAGCCGCGCTTCTCGCACATCAGGACCAGATGGCCCACCACGGCGTGTGCCTCGCGGAACGGCAGGCCACGCTTAGCCAGGTAATCGGCAACATCGGTAGCGGCAAAGTGTCCCACGCCACACTCGCGCGCCATGGCATCCTCGTTGACGGTCCAGGTCGAAATCATTCCGGCCATAACGGACAGGCACTGCATGAGCGTGTGAGCGGTATCAAGAGCGCCCTCCTTGTCCTCCTGCAAATCCTTGTTATAAGCAAGGGGCAGGCCCTTCATGGTCACGAGTAGCTGCACCAGGTTGCCATAGACTCGGCCACTCTTGCCGCGGATAAGCTCGGCAAAGTCGGGGTTCTTCTTCTGCGGCATGATAGACGAGCCGGTGGAGTAGGAGTCTGAGAGCGTGATAAAGCCAAATTCGGAGCTCGACCACAGCACGATCTCCTCGGAAAGACGCGACAGGTGCATCGCCATGACGGAGCCGGCGTAATGCAGATCGAGCAGGAAATCACGGTCGGAAACCGCATCGAGCGAGTTGGGAATCACGCCCGCAAAGCCAAGTTCAGCAGCCGTCATCTGGCGATCGAGCGGATAGCTCGTACCGGCAAGCGCGGCGGCACCCAGCGGGCAGTTGTCGGCGGCATCAAAGGCGGCCTTCAGGCGTGTAAAGTCGCGCGCGAACATCCAAGAATATGCCAGCAGATGATGCGACAGCAGCACGGGCTGAGCGTGCTGCATGTGCGTGTAGCCCGGCAGAATCACCTTGTCGTACTTCTTGGCCGCATCCACCAGCACGTGGCGCAGCTCAAGATTGGCCTCCATGAGCTCCTTGGCCAGCGCCTTGACGCCCAGGCGCGTGTCGGTCGCAACCTGGTCGTTACGCGAACGTCCGGTATGCAAGCGCTTACCGGCCTCTCCGATGCGGCGCGTCAGCTCGCTCTCGATGGACATATGAATGTCCTCGTCGTTGATGTCGAAGGTGAAGTTGCCGGCATCGATATCCTGTTCGATTCCGGTCAGGCCCTCGGCAATCGCCTGCTCGTCCTCGGCACTGATGATGCCCTGGGCCGCCAGCATCTTGGCATGCGCCTTAGAGCCGGCGATATCCTGCTTATAGAGATGTTTGTCGACCGGCAGCGACGCGCCAAACTCCTGCGTGACCTCGGCCACGCCCGCCTCAAAACGACCGCCCCAAAGAGCCATGGGATCGTCCCCTTTCATCAAATACCAAACGAAGCGCCCAAAGCAATGCGCCATGTCGCTAAAGCGATTTACCAACCGCTAGTTTTGCATATTCCCCACCGTGCGCGGGGCCATGTAGCTAATTCGCAAAGAAGTGACGCACCATGCTCTTGGCGCCCAACGTCTCCCTCCGGATGTTGCCCTGCGAACCATCGATCCAGGCCTTCAGGCTCATAGGGACGTCCTCGACGTTTACAGTATCGAGCTCGGGCGCGAGGGCAAGTAAAGCATGCGCAATAGCATTGAACATAATGGATACTCCTTATATATAGGTGCAGAGCCGCCAAATTGATAGAAGGAGCCCCGCCGGACAACCCCGGCGGGGCTCGGACTCAGCCGCAGTCGCGGCATCATATATGCGGGCGGAACGTAGGGGCCACCGATGTTAAGAAGTGTCAGCAAGCATAACGAAAGGTAGGGACCCCATGCGCCCGTTATGTATCACGCGGATGGGCCGCGCGGATACCAAGGGAAGGAAGACTTAAGCCTGAGCGGCAGCAGAGCTGGGACCCTGGACCTTGGCCCACGTCTTGAGCGACAGCGTATCGATCTCGATAAAGCCGGCGCTGGCCTTCTCGTCAAACGTGGTGTCGCGGTCGTAGGTAGCCAGACCGTAGTCGTAGAGGCTGAAGGGGCTCTTGCGGCCGACGACATGGCAGTTGCCCTTAAAGAACTTCAGACGGACGGTGCCGGTCACGAACTTCTGGGTGTCGGCCATAAAGGCGTCGAGCGCGTTCTTGAGCGGGCTGTACCACTGACCGTTATACACAGCGGTGGCCCAATCCTGCTCGAGCTTGATCTTGGTCTTGAGCAAGTCGCCCTCGACGCAGATGTCCTCGAGTGCCTTGTGGGCGGTGATGAGCGTCAGGGCTCCGGGAACCTCATAGCATTCGCGGCTCTTGAGGCCCACCAGACGATCCTCGACCAGGTCGAGACGGCCAAAGCCGTTGTCGCCGGAGATCTTGTTGAGCGCGATGACGATCTCGGAGAGCTTCATCTTCTTACCGTCGACGGCGACGGGCTTGCCGGCCTCAAACTCAATCTCGGTATACGTCGGGGTATCGGGCGTGTCCTCGGGATTCTTGGTCATAACCCAGGCGTCGTCGAGCGGCTCGTTCCAGGGATCCTCCAGGTGGCCGCACTCAATGGCACGACCCCAAAGGTTGTCGTCGATGGAATAGGGGTTGTCGTTGGCGCCCTCGGGAACCGGCACGTTGTGGGCGTGGGCATAGGCGACCTCGTCGGGACGGCACTTCAGATCCCACTCGCGAACCGGGGCGATAACCTTGAGCTCGGGGTCGAGGGCCTTGACGGCAGCCTCAAAACGAACCTGGTCGTTACCCTTGCCGGTGCAGCCGTGGGCGACGTAGGTCGCGCCAAACTCGTGAGCGACCTCGACGAGCTTCTTGGCAAGCAGCGGACGAGACAGGGCGGAGAGCAGTGGGTACTTGTTCTCGTACATGGAGTTGGCGGCGATGGCCTTAGTCAGGAACTCATCGGAGAACTCGTCGCGCAGGTCGAGTACCTGGCAATCGAGAACGCCCAGGTCAAGCGCCTTCTGCTTCTTGGCATCCAGGCCGGTCTCCTCCTGGCCCACGTTGCCGCAGACGCAAACGACATCGAGATTCTTCTCGTCCTGGAGCCACTTGACACATACGGATGTATCAAGACCACCGGAATATGCGAGAACGACTTTTTCCTTGCTCATGGCTGTTTCCTTTCGCCCTTGGTAGCTAGTTAGAACATCGGTCAGTTGCAAGTCATTTCAAGGTCATATACCGTGCAATATCAGGTTAAATAGTAAAAATCAGCACATACATGCCCTAGAAACATGCAGCAATGTCGTGCTAAACCCAACGACCTCAAAATGACTCTGTTGAGGCAATTCGCCCCATGCGGACAGAGACGATTGTTATCGTCGTCGGGAAATTGCGCGCTGGCGTCGGATGGCATTGTCTGCAGTAGTGATGATCTTTACGAACTGCATCTGCCTCTCCTTTCACCTATCGCCGGGCGCAATTCAAATATCGTAAACGGTACCTTTTTCTCGGTAAGCGGCTATTTTGCCGTCTCCGTTTTCGATATTCGCTATATTACGATAAAGTGCCCGCTGCACAAGCGGCAAATTCAAATTTCTGAAAAGTTTTTTCATTAGTTTGTGAAATGCAGTGCAAATACGCTGCGTTCCTGCGAAAATACGCCTGACTACGAGTTGATGGTTATAACATCTGAAACAATTTCGAAACGAAAGGCTCGCTTTTATGCAAACTTACGAATCGGACGCCAATATCGGAAACATTAAGCTCATCGCCGTCGACATGGACAAAACGCTGCTGACCGACGAGCGCGTGCTGCCGCAAGGCCTCGACGAGCGCCTGGACAAGCTCGCCGAGGCCGGCATCGTATTCTGCCCCGCTAGCGGACGTCCAGCCCCCAAGCTCGAGGAGATGTTCGAGGACATCAAGAACCGCCTCGCCTTTTGTCCCGACAACGGAGCGTGCGTAATCTATCGCGGCAGTTATATCTATAAGAGTAATATTGACGTGGAGCTGTACCAGCAGGTCTTGAGCCGTGCCTCGGAGGATCCTCGCGCCGTTCCCGTCCTGTGCTGCTTCGACGAGTTCTACGTGCTTGCCCGCGACCATCAATACCACGACGAGATCAGCGTCTACTACAACACAATCAACTACGTCGACAGCTTTGAGGGCATTGATTTCGAGTCCAACAAGATTTCGGTCTTCTTCCCCGGCTACGACGCCGAGCCCGCTTTCCGCGAGACCTATAGCCCCGAGTTCTCGGGCAAGCTCTACGTCACCAACGCCGGGCGCGAGTGGATCGACTTTATGAACCTGGGTGTCGACAAGGGCGCCGGCGTCGCGCATCTGTGCGAGCACCTGGGCATCGATATTGCCGACGCCGCCGCCGTGGGCGACACCTACAACGACATCCCCATGCTGGAGCGCGTCGGTCACAGCTTTATCGTGGACAACGCCGAGGAGCATATGAACGCGCATGCTAAGTGGCGCATTCCGAGCAACAACGACGGGGGCGTACTGACGCTCATCGACGCCATCTTGGCGGCTCGGTAACGTAGCTCATCGGACCTGGCCGGGCGGCGCGGATTAGTTTTTCGTTCGGTCAGGTCCTGGGCTCGCTCGGAAAGCACATTAGGTGCTTTCCGGCTCGTGCGGAATCTACGAAAAACTAATCCGCGCCGCCCGGCCAGGTCCTAGGTTTACTTGCTTGCCGCCTAGATGGTGTCTTGAGTGTCTAGATACTTGGCTGATTTTTTGGAATGAAGGGGGGGCTCCTTGTTGGCAAGGAGCCCCCCTTCTGCTTTTGGTTACTTTGGGTTTGTTGGTGCTTCTTTATTTGGCATCGGCCCAGGTTATGCCGGTGCTGGCTTCGGCGATCAACGGTACGCGTAGGTCTACGACGTGCTCCATGACGTCGCGGACCATGGCGGTGAGGCGCTCGACTTCGTCGACGGGGCACTCAAAGTCCAGTTCGTCGTGTACCTGCAGAATCATGTGGGCGGCAAAGCCCTCTTCTTCCAGGCGGCGGCTTACGCGGGCCATGGCGATCTTGATGATGTCGGCGGCGGTGCCCTGCATGGGGTGGTTCATGGCCGTGCGCTCGCCAAAGCCACGGAGTTGCGGGTTTTTGGCCTTGAGCTCGGGAATATGGCGTCTGCGGCCATACATGGTCTCGGCATAGCCCGTCTGCTTGGCGCGCGCCACCACGTTGTCGAGGAACGTGCGCACGCCCGGATAGGCCTCGTAGTAGCGGTCGATCATGTCGCGCGCCTCGGCCATCGAGATATGCAGCGACTGCGACAGACCGTAGGCCTGCTGGCCGTACACGATGCCAAAGTTCACGGCCTTGGCGCGGCTGCGCAGGTCGGGTGTCACCTCGGACACCGGCACGCCAAATACACGCGCGGCCGTCTCGGCATGGAAGTCCTCGCCCTCGTTAAAGGCACGTACCAGATGTTCATCACCCGAAAGATGCGCGAGCAGGCGCAGCTCGATCTGCGAGTAGTCCACCGCCAAAAAGACGCTGCCCTCGCCCGCCGAGAACGCCGTCTTGACGGTACGCCCCAGCTCCGAGCGCGTCGGAATGTTCTGCAGGTTCGGGTCGCTCGAGGACAGACGCCCCGTCGCGGTGATGGTCTGGTTGTACGTGGTGTGCACTCGACCGTCACAACGGCGCAACGGACCTAGCGTGTCCAGATAGGTCGACTTAATCTTGGACTTCTCACGCCAGTCCAAAATCAGGCGCACGATCTCGTGGTCGCGGGCAAGGTCGCTCAACACCTTGGCGTTGGTCGAATAATAGCCGCGCTTAGTCTTTTTGAGGCCCTTGGTCGGAAGCCCCATAACGTCAAACAGCACATGCGAGAGCTGCATGGGACTGCCGATGTTAAAGGTCTCGTCACCCGCCAGGTCGCGAATGCTGCGCTCGACCTCGGCAATCTGAGTCGCCAGGCCCTCGGACAGACTATGTAAGCGGTCGGGGTCCACAAGCATGCCCGCGCGCTCCATCTTGGCAAGCACCGGAACGAGCGGCATCTCGATGCCATCGAACACGTTGGCGGCATTCTCGCGGGCCATGCACTCGCGCAAAGGCGCCACGAGCGCCAGCGTCAGGGCCGCAGTACGGGCGGCAAGCGCCGGAGCGTCCTCACCGGCACCCTCTGCACCGCGCGCCGCAGGCAGCGTCATCTGCAGATAGGTATCGGCCAGATATGCCTCATCGAACTCGGAGCGGTCGGAATCCAGCAGGTAGGCGGCAACCACGGTATCGAAGATGCGCGTAGAATCGACTGCCAGCGGATCCATGAGCTCGGGCTCAGAAGAATCGATGGGCGAAAGCTCGTGCAACAGTGCCTTCATATCCGGGCTCGCCACGCGACCCTCCATAAACAGACGCGCGAGCACGCCGGCAATCACGCCGTGGACGAAGTTGAAGCCCTCAACCTCAGTCGCCGCACCGCTGTCGCCCTCCTCGAGCGAGAACAGACCCTTGGACGTCGCCAACCACAGCGTGCGCGTCAGTCCAAAGAGCGCCCCCTCTTCCTTGTCGTCGTCCACCACGGCGGCGACCCACTCACCGGCACCAATCGCACGGGAGACCTCAGCCGCAACGGCACCAAGCGCGTCAGCATCGCCGGCGGCCGCGCGAACCATCGCGGGCATCTCAAACACACTGGAGGCAGCAGCCCCGCCCTCGCCGCCGATCAGCGCCAAGAAACGGTTCTGCATGGCGGTGATACCGAGCGTACCCAGCGCCGCGGAAACCTCATCGGCAGAAAACGCCGGGAAGGACGTCGCCTCAAAATCGAGCTCAACGGGTGCATCGGTGCGGATGGTCGCCACCTTACGGCTCAGCAGCGCGTCGTCGATGTGCGCGCGCAGGTTTTCGCCCATCTTGCCCTTGACCTCGTCGGCGTGTGCGATGACCTCGTCCAGGCTACCGTACTGCGCAATGAGCGCGCTCGCCTTTTTGGGGCCGATGCCCGGCACGCCGGGGATGTTATCGGACGTGTCGCCCTTCAGACCATAAAAGTCGGGCACGAGCGCCGGCGTGATGCCGTGATACAGATCGTCCACGCTCTCGGGCGTCATGATCGCCACGTCGGACAGGCCCTTGCGGGTCGAGACCACGTTGACGTGCTCGGTCACGAGCTGATACATATCGCGATCACCGGTCACCAGCAGCATGTCACAGCCGGCCTGCTCGCCCAGGCGCGCCATAGTGCCCAGGATGTCATCGCCTTCCCAGCCCTCGGACTGCAAAATCGGCACGTTGAGCGCGGCGAGCAGCTCCTTAATCATGGGAAACTGCGCGTGCAGATCGGGGTCCATGGGCGGGCGCTGAGCCTTGTACTGCGGCAGCATCTCCATGCGCACGCGCGGCTTGCCCTTGTCAAACGCCACAACAACGCCGTCGGGATTAAAGGCGTCAATCATCTTGAGGAACATATTCAAAAAGCCAAAGATCGCGTTGGTGGGACGACCGTCCGGCGCGTTCATGGTGGGCGGCACGGCGTGGAAGGCGCGGTGCATGAGCGAGTTGCCGTCGATGACGGCAAAGGTACGGCGCTTGTCAGACATATTGAATACCTCGCTTTGGGCTGGGCACGGTTTGCTCACTCCAGTTTACACGCTCCCCGCCCCACGGCCACTGCACATCAGGCTTCCCTGCCGCCGCGCGCCCGCGCGTGATACGATGGCTCACGGTACATCAACCAGCACGATCGATCCGAAAGGAGCCTGCGTCATGGAGCGTCCCTGCGCATGGAAAAAGTACACGCCACAGCAAGTCGAGGAACTCGAGGAGCTTTGCCGCGGCTATAAGCAGTTTTTGAGTGAGAACAAGACCGAGCGCCTGTGCGTCAAGACCGGCATCAAGATGGCCGAGGAGGCGGGATACGTCGACCTGGAAACCGTGATCGCCGAGGGCCGCGCGCTCAAGGCCGGCGACAAGGTGTACGCCGCCAATCACGGCAAGGACCTCATGCTCGTCAACCTGGGCACCGCCCCGCTCGAGCAGGGCTTTAACATCTTGGGCGCCCACGTGGACTCGCCGCGCCTGGACCTTAAGCAGAACCCCGCCTTCGAGGCCGGCGACATGGCCTACCTCGACACGCACTACTACGGCGGCGTCAAGAGCTACCACTGGGTCGCTTCCCCGCTCGCACTCGTAGGCGTCATCTGCAAAAAGGACGGCACCACCGTCGACATCAACATCGGCGACAAGGCAGACGATCCGGTCTTTACCATCTCCGACCTGCTAATCCACCTCTCGAGCGAGCAGATGTCCAAGCCCGCCAAGGACGCCGTCGACGCCGAGATCCTCGACGTGATCGTGGGCGGCCGTCCCGTCAAGTTCGATGAGGACGACAAGGACGCCCCCAAGGAGCCCGTCAAGCAGATGTTCCTGGATATCCTCAAGGAGCAGTACGACGTCGAGGAGGAGGACTTCCTCTCCGCCGAGATCGAGGTCGTGCCCGCCGGCCCGGCCCGCGACATGGGCCTCGACCGCTCCATGATTCTGGGCTATGGCCACGACGACCGAGTCTGCGCCTATCCGTCCATGCTCGCCCAGATCAACGTTGCCAACGTGGAGCGCACGAGCATCACACTCATCGTCGACAAGGAGGAGATCGGTTCCGTGGGTGCCACCGGCATGACGAGCCGCTTCTTCGAGAACACCGTCGCCGAGATCATGACGCTCGCCGGCGAGGATAGCCCGCTGGCCCTGCGCCGCGCACTCGCCCACAGCCGTATGCTCTCCTCTGACGTGTCCGCCGGCTTCGACCCGGGCTACGCCGGCAAGTTCGAGACCAAGAACGCAGCCTTCATGGGTCGTGGCCTGTGCTTTAACAAGTACACGGGCAGCCGCGGCAAGGGTGGCTCCAACGACGCCGACGCCGAGTACGTGGCCCTCGTCCGCGACATCATGGACGAGGCCGGCGTGGACTTCCAGACCTGCGAGCTCGGTCGCGTCAACGCGGGCGGCGGCGGCACCATCGCCTACATCATGGCCAAGTACGGCATGAACGTCATCGACTCCGGCGTTGCCGTCCTGTCCATGCATGCCCTGTGGGAGGTCGCCAACAAGGCCGATATCTACGAGGCCTACCGCGGCTACAAGGCCTTCATCGAGCGCGCCTAACCAACCCTTCATCAGTTGCGGTGAAATACAGACTAAACTGGCCCATAAACGGCCAAAACAGACCGTATTCCACCGCAACTTCTTTTTTGGCAGAGGAGAGTCCATGCTGCAGGTCATCATTTCGCCCGCCAAGCAGATGCGCGCGGCCCAGGATGCTTTTGAAGTCCTGGGCATTCCACCCTTTGTGCGCGAGACAGCTCGCCTCCACCGCGCACTGCTAGATATCGAACGAAATGAAGGCAGCGGCGGCCTGCAGGCGCTATGGAACGTGAGTGACAAACTGCTGGGGCCTTGCCTCAACACCCTGCATGAGTTCGGGACCATCCTGAAAAACGGTGATCTCGACAATCCCGCACTCGCCCGTCACCTCTCCCCCGCCGTCATGTCCTACCACGGCATCCAATACCAGAGCATGGCGCCCGAGGTGATGGATTCCGCGCAGCTCGACTGGCTGCAAAACCATCTCTGGATCCTCTCGGGGCTCTACGGATGCGTACGCCCCTTCCATGCCGTTGAACCGTATCGGCTGGAGATGGGCGCGAAGCTTGTCGTCGACGGTGCCCGAGACCTCTACGCATTTTGGGGCGACAAGCTCGCACGGGCCATCGCTCCGGCAGGCTCAAACACCACGATCGTCAACCTTGCCAGTGTGGAGTACGCCAAGGCCGTTTTGCCCCGCCTCGCGGGCGACGCCACAGCCGTCACGTGCCTCTTTGGCGAAGGCATCCGCAACGGCAAGCCCATCCAGCGCTCGACCGCCAGCAAAAAGGCGCGCGGCTCCATGGTGCGCTGGATGGCAGAAAACAAGCTCGAGGATGTAAACGGGCTCACCGCGTTCGACGTTGGTTATCGTCACTTTCCCGAGCTTTCAGACAAAAACACCCTGGTTTTCATGAACGCGCAGGCACAATAGGCCCGCCGTTTCCAAACACCCCGTTACTCCGCCAAGCCATCGGCCTTTGCAATCTCGCTCGTCGAGCCATCTTGGTAGGTAACCTTAACGTGCTCTACGTCGGATACCGTAACGCCCGACGGAGGTTCCAGACGCCACTCCGTCAGCGCAATGTCCATGGTCGTGGGCACGTTCCCCTGATCTTTGAGCTTCACCGTGAGTGTTTTGAGCGCCGCATCAAACGTCACGCGTTCGATTTCCTCGCCAGGAATAGACCCGCCGCTCAGCTGCAGTTGCATAAACTCATCGCGCGGATACCAATAGTCGCCCGGCGCGGCAACGGTATTGCCGCCCGCGACCTTCACCGTCATCATCGGCAGGGCCTCGTCGGCCTCAAACTCCCAGGCAGCGCCGCCGCGACCGCCAAACGTCCAAATACAAAAGGCAATCACCAGCACGGCAAGCACCGTAAAGCCAATCGCGACCAACCCATGGTGCGCACGGCTTTCCTCAGCCGATACATCCCATTGCGTCTCTCGATATAGATGCTTGTCTTCCATGTTCGCCTCCCCACAGGCACGCTCGTTGGCCCAATCGTACCCATTCAGGCTATACTTGAGCCCATGACATAACGGGGAGCTTGCAGGACAAGACGGCAGGCTGAGATTGGGCGCGCCCGCCCTGACCCGCAAACCTGATATGGGTAATGCCAACGAAGGGAGCCGTGCCAATGAGCACACAGACCGAGCCCAAGCTCGTCACGCAAATCGACTTCGCCCGTGCCGGGCAGATCACGCCGCAGATGAAGGAAGTCGCCGAGCGCGAGCATCGCGACCCCGAGTACATCCGCGAGCGCGTGGCCGACGGCCGCATCGCCATTCCCGCCAATAATGTGCACATCAAAAAGGGCATGCGCGCCTTTGGCGTCGGTGAAGGCCTGTCCACCAAGGTCAACGTGAACTTGGGCATCTCGGGCGACAAGGCCGATGCCGCCGAGGAATGGAAGAAGGTTAAGATCGCCGAGGACTTTGGCGCCGACGCCATCATGGACCTCTCCAACTCGGGCAAGACGCGCCAGTTCCGCCAGCAGCTCATCGACGAGACGCCGCTCATGGTAGGCACCGTCCCCATGTACGACGCCATCGGCTACATGGAAAAGCCGCTGGTCAAGCTTACCAAGGATGACCTGCTCGAGGTCGTGCGCGCGCACGCCGAGGACGGCGTGGACTTTATGACCATCCACTGCGGCATCAATAAATCGGTCATCAAAACCTTCAAGGAGACCGGCCGCCTTATGAACATCGTGAGCCGCGGCGGCTCACTGCTGTTTGGCTGGATGGAGGTCACCGGTAACGAGAACCCGTTCTATGAGTTCTACGACGAGTTGCTCGAGATTTGCCACGAGTACGACGTGACGATTTCGCTCGGCGACTCCTGCCGCCCGGGCTGCCTCTACGACTCCAACGACGCCACCGAGACCGCTGAGATGATCGAGCTGGGCAAGCTGTGCAAGCGCGCTTGGGCCGCCGGCGTCCAGGTCATGGTCGAGGGCCCGGGTCACATGGCGCTCGACGAGATCGCCGCCAACATGAAACTGCAGAAGCGCCTGTGCCACAATGCTCCGTTCTATGTGCTCGGGCCGCTGGTGACCGATATCGGCGTGGGTTACGACCACATCACCGCTGCCATCGGCGGCGCCATCTCCGCCAGCTCCGGTGCCGACTTCCTGTGCTACGTGACACCGGCAGAGCACCTATGCCTGCCCAACGCCCAGGATGTGCTCGACGGCCTCATGGCCACCAAGATCGCCGCACACGCCGCCGACATCGCCAAAAAGGTGCCCCACGCCCGCGACATGGACGACAAGATGGGCCAGGCACGCCGCAAGCTCGACTGGGACGCCATGTGGAAGTGCGCGCTCGACCCGGTTACGGGCAAGAAGCGCTACGAGGAGTCCCCCGCCGCCACCGAGGGCACTTGCACCATGTGTGGCAAGATGTGCGCCGTCCGCACCGTCAACAAGATCTTCGAGGGCACCACGATCGACCTCGGCATGGAGGACTAGCCTGTCGCCGCGGCCGCTTCTGTCGGCGAGCTGGTGCCTGTCAATTGTTGACGTGTGAACATTTGCTTGCATTTGCGTAAAGATTGCATCGCCCGCCCGGGTTCGGAATACAGCCGGCCCGGGCATCTTTATAATGCGGGGTAAAAGACCCATTTGAATCCGACCGGACAAGGGAGCGAACATGGATCGTAGCAAGGTACCCGCCGTTCTATCCATCGCAGGATCCGATTCCAGCGGTGGCGCCGGCATTCAGGCCGACATCAAGACCATCACGGCGCACCGTCTGTATGCCGAGACGGCCATTACAGCCATCACCGCACAGAACACCCTGGGCGTCACCGCCGTGCAGGATATCTCGCCAGATATCGTAGCCGCGCAAATCGACGCTGTCTTTGACGACATCCGCCCGAGCGCCGTCAAGATCGGCATGGTTTCTTCTGTCGAGATTATCGAAGTCATCGCCGACCGCTTGAGCGCCTGGAACGCAACGAACGTGGTCGTCGACCCCGTCATGGTCGCCACCTCGGGCGCTCGCCTCATTGCCGAGGATGCCGCCGAGGCGCTCACGCGTCGCCTGTTCCCGCTGGCGACCGTCATCACGCCCAACATTCCCGAGGCCATGGCGCTGCTCGACTACGAGGTCGATTCCGAGCGCACGCAACAAAACGCCGCCATGCTCCTCACCCGCCGCTTTGGCTGCGCGTCCCTCGTTAAGGGCGGGCATTTTGTCAACGAGGCAAACGATGTGCTAGCAGAGCCCGCGCCGCTCGATGACGAGGGCAACCACCTGGGCGATCCACTCACCACGTGGTTCCGCCACAAGCGCATCGAGACCGGCAACACGCATGGCACTGGCTGCACGCTTTCGTCCGCCATCGCCTGCGCGCTGGCCCAGGGCATGGAACTTGCCGACGCCATCAACGCCGGCAAGGCCTACCTAACCGGCGCTCTCGCCGCCGGCTTTGACATGGGCAAAGGCTCCGGCCCCGTCAACCACATGTGGCAATATTAAGATTCGCAGCCCAAAACCACCACAAAGGGGACAGGCACCTTTGCGGTGGCTACCACAAACGTCTCGATCTGTAACAGTTAGAGCCCATTTTTCGGCCCACCTGTCACAGATCGAGACATTCAAATTTAGCTGAGAAGATAATCTCGATCTGTAACAGTAACTCGGCAAAATCGACCCTAGATGTTACAGATCGAGACAAACGACCGATATCGACCTAAATAATCTCAATCTGTAACATCTAGCCCGTTTTCGACCTTAAAACTGTTACAGATCGAGACAAACAGACGAATCAAGCCACCGCAAAGGTACCTTTGTGGTGGCTTGGGGTCGCGCTACTCACCGAGCATCTCTTTGAGCTTGGCTGCCACGGCATGTCCCAAGCTCTCATGGCTTTCGGGCATCATATGCAGATAGTCGATATCGCCCGGCTCGGCAAACTCGGCGGCATTCAAAAAGTCGCAGCCAAACTGCTCGGCCACGTGCGCATAGTACTCGCCAAAATGCTCAGATGCCTCAACGGAATGCTCGTCAAAGTCGGTCATATACACATCGGCGATCTGCGGCTTGATCTTGATAGGAGCCATCAGCAGAATGCGCGGACAAGGCGCAGCGTCGGTCCACGGAAACGCGCGGACGGCGCGAATCAGTGCCATGGCGCCACGGGCGATATCGGAAGCTGTCACGTTAAAGACCGTCTTACAGTCGTTGGTGCCCAGCATGATCACAATGGCGTCCAGCGGCTTATGGGCCTCGAGCAGCATCGGAAGCGCGCGAATGCCGTTGAGGTTAGTGTCCAGATGGCACATATCGTCGCGCACCGTCGTGCGGCCGTTAAGCCCCTCCTCAATCACATGCCAGCCCTCGCCCAGGTCACGCTGCGCCACGCCGCACCAGCGCACATCCTGCGCATAGCGCACCGCGGTGCCGTCGCGCATACCAGCCGGATCATAGCCATAGGTATTGCTGTCACCAAAGCACAGAACGTTTTTCATCGTAAGCCCTTCCTTTAGTAAAAAGCCGACGGGAGCAGCCCTCCCGCCGGCTCGACCTATCTGTCGGCACGTACCGATTACAGGTACTTGCGCCAATCGTCATCGTCCTCATCGTCCTCGGCGGCAGCCTGGGCCTGCTCGGCGGCGCGAGCAGCCGCAGCGCGGGCGGCAACCTGAGCATAGGACTCCTCGTTACGCTCGGGGAAGTTTGCCAGCACGTGCTCGAACTTGGCAAAATCCTCATCCCAGCGCGTAGAAGGCACGGCAAAGAACACCTGCTTGACCTTAAAGTCGCCCGACGCGAGCTCCTTACGGAAGAGCTCGGCCACGGCCTCGGCATCAAAGCCGTTATTGTCGCAGCCCCAAGCACCCAGCACGAGCTTCTCGCGACCCAGCTCATCGCAGATGGCAAGGACAAAGCGGATACGGTCGCGCAGGGCATCCAACAGGGCGTCGTCGCTCACACGGTACTCCTGGCGGGCACGCTTGGCGTTGGGTGCGGCGGCAACGATCACATCGGCGTATGCGTGCACGCGGTTGCGGTCGAAGCGCACGGCGGGCACCACTAGTGCACGATTGCGGTACAGCTCGCAGTTGATGTTGCGGCGACGGTTCTCGCCGTACCACTTGCGCTGTTTGTCGAGCACATTGTACAGGTACGAATCGGCGCAGAGCGTCGCCTCCTGGCCCAGGTAGCCCTGGATATAGCCGCCACCCGGATTGGTGAACGAGGCAAAGGCAAGCACGGCCATATCGCAGAACTGCGCATAGCCGCGGCCATTATCGAGGATTGCCTGCGTGGCGGAGGCATCAAGCACAGTGACCTCAGGCAGGACCGGAGCAGCCTCCTCCGCGGGCGCGGACTCAGCCTCGTCGGCCAACTCGGTGGACTCGGGTGCCACCTCGGGCTCGACCGCGGTCTCCACCTCGGCAGCGTCAGCCTCCACAGCCTCGGCGGCCTGCTCCTCAGCAGCCGCCGCCTTCTGGGCCTTGGCCTTCATCGCCGCGACAAAGCCGGCAGGCATACCGTCGAATTCGCGCACGCCGGCAAGCGAACGCTCGATGTCCTTGGCGCAGGCCTCGGACACAGCCGCCACATGGCGCTCGGCGGCCTTGGCACGCGCCTCGCGCTTGGGATTGGGCTGACCCGCTCGGTTAGACCTGCGGTTACGGTTCCTGTTGTCGACATCTGCCATACGTGGCCACCTTTCCTGTCGCTGCCGCTATCGGCTTTTCCCATCCATGATACCCCGCCGCGTACAAAAAAGACGGCCCCGAAGGACCGCCTTTCGCATCGATTTGCACGCACGGCAAGCACCGCCGCAATTCGCCACTAGTCGCGACGACCGAGAATGTTCAGGATGCGCAGGAACACGTTGATGATGTCCACGAACAGATTGGACGCCATGAGCACGGCGTTGGGCAGCGTGGGCGGCACCGTCGTGGCAACATAGGTGTCGTAGCCAATAAAGCCGGCGAACACCACGATCACGATTAGGTCGGTGATGGTCTGCGAGACGCCCATGAACATCAGCACGATCTCAACCAGAATCGTGGCGAGCAGAATGCCAAAACCGATGCCATATATGCGCTGGAAAAACTTGGGGAACGTCACGCCCAAGGCGCCAAAGACAAAGGTGATGGCGGCCGTGGCAATAAAGGCAGTGTTGATGGTGGGCAGGTCGTAGTTGGCAAGGCCAAACGACGCGGTCAGGCCAAAGGTACTCGCAAAGATCACGTAGCCCACAAGGGACAGGCCCACGGACTGCTTGCTGGCGGCGGCCGACATCATGACCATGCCAACGATGGTCAAAATAAACGAGCCAAAGACCAGCGACAAGGCGGCACCGCTCATCATCATGCGCGCAAACGACATGGTGCTCGTAAAGTAGGCGCCGGCGCCCATGGCGCAAAAGCCCAAGAAGATCAGGGCAGACATAGCGAGATTGTACGCGCGCGGCGACATCTCCTTGGCGCGACTTGCGCCGGTCTCGATGGGGCCGTTCTGATAGCCCTGGATATCGTTCATACTTCGTCCTTTCAAAAAGCGCACGACAGCGCCGTAAGTGACAAGATTCCTGTTATTGTACCCGAATGCTGTACGTCCTTACCTACGGCGCTCGCCCTCAAGCGTGCGATCAAAGGCCCAGACCCACCAACGCATCACGTGCGCCTGCGAGCCGTCCGCCCGCTCGCGCGTCTGGTCCTCCAGATACAACTCGGTCGCGTGCCCGCCAAAACGCACCTTATATGTTGCCGTACGGATGCCGTGGACCATCAGGCCAAACCCAATGGTCGAGATAATTTCGTCGATCGTAAAACAACGGCCGTCGACCCAGCAGACGGTGACCGGCACGACCTGTCCGCCCGCGAGGATGCGAGCCACGACGTCCACATACTGCTTGTGCACGCGCCGAGTTTTGCCGTCTGTCTGTCGATATTCCATGCCCTCTATTATCGAACGCATGTTTGTATGTTGTAAAGCGAACAGACTGTGGTTTTGGGGTGTTGGGGCGCGCACGCGTGTCCTCATGGCGTGTTAGCAAAAAGAATACCCGCGGTCAACAGGGCTAATATTCAATTTTAGTGCCAAAAAATTCACTTCTCCCATCAGAACTCGGTAAAGAAACCCACAGGAGGTGATACGATTTATCATGTTTTTGTAACGTGTCTGCAAACTTCGAGAAAGCCCATATATGGACGTAACGTTCTCAACCTTCCTCGGCCAAATTGTGTCGAACCCAGTCCTTGCCGTCACCGTGATTCTCGCGCTCGGCGCCATCTTCGTC
This sequence comes from uncultured Collinsella sp., assembly GCA_959019775.1. Lineage (GTDB taxonomy): Bacteria > Actinomycetota > Coriobacteriia > Coriobacteriales > Coriobacteriaceae > Collinsella. The sequence goes on from CAUEPS010000005.1 coordinate 86,000, forward strand.
AACGGATGGACCGACGCGCCCAACGCCATCGCGACCTGCGTCACCACGCGCTGCATGCCCGCCCGCGCCGCCATTCTCATGAGCGCCGCATTCAACTTCTTGGGCGTGCTCATCATGACGCACTTTAACGCGAGCGTCGCCAACACCATCTCACATATCGTCGACTTTGGCGGAAACAGCACCATGGCGCTCGCCTGCCTATGCGCGGCACTGTTCTCCATCGTCGTCTACGGCGCCACGGCGTCGCGTTTTGGCATCCCCACCTCGCAAAGCCACAGTCTTATCGCCGGCCTGACCGGTGCCGCTATCGCCCTCGGCGGCGCGAACAGCGTCAACGTCCACGAGTGGATGAAGGTCATCTACGGCCTGGCGCTCTCCATCGGTCTGGGCTTTGTCATGGGCTGGATCCTGTGCAAACTCGTCTCGATTCTGTTTGCCGCCGCCAATAGGCGACGTGCCAATGTCTTCTTTAAATACGCTCAGATCGCGAGCGCTGCGGCCATGAGCTTTATGCACGGCGCGCAGGATGGACAGAAGTTCATCGGCGTGCTCTTTTTAGGCGTGGCCTTCGCCAACGGCCAGACGAGCGTCGGCGATGCCGGCATCCCCATCTGGATCATGCTGCTGTGCTCGGCCACCATGGGCATCGGCACCAGCGTGGGCGGCGAGCGCATCATCAAGTCCGTCGGCCAGAGCATGGTCAAGCTCGAGAAGTATCAGGGCTTCTCTGCCGACCTCGCAGGCGCCGCGAATCTGCTGCTTGCCACCCTTACCGGTATCCCTGTGTCCTCCACCCACATCAAGACCTGCGCCATCATGGGCGTCGGCGCCGTCAAGCGCCTTTCGGCCATCAACTTTGGCGTGGTCAAGGACATGATGTTCACCTGGTTCTTCACCTTCCCTGCCTGCGGACTCATCAGCTTTGTCATGGCCAAGCTGTTCATGATGTTCATCTAGTCAAACCGAGCGTCCATCCGGACCGTAATACTTCGCCCACCCGTCTTCGCCTCGAAAGGACCCACTCATGGCAAAGAAACCCGATTCGTTCTACTTTGACAACTACGTCGCCTGCGCCGACCTTGCCGTCCAGGCTGCCGAGCTGCTCACCCAGATTTTCGAGAACTTCGATCCCGCAAAGATTCACGATATGCTCGACAAGATGCACGCAATCGAGCATGCGGCCGACAAGAAGCACCATGAGCTCGAGGACGCCCTGCTCACGGCCTTTATCACCCCGCTTGAGCGTGAGGACCTGGACCTGATGAGTTGCTCGCTCGACACTGTGCTTGACCGTATCGAAGGCGTCGTGCAGCGCGTCTACTTCACCAACATCCAGAGCATCCATCCCGATGCCATCGTGATCGCCCACAAGGTGACCGACGCCTGCCGTGCCATGAAGGACCTGATGGTCGAGCTACCCAACTACCGCAAGTCCAAGACCCTGCGCGAACTCGTCATCCAGATCAACACGATCGAGTCCGAGGCCGACGAGCTCTACATCAACGCCATGCGCAACCTGCATGTCAACGGCAAGGATCCGCTCGAGGTCATCGCCTGGCGTGACGTCTACGCCTTCCTGGAGTACTGCGCTGACTGCTGTGAGAATGTGGCTGATGTTGTGGATTCGATTGTCATGAAGAACAGTTAATTGGGGGTACGTGTCCCACCGGTCGCGGGCCCGACCACTAATAACCTTTTTCACTCCGGCTGCAAGCAGAGTCGTTCAAAAGGTTATTAGTGGTCGGGCCCGCTCCCTTACGTACCGCCATTGGGAACTTTGGCTGAGGGGTTGGTCGTGGTGGGGCCTTTGCTGCGATGGCCCTTGATTGCCCAGGGTATTACTTTGGTATTCGATGGGCGATTGGCTGGATGGGGCTTTGGGTACCCTTTGTTTTGCTTTGGGTTGATTCGTTGAATTTGGAGGGCTTGGTTGTGAGTTATTTGGATTTGGCTCGTTCTCGGTATTCTTGTCGTTTGTTTGAGGATCGTTCTGTTGAGCAGGCTGTGGTGGATGCCATTGTTGAGGCGGGGCGTATTGCTCCTTCTGCTTGCAATAATCATCCAACCCGTGTGATGGTGTTGGATACGCCTGAGCTTTTGGAGAAGGCTGCTGCTTGTCAGCCTCGGTTTGCTCGTGATGGGTCTATCTTTGGGGCTCCGCTTATCTTTCTTATTTGCAGCGTTACCGACGATGCTTGGGTGCGTCCTTATGACCAGATGAACTCCAGTGCCATCGACACCTCGATCGTCTGCGATCAGATGATGATGGAGGCCGAGGAGCAGGGCCTGGGTACGTGCTGGGTGTGCCATTTTAAGCCCGAGGTGGCCTGTGAGCAGTTCAGCCTGCCCGAGGGCATCTATCCCTATCACATGCTCGTCTGCGGCTATCCTGCCGACCATATCGCCGACCCCGAGCAGCGCGAGGCCCGCACCATTCCCCTCCCCGACTTCCTCCTCAAGTAGATTTTTGGGACAGGCCTTTAAATCCACCTTTGACCACGTGCCGTTCGCCGAGTTCTGTGCCCTCAAACGCAGGACTCGGCGTTTTGTTTTGCAGACTGCGTACAGCCACAAAAAAGGACCCGCAAGCTGCGGGCCCTTTCTAGGCGCTACATGATAGCTGGATGTTAGTCCAGGTCGTCGGCGGCGAAATTGTCAATCGGTGCGAAGGGATCGGCAACGGGGATAACCGGCTCGGCGACGGGCAGCGGCTCGGCAGCAGGAACGGTCACAGCCGGAGAAGCGGCGGAACCGACCGGCGTGGAAGCCATGAGATCGGACGGGAAGGAGTTCTGAGCATCGTCCATGAAGTGCTGGATGAGCTTGAGGTACTCGGCCTTGAACTCCTCGCGGGAAGCCTTAAGACGGTCGATCTCCTCAAGCTCGGCCTGCTTCTCGGTCAGGGCCTGGCGGATGACCTCGCGGGCCTTGGCGTCGGCCTCGTTGCGGATACGGTCGGCGTTCTCGTTGGCATCGTTGACGATGCCCTCGGCGGTCTGCTGGGCAGCAATCAGGGCAGCGGAAATCTGGCGCTCCTGAGCGGAGAAGTCGGGTGCAGGAGCGGCGACGGGCGCGGCAGGGACGGCCTGTGCGGCAGCATCCTGAGCCTGAGCAAGCTGGGCCTGCGTATCGGCAAGCTGCTGCTCGGTAGCAGTCAGACGACCCTTAAGATCGACGATCTTGGCGAGCATGGCGTCGACCTCAGAGGACAGGGTCTCCAGGAAGACGTCGACCTCGGCGGGATCGTAGCCGCGCTTGGCCTCAGAGAAGGTCTGAGCCTGAATGTCAGCAGGGGTAATAGCCATAACAAGTTCTCCTTTATCTTCGCCTTGGCGCCGTGCGCCCGACGTGAGTTACTAAGCCAGTTTTATATGAGTATACCTATAAGAAGTTGCAGAACCAGCTTCTGCACCAACTGCAACGCAATAATCGCAACGACCGGTGAAAAATCGACGCCGCCCATGGGCGGGATAAACCGGCGGAACAAATTGAGCCACGGGCCGCACACGCTATCGAGAACAGCGGCGATATCCTGTAGCAATCCACCCTGTTTCATAGGGATCCACGTCATAAGGCAGTAGACAACGATGAGCGTGGAGTAGAAGTTGAACAGCGTATTGACCAGCTGGACAATGGTGTAGATGTTGATGAGAATCTCCTCGTCTTGTCTTTACTTAAGGTAGCCGTCGGCACGGAGCTTCTTGAGGTCCGAATCCTTGACCTCGCAACCGGCGGGCAGCACCATAAACACGCGATCGCCCACCTCTTTGACGGTGGCACCCAGGCCGCAGGCAAAGCCGTAAGAGAAGTCCAAGACGCGCTTGGCGACCTCGGTACGAACGCCCACAAAAATCAGCGCGACAGGCTGCTTGGTGCGCACGCGGCGCACGACGGTCTCCACGTCGTCATAGCTCTCGGGGCGCAGGACATAGGCCGGCAGCTGCGGCGTAGCGTTGATGATGTTGCTCGCATACGCCGAGGCATCGCTCGGTGAGGGAGCAGGTGCGGGGGCAACAGCGCGGGCACGTGTACTCTCGGCGTAGCTCGACGGCGTGTCGTAGGCACCGGGACGATAACCGCCCGCAACCGTCTCCTGCGAGCGCGATGGCGGGTTGTAGGTCGTAGCGTGGCGAGAATCGTCACCGACCAGCTGGCCGGAGCGCGTGTATACGGCCACCGACTCGGCCTCGCCGCGGCGCGTCTGACCCAACAGGCCGTTGCTCGGCTCATCCTGGGTGTAGAAGCCCTCGCCCGAGGCACCGCTGTAACCGTTGTTCTGGTAGCCGTCGTCATAGCCATCATCGTAGCCGTAGTCGTCGTCCTGACCATAACCCTGGTCGTAACCCTGCTGGCCGCCCAGGTGCATCTTATTTTTAATCTCGTCAAGGAAGCCCATGGTTGTGTCCTCTCGCGGTTTAGTGCAGGCGCTCCGATAATCAGTGCGCACTTCAGAGCCTTATTTTACTGCAAACTCCGGGCTAAATACTACCCTGCCCAGGCGAACGAGCGTAGAGCCTTCCTCAAGGGCAGGCTCAAAGTCCTCGCTCATGCCGCAGGAAAGTTCGGGCAGGCTCAGATCGGAGTGCGTCGCCTCAAGCTCATCCCTTAGCTCGCGAAGTCCGGCAAAAGTGCGGCGCGCCACATCCTTATTCCCCCGGGGTGCCATAGTCATAAGGCCCTGCACACAAATTCCCTCAAGCTCCGCAAGCTCACCTGCGGCGTCTCGGACCTCGTCGGGCGAAAAGCCGCCCTTGGACTCCTCGCCGCTCACATTGACCTCGATCAGCACGCGCTGGGGGCCGGAAAGCTCGCCCGCCTCAATCTTGCGGACCGCACGGCTCGAGATAGCCTGAGCCAAATGCAGCGATCCCACCGAATGAATCAGCTCAGCCGAGCCCAGAACCGCATTGATCTTGTTGGTCTGCAGGTTGCCGATCATATCGAAGCGCACCTCGGGTAGCTCCGGATGCTCTGCGAGGCCCGCGAGCTTGCGAACGAGCTCCTGCGGGCGGTTCTCGGCAAAATGGCGATACCCCGCCTGGATAGCGGCAACGGTCTCATCGACGCCAACGGTCTTGGAGACGGCAATCAGGCGTGCGGCATCGTGGGTACGGCCCGCGCGATCGAGCGCCGCATAAAAACGCTCCAGAATCTGCTCGCGGCGAGCGCGTATCAAGTCCAAATAGTTATCCATTGCCAATCGCCTCCGCAGACAGCCAAACAAGTAGTCCCATGCTAACGCAAGAGCGCGGCCTCGCATGTGCAAGGCCGCGCTCACTTAGGTATTTACAATCTTTCGACGAACGGGGCCGCCCTACTCCTCGTCGTCCTCGGCGTCGTCCTCGTCCTCGAGGTGCTCGAGCAGGTAGCGGAGACCCTCGCTCACCTCGTTAGCGGGCACTTTGGCAACATAGTGTGCATCGACGGCAGGCCTCATGATGACACCCTCGCCCGAAGGCACGCGCATGCTCTCAAGCTCATCCTCGTCCGTACGGGCGATATCGCCGGCAGTCATACGCTGTCCGGTCAAAAGGAAGGTCAGACGGCAGGCGGCATCGATCGAAATCGAGGCGATACGATCGAGGTAGCGCGAGACCATGATGGCGCGGCGCAGGTCGTCATAGTTGCTGTCGTCGTCCATAAGATCGCCCGTGTCCATGCGGTTAAAGGTGCGGAAGAACTTCTCGTACGCCGCATGCACCGGCTCGTCCTCGCCGGCCAGGTTGCAGATGATGGACATGTCGTTGGTGACGAGCGCAGAAAGTGACGAACCCAGCACCTGGTAAACAGCCTCGGCCTCGGCCTCGACCGTAGCGACGAGTTCCTGGGGCAGCGAGATGTCGGCCTTGACCATGTGACGCGTGGCGCGGCAGATCTGGCGAACCTTATCGGTCATGCGCTGCAGGTTAAAGTCGACGTAGATGATCGTCTGCAGCAAGCGGAAGTCGGAGGCGACCGGCGACTGCGTAGCGATCAGGTTGTAGCACACGGCCTCCAAGTTGGCGCAGCGCGCATCGATCGAGAGCGTGCGCTTCTTGGTCTTGGTGGCGAGCTTGCGATCGTCGGTCACATAGGCCTTCACGGCGTCGTGAAGCGCCAGGTCTACAGCCTCGTAGATGCTCAGCATCTCGTGACGGGCTTCGATGAGCTGACGGGAAAACAGTTTGCGCATGGTTCACTCCAATCAGTTGGGTGCGGTCATGCCGCCCGCACAGTGAATACGCACCGGACCAGGTCCGATCGGCTTGGGACTAGTCGCACCGATCAGCCAAAGCGGCCGGTGATATAGTCTTCCGTCCGCGAGTCCACCGGGCTGGTGAAGATCGCGTCGGTTTGACCATACTCGATGAGCGTAGCGGGCTCGCCGGCAACTTCCTGCAAGAAGAATGCGGTGTAGTCGCTAATGCGAGCTGCCTGCTGCATTGAATGCGTGACGATGATGATCGTCATCTCGGGCGCCAGCTCGGCCATCAAATCCTCGACCTTAGAGACGGACGTGGGGTCGATGGCGGAGCAGGGCTCGTCCATCAGAAGGACATCGGGTTGCACCGCAAGCACGCGCGCGATGCACAGACGCTGCTGCTGACCGCCCGAGAGCGCCAAACCATCCTTGTTGAGCTGATTGGATACCTCTTTCCAGAGGTTGGCGCGCTTGAGCGATTCTTCCACGATGTCATCGAGGTCACTTTTGCTAGTCACGCCCTGCAGACGAGGGCCAAAGGCGACATTCTCGTAGATGGATTTGGGAAACGGGTTGGGCTGCTGAAAGATCATGCCCACGCGACGACGGAGATCGACCGGGTCGACACCCTCGGCATAGATATCGTTGCCGTCGAGCGTCATGGTGCCCTCGACGCGCGTGCCCTCAATCAGGTCATTCATGCGGTTGATGCAGCGCAAAAACGTCGACTTGCCGCAGCCCGAAGGGCCAATGAAGGAGGTGATGGCGTTTTTGGCGATGTTGAGGTCAAGCCCCGTCAGCGCATGAAAGTCACCGTACCAAAAGTTGAAATCCTTGGCCGTGATGGCCGCTTGCTCCAGCGTGGGAGCGGACTGATAAACGGACATGGGACTCCTTAACTAGCGACGCTTGCGCGACAGGAAGCGCGCAAACAGGTTGAAGGCCAAAATGATCACCATCAACAAGAGCGCGGTGCCGTAGGCTGCGTTCATGTTGATGCCGTCGTTGGCAAGCAGGTACAGATGAACCGTCATGGGGCGGCCGGAATCGAGCGGCGAAATAGGCAGGTTGATGGCCTGGCCCATGGTGTAGAGCACCACCGCGGTCTCGCCAATGGCACGGCCGATGGCGAGGACGATGCCCGTGGCAATGCGGCCAAAGGCAGAAGGAAGCACGATCTTGGAGACAACCTGCCACTTGGTGGCGCCCAGACCATATGCGCCCCAACGGATATAGCGCGGAACGGCGCGAATGGCCTCTTCGGTGGTGCGCATGACGATGGGGAGCATCAAGAGCGCAAGTGCCAGAGCGGCAGAGACCATCGAAAGGCCCAAGCCCATGGCCTCGACAAATAAGGCGTAGCCAAACAAGCCCATAACGATGGAGGGCACCGAAGCCAAAGCGTCAGCAGCGTAGCGAATGAGCTCGACGACCTTGCCCTGCTTGGCGTACTCGGCCAGATAGACGGCTGCCAGCACAGCGATCGGCGTGCAGATAAGCATAGCGAGCGCCGTCACGTAGACGGTCGAGACGATCGTGGGCCAAATTCCGCCCTCGGCGTTGACGCCCTGGGGCCAACCGAAGATAAAGTCGAGCGAGATATGTGGCAGGCCGTTAATGACCACGTAGGCGATGATGGCGACCAGCACCAGCGTGGTGATGTAGGCAGCGGCACGAAACACGCCAAGCATGATCTTGTTGGACAGGTCCTTGTTGATGCGGCCCTTCTTGCCGTGGGAAAGGGCACGCTTGATGCGCTCGCGCGACGAGGTCGTATCGACCGTCGTGTCAACGGAATCGGACATAGCCTACCCCCTCTTCTTCTTGGAAATCAGACGGACGATGCCCACCAGCGTGGCGGAGATGATAAACAGGACCACACCCATGCCGAACAGCGCCGAGCGGTGCAGACCCGAGGAATAGCTCATGTCGAGCGCAATCTGGCTCGTGAGCGTCGAGATGGGGCTCGCAATGCTGTCGGGAATAACCGGGGCGTTACCTACGACCATGAGCACGGCCATGGTCTCGCCGATGGCACGGCCCATACCCAGCACGATGGCATCAACGATACCCAGCTTCGCGGCAGGTAGCACGACCTTATAGATGGTCTGCCACTTGGTGGCGCCCATGGCATACGATGCCTCGCGAATGCCCATGGGAATGGAATTGAGAGCATCGATGGTGAGCGTGGTGATGGTAGGGACGATCATGATGGCGAGCACGAACCACGCCGTCAGCGCACCAAAACCAAGGCCGCCGGTCAGTTGTGCGATAAACGGGCGGATGATGATCATGCCAAAGAAGCCGTAGATGATGGAGGGTATGCCCGCCAGCAGGTCAACGGCGGGGCTGATGAGCTTGCGCACGCGCTTGCTGGCAATCTCGACCAGGTAAACGGCCGTACCCACGCCCAGCGGCACGCCCATGGCGAGCGCACCGACGGTCACCAGACCCGAGCCGGCAAGCAGCGACAAGATGCCGTAGTGGCCCTCGGAAGGCGCCCACGTAAAGCTAAAGAAGTCAGCCAGACCGATGTCAGTAAAGACGGGCAGCGCCGAGTACGTGGTAAAGACAAAAATCAGGATGACGGTAACGACCGCCAAGAACGCGCAGGCAAAGAAGATCCACTGCAGCGCCTTCTCCTTGATATAGGTACTGCGCGATACGAGCGCCAGCTCGCGCTTCTTGGGCGTCTGAACATTCTGCTCAGTCTGGGAGTTTTCCTGTGCTTCCATGCTACTCACTCCCCTTCTCGTCGTTGGTGACGGGAATAAAGCCCGCCTCGCGAATCTGCTTGTCCATCTTCTCGGATGTCACATAGTCAATGTAGTCCTGCGCCTGCTGCGAAGGCGTACCCTTCACAAAGAAGTAAAGGTCACGCGAGATGGGATAGCCGCCACTTGCGACCGTCTTCTCGGATGCCTCGACATGGTTGACCGAAACGGCCTTGACCGAGGTCTTGGCGTTGAGGCTCTCGACAAAACCCAGCGAGATGTAGCCAATGGCGCCACGCGAGCGAGACACGACATCGCGCACCTGGCCCGTGCCCGAAAGAACAGCCGAGCGGCGATCGAATGGCGTGCCGTCCATCACGATAGTGCGGAAGGCCTCGCGCGTACCGGACGCCTCGTCGCGGTTGATAACCTGAATCTTCAGGTCCTCTCCGCCGACTTCTTTCCAGTTGGTGATCTTGCCGGCGTAAATATCGCGGAGCTGCTCGGTCGAGAGATTATCGACCGGGTTGTCGTCGTTCACGATGACTGCAATGCCGTCGTGCGCGATAACGATAGGCGTCAGACCCAGGTCTTGCTCATCGGCGTTGAGGCCACGAGAGGAGCTGGCGATATCGGCGGTGCCGGCGCTAACAGCTTCGATGCCAGCAGATGAGCCAAGGCCGGAGACGAGCACGTCGGTGCCGGTCTCCTCTTTAAAGCCCTCGGCCGCGATCTCGGCAATAGGAAGGCACGTCGTAGAGCCGGCAACGGTGATGGAAGAGGTAGAAGATCCCGAGGAGCAGGCGCACAGCGTGAGCGTGAGCACTGCCGCGCTCAGGACCGATGCGATCTTTCTCATAGCATCACGCCGATCGCAGCATGGCGCCCACAGGTCCCGCCCTCGTTGCGATAGGAATAAAAGCGGTCGTTTTGACGCACGGTGGAAAGTTTGGTGTCCACAATGCCATTCACATCGACACCGGCATCCACCAGCGCCTCGCGAATGGCGGCGGAAAGATCGAGCATACGGGAAGCGGTAGCATCGATGCACGCGAACTCGGCGGCAAAGCGATCCATAAGTTCTTGGGACACCTCATACTCGTCACCCAGGATATGGGGCCCAATATAGGCAGAGATGTCCTCCGGCGTGCAGTCAGCCGCCTCGCAGAGTGCTTGGCTGGCCTTGGCGGAAATGCGCGCAATCGTGCCCTTCCAGCCAGAATGCACCACGGCAAAGCCGTTGGGAGCCACCAGCACCACGGGAACACAATCGGCAAAGCAGAGCATCACGGGCACCTCATGGGCCGTACAGACGATGGCATCGCAGCCCTCTGCAATCTGTTCGCGAATGTTCTCGAGATCGTCGGCGCCGTTCGAGGTCACCGTCACGACATGGTCGCCGTGCACCTGATTGGGAACAAGCAGATTATGCTCGCACTCAGCGGCGCCCATGGCTTCGAGCGCTCGACGACGATTTTCTTGAACAGCAAAGGGGTCATCGCCTACATGCGTGCCCAGGTTGAGCGAGGAGTACGCATCTTCGGAAACGCCACCGGTGCGCTCGGTAAAGGCAAAGCGAACATCGAGCGTCGCGCCCTCTACCAACGTAACTCCATCATGGTCGACACGCGAAACGTTGTCCGCACGTGCTGCCATACTAAAGCCTCCTATTACAACAAGTACCGCGGCGTCGCCGCGCAGTCCGCGTTTATACGGCTGTCATACTTCTTTAAAAGGATACCCGCAGCGGTAGGGACCAAACGTAAAGGGAACGTAAGGAGATTGGAGGCTTTCGTTTACAAACGAGAAACAAAAAGGGCGCATCCATACGGACGCGCCCCTGCGCAAAACAATGCGAAGAACGACTTAGAAGCTGCCGCGCTTGAGGAAGTCGGGAAGCTCAAACTGATCGTTGCCAAAGTTGGGCAGCTCGGTACCGCCGACGTTGCGAGTCGGGGCAGCCTGAGCGGGGCTGGCAGCCGGAGCGGTGCGCTGCGGCTCAGCGGAAGCAGCGGCCTTGCTCTGGGACTGCTGAGCAGCGAAGAGCTCGTCCTGACGGTTGACGTTGGAGTCGGAGAAGCCCGTAGCGATAACGGTGATGCGCACCTGGTCGCCCAGGGACTCGTCAACAACGGTACCGAAGATGATGTTGGCCTCGGGGTCGACGGCATTGGCGACAACGTCGGCGGCGTCGCTGATCTCCTGAATGCCCAGGTCCTTGGAGCCGGCGATGGAAAGCAGGACACGCGTGGCGCCATCGATGGAGCTCTCGAGCAGCGGACTGGAGATGGCCTGCTGGGCAGCGTCGACGGCACGGGTATCCCCAGAAGCGGTACCGATACCCATCATGGCGGTACCGGCCTGCTTCATGATGGTCTTAACATCGGCGAAGTCCAGGTTGATGATACCCGGGACGGTGATGAGGTCGGTGATGCCCTGGGTGCCCTGGGAAAGGACGCCATCGGCAATTGCGAAGGCCTCGAGCATCGTGGTCTTCTTCTCGGCGATGTCGAGCAGCTTGTCGTTAGGGATAACGATCATGGTGTCGACGCAATCGGAGAGGGTCTTGATGCCCTCCTCGGCGCTCTTCTTGCGCTTGCGACCCTCGAAGGTGAAGGGCTTGGTCACGACGGCGACGGTCAGCGCGCCGACCTCGTTCATTGCGATATCGGCAACGATGGGAGCGGCGCCGGTACCGGTACCGCCGCCCTCGCCGCAGGTGATGAACACCATGTCGGCGCCAGCGAGCGCCTCGGCGATATCGTCGCGGGACTCATCGGCAGCCTTGCGGCCAACCTCGGGGTTGGCGCCGGCGCCCAGGCCGCGGGTAAGGTCGGTGCCGATGTGCACCTTGATATCGGCATCAGAGATCGCGAGCGCCTGAGCATCGGTGTTGATGGCAACAAACTCGACGCCGCGGATGCCCTCTTCGATCATTCGATTGACCGCGTTGGTACCGCCGCCGCCGACGCCGACCACCTTAATGACGGCAAGGTAGTTGTTGATCTCTGTCTCGTGCATGTCGGTCCTCCGAACAAAGGTTATAGCCATAGCATGGGTTGACCCCTGCGCACATTAACCTTCAGGTTGAAAGTAAATGCAAAGGTAAACCGTATTATGTTTGCACATTATGAACGTATCAGTCAAATAATTGACCGTGAAAACCAAACAAACCAGATAAACGGCGTGGTATGGCCCCTCAACAAAGCCGTTTAGGATGCTAGGCGGTCGGTGCGTTCCTAAACGTGTAGTTGCCTGGAGAGCGCACATTGATATAGGTTACGCCCTCTACCTGCGAAAGCAGCTTGGTCACGATGCGTTCTTTCTTGGCGATATCATCCGAATCGCCCAGCGACACCTCGACGCCGTTGTCGAGATTTGCCGAGATAGCCTCAACGGAAGGCGTGGAAATATCCTTCACCTGGTCCAAGAACTCGCTCGAAAAACCGCGTGCGTAATCCAGGCCGGCCTTGACGGCCTTGGAGCTCACCGCCCGACCCGAAACCGGTGCGACATCGGCCGAGACATCAGTCAACAGCACGGCGCCGTAGTGCTTGGCAAGCGCCAGGGCCGCATCGATGCCGGTCAGGGTGTTGGCACCCTCCCCCGATGTAATGACGTTTCCCTGGTCGTCCACCTCGACAGACGTCGACAACGGAGCAATCCAGGTGTCATCGTCTCCGATAGCCCAGGCAAGGTCGTCGGAGCTGATATAGGCAATGGCGATAACCTTACGCTCCGTCGGCGTGATGATAAGCGTATGGGGAAACTGGCGCTGGACATCCACACCCGAGACCCACGGGTTTTGCTTGAGGCCCTCGGTAATCTGATCGGAATCCACGTTAAAGAGCGACGTGTTCTCGGGAAGACTGATGAGCTGCATGGCGTCGTGCTTGGTCACATGCTCGCTGCCATGAATCTGAATATCGGTGGCGGCGAACAGGCCAGAGTTGATGACGACGATGGCAATAATGGCAAGTAAGGCCACGGCTGCCAGGATACCGCCCGCGATCTTGCCCTTACCCTTGATGGCAGAAGCGGCGTCGGTCGCCTTACCCGCCATGGCACCGAGCGATGACAGAGGATTGAGGCCCTTTTTTGCCGAAGACGCCTTGGCGGCGGGTACCGATGTCAGCGAACGCGGCTTAGCGCCAGGCAACGTACGACCGGCATGCGGCGCACGAGCTCCCAGCGAAGGCCTGGGCGTCGCCATGGGTCGGGAGGTCTTGGTGCCCATCGCCGGCTTGGGCGTCACCGAAGGACGCGGAGCCGGACGACTCGTCTTTTTAGAAGCGGGGCGTCCTCCCAGCTGCGAGCCGACGACCGGGCGCTTGGCAGGACGAACGGGGCCAACAGACTTGGAGGGCATGGCGGGCTTATGTTGAGGCTGGGCAGGTGCGCCGGAACGCCCTCCGGCGCGGCGGAAGGTTGGTTTCGATGCTCTAGAAGCCGAGGAATTTAACTTCCGGTCTGAGCTCGATGCCATACGCCTCCCTCACCTTTCCGTGCACATGCCTGATAACCGCGGCCACGTCATCGGCCGAGGCGGTTCCGTTATTAACGATAAAATTAGCGTGTACGGGCGAAACTTCCGCACCGCCAACCGAAAAACCCTTTAATCCACAATCCTCAATCAACTTGCCCACGCTTGCGTCGGGCGGGTTGCGAAAGACCGATCCGCAGGATGCACGGCCCATGGGCTGCGTGCGCTTGCGGCGCGTCAGGTACCGCTCCATACGCTCGCGAATGTCGGCCTTGGACGCGGGTTTGAGCTTGAGCACGCACTCGAGAATGATCTCGTTACGCGGCAAGCTGCACTCGCGATACCCCCAAGCGATCTCGGACCCTGCATAGTGCTTAATACCGGACGCCGGATCAAACGTGACCACGTCCTCGATAAGAGAGCCGATCCACTCGGTCCGCGTACCTGCGTTCATGGACACGGCGCCGCCGACCGAACCGGGAATACCGACCGCGAACTCAAGGCCCGAAAGCCCGCGCGACAAGGCGTCGTTGACCAAACGCGCGAACATCACGCCCGCGCCAACGGTCAGCGTGCAGCCGTCCTCGGCAACAACCGTGCGCTGAAACTCACGTCCCAGCGAAATAACGGCGCCGCGATAGCCGGCATCGGCAACCAACAGGTTGGACCCCTTGCCGATAATCACCCACGGCACCTGCTCGCGGTCAAGCACCGCCACGGCGCGACGCAGGGCATGGTAGCTATGGCACGTCACAAAGAGGTCGGCCTTGCCGCCGATACGATAACTCGTATGACGCGCAAGGCGTTCATCCTCGACTACGTCCGTGTCGATCATGCCCGAAAGCGCCATGACGGCGTTAAACAGACCCATAGAGGTTAAGCGTCTTTCTTGGCAGTCAGATACTCGATGAACTCGGGGCCGACGGTCGTAACGTCGCCGGCACCCATGGTGAGCAGCAGGTCGCCCTCGCCCACGAGCTTCTCAAGCTCCTGGTTGAGCTCAAGACGGCTGGAGCAGTACACGACCTCCTTGCCGGGATGCTTGGCGCAAACAGTATCTGCGAGCATCTTGGAGGTAACGCCCGGAATCGGCATCTCGCCGGCGGAGAACACATCGATCAGCAGCAGCTTATCGGCGTTGGCAAAGGCATCGGCAAAGTCATCGCACAGAGCCTGCAGGCGCGAATAGCGGTGCGGCTGGAACACGACGTCGACATGCTTGTAGCCCAGCGAAGAGGCAGCAGCGAGCGTCGCCTTGATCTCGGTGGGATGATGGCCGTAATCGTCAACCACCGTGATGCCGTCGATATCGCCCACGTGGGTAAAGCGACGGCGGACGCCCTCAAAACTCGAAAGTGCCTTAGCGGCGGCGTCGATATCGAGGCCTAGGACATGGGCGACGGTCAAGACGGCCGTGGCGTTGAGCATGTTGTGACGACCGGGGTTGCTCTTAATCTCGACAGCGTGCTCGGTGCCGTCCTCAAAGCGAACGATAAAGTCGCTCTGGATGCCCTTGACATCCGGATGCACGCAGACGATGTCGTTGTTCTCGGCAAAGCCATAGGAAAGCACATGACGGCCCGTCGACTTGGCGAGCTCGACCAGATGCGGGTCCTCGCCGCAAACGATGACGGTGCCGTCCTCGCCCACCAGCCCCATAAACTTTGCAAAGGTGGCCTCGATCTCCTCGATACCCGAGTAGTGATCGAGATGGTCGGCCTCGACGTTGGTCACGATGACCACGTTGGGGTTCAGGAACAGGAACGAGCTGTCGGACTCGTCGGCCTCGGCGACAAAGTAGTCACCCGAGCCGTTCTTGCCGTTGGTGTCGTAGCCCTCGACGATGCCGCCGATTAAAAAGCTGGGGTCCAGACCCATGCGATCGAGCATCGTGGCGCACATCGAAGACGTCGTGGTCTTGCCGTGCGTGCCGGCAACGGCGACGGTGGTGTAGCCGTGGCCCAAGGCCGAGAGCATCTTGGCACGGGGCCACACGGGAATACCGAGCTCGCGGGCACGCACGAGCTCGGGGTTGGACTCGGGAATTGCGGTGGAGACCACAACCACGTCAGGCTTGACCTCGTCGATTGTCGAAGCTTCGTGGCCCACGTGGACCTTCACGCCGGCGCGGGTAAGCTGGCGAATATAGCGCGACGTCTTAAGGTCGGAGCCGGTAACGGTGTAACCGCGCTCGTGCAGGACGAGGGCGATGCCGCTCATGCCGGCGCCACCGATACCGATAAAGTGGGCGCTCTTGAACTCGGGCGCGGAGGTTGCAGTCTGGGAATCAGCCATGTGCTCGTGTACTCCTTGCGTAAACACTGCCTGTAACCCGTTAACTGTACCGCACCTACCGCATCCGCGCGAGGGCGACCGGCGATATCCCGTCTAACTAACGCAATCCCTCTACCGCGTCGGCCAAAAGTGCGGCGGCACGGTCCTGGGCCAAGCCACGCGCCGCCTGACGCATGGCATCACGCGCCGCGGCGTCATCGATCAGGTGCAGCAGCTCGTCGGCAAAGGCAGGGGCATCGATATCGGCATCGGCGCAAAGCACGCCGGCACCGGCATCGACCAGGTAACGCGCATTCGTGGTCTGGTGGTCGGCCGTGGCGTGCGGATACGGCACGAGCACCGAGGGCACGGCAAGCGCGGCAATCTCCGCCACGCTCGAGGCACCGGAACGCGAGAGCACCAAATCGGCCGCAGCCAGCATATCGCCCATGTTGTCGATGTAGGGCTGGACTCGATAGCGCTTCGCCTCCTCGGGCGTCAGCGCCAAAGCGCGCTCGGTCTCCTCAAAGCCGTCGGCACCCGTCGAATGCAAAATGTAGAGATTCTCGCGGGTCAGCAGCTCACTCTTGAGCGAGGCAACGCGCTCGTTGAGATGCTGAGCACCGAGCGAACCACCAAAGACGAGCAGAAGCGTCGCGTCCTCGGGCACACCGAGCGTCTTGCGACCGCGGGCGCGATCGCCCTCGATCACCGAACGACGCACAGGATTGCCCGTCATGAGCACATGGTCGGGGTCGCCCTCACGCTCAAAGACCGCGCGGGCCGCAGGTACCGAAATGCACACGCGGGCGGCATGTGAGTTCATCATCTTATTGGCCAGACCCGGAACAGAGTTCTGCTCGTGCAGCAGATACGGAACGCCGGCGCCCTTGCACCAACCCAGCAGCGGGACCTCAACGTAAGCACCAAAGCCGATAGCGGCATCGGGCTTGCCGACCTTCGAGAAGTGACGGGCAAGCGCGCGCTTCGCCTTGTTGACGCGCCACAGCGAGGTCAACGCCGTCCAGGGACGGGAGCGATCGAAGCCCGTGACCGTGATGGGCACAAAATCGAATCCGGCCTCGGGAACCAGACGGCCCTCGAGCTTGCGCGATTGGCCCACGAACACAACGTGATGACCGCGGTCACGCAGCTCCTCGGCCAAGGCGAGCGCGGGGTTGATATGTCCTGCCGTGCCGCCAGCTGCAATAGCAACGGTCATCTTATCGGTCATGGTAATCCCTTCGTACACGCGACCCCTGGTCATCGGTGCGCAAACGCGCCGACGGGTCCGAATTCAAATCGATTCGATTATATCCGCCGCCCGCATTGCGAGGAGTGGGGCGCTGCGGACGACCTTGCTGCGCCGTTCGCTGACGCGGACGGGCCGCCGGCTCGGTCGCAGAGCCATCCAGGACGGTAAAGCCGTTACGCGAAGATCGCTCGCCGCGCACGTGGGGCACGCCGGCGGTACTCTCATCCATAACGGCAAAGCTCTCGCGACGACGGTCGTACTCATCGCGACGGGCGCTCTCATACGAAACGCGCAGGATCAGACCGGCGAGCATAAGCGACACAATAATCGAGGAGCCGCCGTAGCTAATAAACGGCAGCGGCTTGCCCGTCATGGGAAACACATTGAGAATACCCAGCGCGTTGATCAAAAACTGCACCGCAAGGATGACCGCGGAACCCGATGCCATAAGTGCTCCGCGACGGTCGGTCGCCTGCTCGGCAATGCGAAACGCCGAGTAGATCAGCATCGCAAACACCAAGAAGAACAGCACGGTTCCGATAAAGCCAACTTCCTCGCCGATAATAGCCAAGATGTAGTCGTTATGCGCCTCGGGCAAATACGAGTACTTCATGGTGGAGTTGCCGATACCGCGACCGAACAGGCCGCCCGAGGCAAACGCCATGATGGCAAGCGTGGCCTGATAGCCGTCACCATATTCGTCTGCCCAAGGATTCCAAGCAACCTCGACACGCGTCATACGATACGGCTCGGCGATAAGGGCGATCGCAATGACGGCGATGCCGGCAACGACCGTCCAAACGATATATTTGGGGTCCAATCCCGCAAACAACGCCATGCACATGAGGGTCAACAAGATGATCAGAACGGTGCCAAAATCGGGCTGAACAAAGATCAGAAAGAGCGAAATGCCCAGGTAGACGCCCATGTTGCGAAGAAACTCGTTGATGTTGCCGCCGGGCGAAAAGATGCGGTCGAGCATGATGGCCGAATACGCGATGGCGAACGGCTTTAAAAACTCAGACGGCTGGAACTGAATACCGGCGATGTTGAGCCAGCGCGTGGCGCCACGACTGCCGCTACCCATAAAGAACACCAGAACCAGTAGCCCTATCATGCCCATGAGGAAGATCCTGAGCACGTCTTCCCCAAACCAACTGTCCGGCAAGACGCGCACGATGGCAACCATAGCCAGCACGCCAACTCCGGCAAACGCGGCCTGTCGAAACAGGAAAAACGTCGCCGAACCATTCTCATGCAGTGCCTCGACCGAAGATGCCGAGTACACCATCAGCAAGCCAAAGCAAACCAAGCTAAACAGGCAAGCCATAAATATCAAACGGGGGCGCATGATGCGGGCGGGGACGCCGGCAATATAGCGCTCACTGAACGTCTGCCCGCCGCGTCCGGAACGCGGCGTGCTACGCAGCGAGGAAGCACGGTCCGAGTCGGGCCTCCTCATATCACTTCGGGGGCTCTCCTCTCTCACCGGCAACCCCTATTCCGTTTGCGATTTCGCTGCCGCGGCAAGCTGGGCCACGTAGTCCTTAAACACGCGACCGCGCTCCTCGTAGCCCGAGAACTCGTCGAACGAAGAGCAGGCGGGCGAAAGCAGGATCACGTCGCCGCGGCTCGAGAGCGAGCGGGCAACGTCAACGGCATCGCGCAGATCATCGGCCTGGGCGATATCCACGTCACCATCGACATCGGCCTCGTCCATAGCGGCGGTAAAGCGCTCGCGCGCATCGCCAAAGCAAACGACCGAGCGCACGTTATCCATAACGACGCGGGCAAAATCCGCAAGCGGCGTACCCTTATCGTGGCCGCCGAGCAGCAAGATCACGTCGTCGTCGGGAAACGCCGTCAGGGCCTTTTCGACCGCATCGGTGTTCGTTGCCTTGGAATCGTTGACGTAGCGCACGCCATCGATCTCGCCACAGGGTTCCACGCGGTGTTCGAGCGGCTGGAACGATGCCAAACCGCGGCAAATGCCCTCGGGATCGGCACCGACGGCCAGAGCAGCCGTGGCGGCACATAGGGCATTGATGACATTGTGATGGCCCGAGATCTTGAGCTCGGACGTGGCGACAAGCTGAGTCTCGACACCCCTCAGGCGCACGACCATCTTACCGTCGCGCACAAAGGCGGCGTCTGCACCCTCGGGCTCGTCAAAAGCGACCTTGCAGATACGGCGACCCGGTGTGTAGATGTACTCATCGAACTCATGGATGCCGGCATCCTCGACGTCGATAACCACGAGGTCGTCGTCGACCATATTCTCGAACAACTTGATCTTGGCAAGCGCATAGTTCTTGTGGCTCTTGTGCCAACCCAGGTGGTCGGGCGTGATGTTGAGCAGCACCGCCACGCGAGGATGAAGCTCGGCGGTCGTAGCAATCTGATAACTCGACAGCTCGGCCACAAACCACTCATTGTGTGCGCGGCCGTCGATCTCGTTCACCGGCGGCTCGCCGATATTGCCGACGGCCACGCTGGCTTCACCGGCGGCCTTGAGCAGATAATCTGTCAGCGACGTGGTAGTTGTCTTGCCGTTGGTGCCCGTGATGGCGATCCAATTTTGGGGAGACAGGCGATAGGCAAACTCGGGCTCGCCCATAATCTGAGCGGCATGCTCACGCCCAGCCTTAAAGAAGGCCGAGAACTCCGAGATACCCGGGCAGGTCACGCACACGTCATAGGCACCCTCGACCTGCTCGGTGCCGTAGACAAACGACGCGCCCTGCGCCTCGAGCGCACGTGTGGCGTCATTGGGCTCGGAGCTACCGCCGCCATACACGGTCGTGGCGCTCACGCGCTCGGGGTGAGCCAACGCCCAACGGGCGACATCGAGACCGGATTTACCCTGCCCCAAAACAAGCAGGCTAAAGACATCAGCAAGAGGCATGAAAGACCACTATCCCAACTGGAAGAACAGGGCGAGGCCAACGGCGCCAAAGGCCGCGGCGATAATCCAAAAACGGATAACGACCTTGGTCTCGGCCCAGCCCTTCTTTTCGAAATGATGATGAATGGGTGCCATAAGGAAGACGCGCTTGTGCGTAAAGTGGAAATAGACAACCTGGATCATGACCGACAGGGTCTCGACGATAAACAGACCGCCGATGATGAGGGAAACGACTTCGGTGTTGGTCATGATGGAGGTGCAGGCAAAAGCGGCACCCAGGGCAAGCGAGCCGGTATCACCCATAAAGATGCTCGCCGGGTAGCAGTTGAACCACAAAAAGCCCAGGCAGGCACCGGCGCACGCCGTGCAGAAGATGGACAGGTTCACGTCACCGTGCAAAAACGCCATGGCGGCCATGGCGAGCATGGCGATCATGGAAGTGCCGCCGGCAAGGCCGTCCAGACCATCGGTCAGGTTCACGGCATTGGAAAGACCAGCGATCATCAGCCAGCAAAATACAATGTAGAGCCACGGAAACGAAAGGCCGCAGATGGTGGTCGAAAGAACACCGAGGTCAATCGTCAGGCCGCCGGGAAAACGAATCTCGGGGGCGACGCCGCACCAATTGACGGCGAGCACGGTAAAGGTGACGCAGATGATGGTCAGACCGATCATCTTGGCGTGAGGCGTCAGGCCAAGCGAGCGACCATGCGTGACGGAGGTCAGGTCGTCGATGAGGCCCAGAACGCCGGTGGCCAGCGTTGCAAGCAGCACGAGCACGAGCTCGGTGGTGAGCTTGCCCATCAGCAGGCAGGTCAGCGAGATCGCGACAAGGATGATAACGCCGCCCATGGTCGGCGTACCCTGTTTAATCAAATGACGCTTGGGGCCGTCGGCTCGGACCTGTTGGCCGATACCCTCGACCTTCAGCAGCTTGATCCACCACGGCATAAGCAGCAACGCAATGGCGGCAGCGATGCCAAGTCCCAAAAAGGCCTGATACGTAGGATACGAGGGATTGCCGAACATGGGCTAGCACACACCTTCCACAAAGCGGTCGAGCTCAACAAAACGGGAACCCTTGACCAGTACAACATCATGATTTTCAAGCGCGCCGCCCATGCGGTCGAGCACCTGCTGATAATCGGAGAACACCTGGATACGGTCCTCATCCATACCCATCATACGTGCGGCATCGGCCATGAGCTGAGCCAGCTCGCCGCCGACGCACGCGAGCATGTCGAGCTTCTTGGCGGCGGCATAGGCGCCCACGAGCTCATGCATGCGGGGAGCCTCGTCACCCATCTCGCCCATCTCGCCCAGGATCGCCATGCGCGAACCGTCACAGATGAGCGAGCACAACAAATCGAGGCCGGCAGCCATAGACTCGGCACTGGCGTTATAGGAGTCGTCGATGATGCGTGCTCCGCTCTTGGCGCGCTTGATCTCCTGACGGTGACCGGTGATCGTAAGCCCCCTAAAGGCAGCATCGATCTGCTCGGGCGTCACGCCCAGACGATAGGCGACCGCGGCGGCCTTGACGGCATTGGGCACGGACTGCACGCCGGGAATGGCCAGCATGGTATCGACCGTGTCGCCCTGACCAAAGTCGAGCGTAAAGACCGGATGGCCCTCGTCGTCGACGCGAATGTCGCGCGCGCGGACCTCGTCGTCGTCCGAGACACCGGCCAGCATCACGTCGATACCCGCAGGCTGAGCGAACGTATCACGAATGAACGGCGTAAAGTCGTCCTCACCGCCCAAAACCAGCAGCGGCGAAAAGTCGCCGGCGGCGCACATGCCCTGGACAATCTCGGACTTGGCGCGGGCGATGTTCTCGCGGCTGCCCAGGATACCGATGTGGGAGGTTCCGATCTTGCTCACGATGGCAAGATTGGGGTTGGCAGACTGGGACAGGCGCTCAATCTCATGAAAATGGTTCATGCCCATCTCGAGCACCAGGACCTCGGTATCGGCCGGAGCGGAAAGCACCGTGAGCGGCATGCCGATCAGGTTGTTGAAATTGCCCTTCGTGGCCCAGACGCGATAACGCTTGGCGAGCACGGCAGCGAGCACGTCCTTGGTCGTCGTCTTGCCAATCGAACCGGTAATGCCGACGACCAGGCAGCCAAGCTCCAAGCGATATACGTGCGCCAGGCGCAGCAAGAACTCCACGGGGTCGTCGGTCAGCAAGATGGCGCATCCCTTGTCCTGCGCCAACGAAACCAGCTCGGCATCGGGCTCGCGCGTCATCACGACGGCACCGGCACCCGACTCGATGGCACAGGAGGCAAAATCATTGCCGTCGACCTTTTCGCCGGGGAAGGCGACAAAGATCGTCCCCTCCTCGACCTGACGCGAGTCGATAACGCACCCGCGGCATACCCGATCGACTTCTTCCGTCACGGTTCGGGCCCCCGTTGAGGCCGCGAGGTTGTTGACGGCGATCTCTATCATTGCAGCTCCCCTGTAAACCTAATAATGCTATCGGCGTATTGTATCCCAGTGCCATGCGCGCGTGGTGCAGGGCATGTGAACACCCTTCAGATCAAACGGCAGGCCACGCTCAAGATTGTAACCCCCTACTTCGTGCGCGGGATACCCAGCACGTCGAGCGCGTTGGCCATAATGGACTGGAATGGCACCGCGGCGGCATCCGAGCCGCTCGGCGTTCCATCGAGTGTGATATAGCACAGCACCTTGGGCGATTGTGCCGGCACAAAGCCCATAAAGGACGACATGTAGTTCTCCTTGAGGTAACCGCCGTTCTCGTCAGCACGCTCGGCCGTACCGGTCTTGCCCGCCACGTCATAGCCATCGACCGCACCGCCAACGCCCGTGCCTTCGGACACGACCGTCTGCATGCACGATGTCACCTGGGCGGCAGCATCCTCCGAAATCGCACGCTCGCCTTCGCCCCAGTCCTTCTCATCACCCTTGCTGGACTTATAGAAGTGCGGAGTCATCATCACGCCGCCGTTCGCGATGCCGCCCACGGCACGTGCAACCTCAATCGGCGAGACGGACAGCGCCTGGCCAAAGCTCATCGAGCCCAGCGTGGCGCCGTCGTACTGGTCGCGCTCCTTGACGATGCCCAGGCTCTCACCCGGAAAATCGACACCGGAGCTATGACCGATACCCCACTTGTCCACATAGGTGGCAAAATCATCGGCACCGATCTTGCGTCCCACCAGGACAAAGCCCACATTGGACGAACGGCGCATCATCTCGCGCACGTCCATGGTCATGGTGTAGTCGCGCTTATCGGCGTCGGTAACGGTGTCGTCGCCGACCTTAATGCTCGCCGGTACCTCAAACGACGTGCTCGAACGCACGGCGCCCAAGTCGAAGCCGGCACCGGCCACGAGCGTCTTAAAGACCGAGCCGGGCTCGTAGGCATCGGTAACCAGGCGCAAGTTCATGTCCTCGGTCTTGGCGTTTTCCAGATCGGTCTGGTCATATGTCGGATACGAGCATGCCGCCAGAATCTCGCCCGTCGTGGGATCGGTGACCAGGGCCGAGCCATTCTTGGCCTTGGTCTTTTCGACCGCCTCGGCCAGGGCGTCCTCGGCGGCACGCTGGATATTGACATCGAGCGTCGTCACGATATCCACGCCGTCAACCGCCGCCACCTTTTTATAGGCGCCGCCCGCGATATAGCTACCGTCCCTCGCACGCTCGCGCACCAGCGAACCGTTCGTTCCGGTCAAAAGCTTGTTGTACTGTTTTTCGAGGCCCGTCAGACCGTCGTTGTCCACGTTTACCACGCCAAGCACCTGCGATGCCAGATTGCCGTAGGGGTATACGCGCTTCATGGCCTGCTCAAAGAGCACGCCTGGCAGGTTCTTCTTCTCCAGCGCCGCGACATCATCCTCGTCCACCTGACGTTTGATATACACCCAGGTGCCATCCGACTCAACGAGCTCGCGACAGGTCTTTTTATCGATGCCCGTAGCTTTGACCAGCGCCGACACCGTCTTGTCAACGTCCTCGATAAGCTGAGGATTCACGGCGATGTTGCGGCATTCGACCGACGACGTCAGCACGTTGCCGTTACGGTCGTAGATGGTACCGCGCTTGGCATACAGCGTCTGCGCAAGCAAGCGACGTGCATCGGCGCGGTCGCGCAACTTATCGGCTTCCACGATTTGATAGTCGGCAAGGCGAAGGACGCCCAAACCCAAGCCAAGCCCGATAAAGCCCATAACGGCCTTGCGACGGGGCAGCGGCGTACCCGTGAGCCATTCGGTCGACGAGCTCTTGCGCGGTCTGGTGTTATGCATTTGAGGGCCACTCGAGCCACGGAGACGCGATGCGGGGTCGTTGCCATAGGACGGCCTCGCGTTGTAAGATGGCCGACCCGTTCCTT
>CAUEPS010000006.1 GCA_959019775.1 uncultured Collinsella sp.
GTCTCGGGCATCGGCTGGCAGGGATGGGACACCCCCTCGGCCTCCGAGGGCGGCACCACCGGCCAGGGCCGCGCCGTCGAGGCCGTCCGCCTGAGGCTCACGGGATCCCTTGCGAATGACTACGACGTCTACTACCGCGTCCACGCCTCCAACATCGGCTGGATGGCCTGGGCCAAGGACGGCGAGGAGGCCGGCACCACCGGAATGTCTTGTTCCCTTGAGGCGGTTCAGATTAAGCTTGTTAGGAAAGGTGCTTCCCATCCTGATACGATGGGCTATTCTCATCTTGAAATACCGACGTTGACGTATTCTTCCCAGTCGAACGGCACTTGGCAGAATACTGTTTCTGCCGGAGAGGTGTCCGGTACAACCGGCAAGGGAATTCCCATTACCGGGTTCTTGGCTAAGACCACTTCATTCGTTGCCGGTGGAATTAATTATCAGCTGCATCTATCAAATGTAGGCTGGACTTCTGACAAGTCAAACGGGGATCAACTGTCGTCTGCTACTGAATCCAATTCGGTCGAAGCAATAAAAGTCTCCCTATCGGGTGACTTGGCAACTTATTTCGATGTTTGGTATAGGGTCCATGTTGATACCGTCGGCTGGCTCGGTTGGACAAAAAATGGCGCCATCGCCGGCAGTACCGGCTATGGGACGCATGTTCAGGCCGTTCAGGTAAGAATTACGAGAAAGGGCGCTGCTGCTCCGGGGAGCACTGTCTCCCCGATACTTCTTGGCGAACCCTTTGCCCTTGCCAATCCAATGCAGAAGAAGATCGTAGATCTATCGAGGCAGGTTCCCTCTCCTGGTCCTGGGTTGTGCTCAGAATGGATTGCTCAGGTCTATGAGCGGGCTGGATTCAGGAATGTCCATACGGACGCCTGTGACTACTATTGGGATTTCTGCAAATATACTGATTATTCGCAGCTGAAGGTCGGAATGGTCGTTGCTGTTCCCTCGCATATGCATACGTATATGGGTCGTATATACGGTCATGTTTGTATCTATATTGGCAACAACCAGGTTATGGATAATGTTGGTCACATAAGGACACTGGATATGGGTTATTGGCTGGATTACTATTCCACTACGTATAAGCCAAAATGGGGTTGGTACGACAACATCCCGCTTGCATAGCGAGAGCGTAAGATACTCTTGGTTGAGTTTAGCCTGGCTCTTTGATTTAGAACGAACGGTTCGCTTTTGTTGCGCTCCGTTCGTTTCTTTTTATGCACCATTCGCGTTTTACGTATTTGAGTAACTAATGAATCAGTTAATAAATCAAAGGTCGCCTAATCGATGGGGAGTCAAAATGAAGCATGGAAGGGCTGCGGTCGTTATTGGTATGATCTGGCTCATGTGCGCGATGCCAGCACTTCAGCCGATTGCCGTTTACGCCGAATCTGTTCAGGACTCGTCCGTTCCATCAGCGCAGGAATCTGCCGGTCAAACTTCTCAGTCTGGCGATGCCGACGCTGGGGCTGTTGGATCCGATGCCGATCAGGCGGGCGTTGGTGATAGCGCTGCCGGGCTGGATGGTGCTGCTCCGGATACCTCGGGCAATGCGACTGAGAACGGATCGTCGCCGGAGTCCGAGATCCAGACCGGTTCAGCTTCCGTTTTGGACGCCGCCGCGATTGACGAGCCGGCAGATGAGCCTGAGAACAAGACGGAAACTGCTCCTGTCCTTACCTATCAGGTACACGTGCAGGATTACGGTTGGATGACGTCGGTCTCCGCGGGTGAGCTTGCGGGCACTACCGGCAAGTCGAAGCGTATGGAAGCGCTGAAGCTTTCCGTTAAGGATGCCGAGGGCAACGAGGTTTCCAACGCCCTTTCCATCAAAGCCCACGTGTCGAACGTCGGCTGGATGGACCCGGTGGGCAACGATACCATTGCCGGCACCGTGGGGCAGTCTCGGCAGCTTGAGGCCATCGCAATCCAGCTCTCCGCTGAGCTTTCTCAAAACTACAGTGTTTGGTACCGAGTCCACTCGTCCAACTTTGGTTGGCTGGATTGGACGTGCGACGGTGCCAATGCGGGCACCGAGGGCTACGGCTATTCCGTTGAGGCTGTCGAAATCGTTATATTGGCCAAGGATGCTGCTGCCCCGGGTGGTACGGATGTCCCCTTCAAGAACAAGGCAGATGAACCCGCGGTCGTGACGTATTCGACCCACGTCTCCAACGTTGGTTGGATGTCCGCCGTGAGCGATGGCGCCACCGCGGGTGTTCCCGGTGCGGAGCACGTTGAGTCGCTTGAGGCTGGGATTACCTGGTTTGGTGGAAGCGCTGGCATCCAAGTTCGCTCGCACGTTCAAGATCAAGGATGGGGCTCCTGGTCTTTTGGACGTACGGGTACAACGGGTTTGTCTCGCCGCATCGAGGCGCTTCAAATGCGCCTTACGGGCGACGCTGCGAACGTGTACGACCTTTGGTATCGAGTCTATTCCGCTCGTGACAACGCATGGCTTGGCTGGGCGTCTAACGGCGCGGCGGCCGGAACCGTGGGTATGAGCTCGGGCGTTCAGGCCGTGCAGATCGTACTTGTTGAGAAGGGTGAAGAAGCTCCCGGCTCTACGGAGGGCGCCTTTAAGGGCTCCGAGCATGCTGTCTTGCAGGGAGCGGCGCTCGGCTTGGACGGCTCGACGGTTGGGACTGGCACGGGCTCGACCATCGTTATTGGCTCGGAAGATGCCTCTAAGCCGCTCAAGAGCTTTGCGCTTAACGTGAACAACCAGATATGCGACGGCTCGATTCTGTACCAGTCTGGCAGCCAATACGGTTCTATGCCCGAGGGCGTCGATGTCGCGGACGGTGGTTGGACAACCACGCTTTCGGATGGTTTGGCCATGCGCTGCGTGAGGATCAGCTTCTCGGGTGATCTCGCAACAAGCTACAACGTCTGGTATCAGGTGTTCGATGGCAGCACGGGCAAGTGGACTGGCTGGGCTTCCAATGGATCGCCTGTCGGCAGCGCTTCCAACAATGCTGCCATCTGCGCTGTGCGCGTGTGTCTCCTTGAGAAGGATGCCGCTGCGCCTGGTTCCACCGATGGTGCCTATGTAGAGGCGGACTACACCAATGAGGTTCTTTCTGCCCAAGGTCATGTGGCCGAGATTGGTTGGCAGACCGCTTCGTTGGGTACCGATGTTACCGTGGGTACCACAGGCCGCGCTCTATCTCTCCAAGCTCTTCGTGTTGGTGCCGCTGGTCCAATTGCCGGCTCCGTTTCCGTTGCAGCTCATGTTGAGGAAGAAGGTTGGCAGAACACCGCCGAGGCTCCGACGATTGCTGGTACAACGGGGAAGAGCCGTTCTATCCAGGCAGTAAGAATTAACCTTACCGGCGAGCTTGCCAACCAGTACGATGTTTACTACCGCGTTCACGCTTCTGGCTATGGCTGGCTCTCTTGGGCATGCAACGGTGCAGACGCGGGCACTACGGGTCTGGGCGTCTCGGCAGAGGCCGTTCAAATCATGCTCGTGAAAAAGGGCGAGGCGGCTCCTGCGACTGGTTCGGATGCGTGCATCACCAAGCCGATGCTAAGCTATTCTGCTCACGTATCGAATATCGGCTGGATGGCATCCGTCTCCAACAACGGATACGCCGGCACGCAGGGTCGCGCCCTCAAGGTCGAGGACCTCAAGCTCTCGGTGAGTTCAAACGTCTCGGGTGACATTCAGTATTCCGCTCATGTGCAGGATTACGGTTGGCGTAGTTGGGCATCGAACGGTGCGAGCTGCGGCACCACGGGGCAGAACAAACGCTTGGAGGCCATTAAGATCCAGCTCACCGGTGACCTGTCCAAGTATTTCGACGTATGGTATCGCGCTTACGTGCAGGATTACGGCTGGCTCGGCTGGGCCGCAAATGGCGCTCAAGCGGGAACTAGCAACATCGGCTACCGCCTCGAGGGCATTCAAATCCAGTTCCTTCCCAAGGGCTCTGCCGCACCGGGCTCTACCTATCGCCCCTTCACGAACGTTCCCGTGATGCCCGCGGATCAGTTTGCCATGTGGCAGCGTGCGAATCGCTATGCTAGTTCGACCAACTGGTTGCTGCTTGTGGATACGACCCGCTGCCGTGTGGGCGTGTACAACGGAAGTTCCTACAACTGGAACCAGGTGTTCTACTGGCAGTGCTCTCCGGGCGCTGCTTATACCCCTACCGTTATTGGCGAGTTCGCCGTGTACGGCAAGGGTTACAGCTTTGGCCATGGCTACACTTGCTACTACTACACGCAGTTCTACGGTGACTACCTGTTCCATTCCGTGCCCTACGATCAAGGAACGTTCAATATCCAGGATGGGCGCTTGGGGCAGAACCTTTCTCAAGGCTGTGTAAGGCTTGCGATTCAAAATGCCAAGTGGATTTACGATAACGTCCCGTATGGTACTAAGGTTGTTACGTATCGCTAGGGCGTAACAAATCTGAACTTGAACGATGGAACGAGGATTGATAGAAAGAAGCGGGCCGTTGGCAAAAGTGCCGACGGCCCGCTTTGTCATTACTATGACGATGAATCACTACTTGCTTTCGAGTCTCATCTCAACAGCTTCAATGGGAAGACCGCGACCGGTTGTGCCGGCGGTGACGCCGTTTTTAACCCAGGGCATCCAGCCAATGTTGGAAACATGCACGCGATATAAAATGTCGTAGTGCTTTGCAAGATCGCCGGTGAGCTTCACTTCCAGCGCTTCCATATGGCGTGATTTGCCCGTTGTGCCCGTGGCGCGCCCGTTCGAGGTCCATGTGTTCTCCCATCCCTGGTTGGCTACGTGGGAGCGGTAGGTAATGTCCCCGTTGAAGGGGGCTCCGGAAACGGAAAGCTTCAACGCTTCAACGCCCAGGGTCATCCCCGTGGTGCCAGCATATGTAGTGCCGTGAACGGCTGCCTGCCAGCCAATGCTAGAGACATGCGCGGTTACGTTGGGCAGGCCGATGATGGATGCGCGCGCAGTGCTTCCTGGCGCGGCATCATCCTTCTCAACAAGCTTGACCTCGATAGCCTCTACGCGCCTGCCAAAGCCCGTAGTGCCCGCGCTCTCGCCGTTCTTGGCCCAGCCAAGCCATCCTTCGTCCTGTACATGGGCTCGATAGTAAATGTCGTAGTGCTCGGCGAACTCGTTGGTAAGCCTCATTTGGATAGCTTCGATTTGGCGCGATTCGCCAACGGTGCCCGCGACTTCACCTTCGTTCTTCCAGCCTTGCCAGCCAAGGTTTGCGCAATGGGCTTGGTATTGCACCGTGCCGGAGTAGGGGAGGGCCGCCATGTCGGCTTTGAACGCCTCGAGTGCCTTGGACTTTCCCGTGGTGCCAGCGGTCTTGCCCTCCTTGACCGAGGAGATCCAACCCGTTCCAGAAACGTGGGCAGAGGTCATAAGGGTCGAACCGTTGGTCTTCGTGCGAACCAGCCTGTACGTTCCATCGGCAAGCTTCTTGTAGTACGTGAGCGCGGACGTGTTGCCAGAGAATACGGCAATGTCGTAATCGGCGGACTTTAGAATCATATCGGAGAATTCAACGAGGTAGCACGTGTCGCCCTTGGGGCAGAGGGCTTGGATAGCCGTATCTGAAGAAGATGAGATGGGTGAAGCGAACCAATCCATAATGCTGTAGTCGACCGTGCTCGACGGACTGAGGGCCGCGGCTTTCGTCATGTTGAACACGCCGCATCCCGCGTCACCCGTTGCCGAGTTGTACGTGCTCGATCCATAGCCGGACAGCGCAACTTCGGGGTTGAAGAACAGGATTAGCTCGGCTGCCACCGAAGAGTCGATATCGGTAATTTCCAAGGAGCTCAACTGGTCTTGCTTGGAGGGCCACAGCCCGGTTGGCGTGTTGGGGTGTCCCTTGTAATAGTAGGCGTACTCGTCTCCGTAGTAGGTCATGGTGAGCTTGGCGTAGTCTTCGAACGACTGCTCTAGGTTGACGTAGGTGCCCAAGAGAACCATGGGCTTTTTGCCTTCAGCTTCGGCGGCGGTGAAGTAGCCGTCGTTGAAGTTGTAGAGTGCCTTGAACGCCGCGACCGTTGCGTCGCCACGTTGCTGGAGCGCGGTGAGCATACTCGCCACGTTCTTCTTCTTTACCGCCGGATCGGTGGCAATGGCGTTGGCAAATGCGTTGCCGTCAGCGCTCTGGAACAGGTTCGCGCGCGTCATCCACCATTCAGTGTTCGGCTCGCATTTCAACACGGCGTACATGGAGTCCCAATGGGCGTGCCATCCGTAGTCCGAGCTTGCCTGTCCGTTCTTGTATGCGTACTCCTTGGCGGCCAGCCAACTCTGCTCAAGCTGGGCTTCCTTGGCGGCGGGATCCACACCTTCAGCGTTGAATGCCTCGTTCATGAAGTTGTAAGTAGCCGTTCCGTCAGAAAGAAGATAGATCTTGTAGTTGTCCTGGGGAATCTGGTTGGCGTAGATGATCGAATGGATGAGCGAACAGGTAATGTCATTGATGAACAGGTTGAACTTCGAGTCGGGCTTCAGGCGCTTGAGCTCCTTTACGTAGCTTGCAAAAGCGCTGTAGTCGCTGGAGACCTTAACGGCGTCTTCGGTCATGAAGGGCATGGCGTACATGCCGCTGGGGAGTGCATTCCAGTTAAATGCCGACGGGCGGTCGAGCATGACAATGGATGGCGCCGCGGTGCCCGTGGCGGAGGTGGTGTAGTCCCAGTAAGAGATTGAGTAGAGGACTACCGGGAAGGATGCAGAGAGGGGTGCGAGGTTGTACTCACTCGCGGTCACGCCGAATTCGCGGGTGTCGGTGCCAACCACGCGACCGTCCTTGAGGTACTCGATGGTTGCCGTGAACGGTCCGTAGGTTTCAACATTGAGCGCCATGCCGTTCGCGTTGATAGTTGCCAGCGAAGTTGAGCCGGACACCTTGCGGGTCACGGTGTCGCCGTACGCCATGGTTGCGGTTACGCGCATGTCCGTGGCGACGCCGTCGGTGCGCAGAAGGTTGAGCGAGTCGGGACGTACGCGGACGACGGTGGACTCCCCCTCCTGCGTAATGGATGTCTGGTAGTACGAGGGAATGTAGGCATCTTTGTCAGATGAGGGCGCTTTATCGCCGTGTTTCACCAAGAGGATTTCGACGGCTTCAGCGCGATAGTCCCAACCGGTCGTACCGGCTATTTCGCCGTTTTTGGCCCAGCCAAGCCATCCGAAGTTCTGGGCATGAATGCGGTAGTACACGTCGTAGCTGCTGGCAATGTTGCCCGTGAGCTCGATTTGGATTGCCTGCATGGAGTACGACATGCCCGTGGTACCCGCCACGGCGCCGTCTGCCACCCAGTCCTGCCAACCCACGTTGGTGCAATGCGCGCGGTAGCGAATGCCGCCGTCTGCGTTGGCAAGGGAGATCTTAAGGGCTTCGATGGCGCGTGCTTTGCCCGTTGTTCCGACCGTTGCACCGTCCTTGCTGAGGTCGGGCTCCCAGCCTTGGTCGCTGACGTGCGCCGCGTATTGAACGGAAGGGGTGGATACCGTCTGTGTTTCGGTGGTTGGTTCAGGCAATTGGGTTGCTGCCGTCGTGGCGGCGTCTTCCACGGGAGTTGCCAGGACTTCTTCCATTTCGCTGGCGGACGTGCCGGTGGCTTCGGAGGGATCGTCGGTGACGTTCGTCATGGATTTCTCCCGAGCAGTTTGATTTGAGGCGGGGATTGTCGCCCCTTCGCCGGGAGTGAGTGCTGTTTCCTCTTGGATTGTGACTGACTCGGCCGGTCCTAGCTCGCCTTCGTCAGCATACGCAGTGTTCGGCACCAACGCTAGAGCAATGAATAGCGAGTAGAAGAGTGTGAAGCGAATCGTTGCTTTGCGTCGACTCATGCTAGCTCCTTCCCACAGGCATAATGCACCATTTGATGGTAGCAGAATTTGGGAGCGTTCGATTTGCATTATCCCAACGGTTGAGGATATCGGGTAAGCGGCCTTGAATATCAACACCAGCTGGCGATCGGCCGGATAGAGGGCTTCTGCCCGAAGGCCGCCGAGATGCTCGAGGAGCCCGAGGCGGATGCGCTGGCCTACATGGACTTCCCCTATGAGCACCACGTGAGGCTGCGCACCAACAACGTGCAGGAGCGCGCCAACCGCGAGCTCAAGCGCCGCAGCCGTGTGGTGCAGGTGTTCCCCAGCAGGAAGTTGCTCATCAGGATGATGGGCGCCGTTTTCGCCGAGATGGACGAGGACTGGGCGGGCCTCCGCTGGTTCAACGACGAGTCCATGGGAAGGGCCGTGGAGGGCACAAAGGTGAACGCACCCGCGCCCGCCTACGGGGCCTCCGCCGCCGAGCATGCCGCGGGGATCATCGAGCCCGTTGTTGCCGACAACCCCGTTCCCGGGAGGAGGGTAGCGTAGCATGCGTTAGAATGACAGCATTTTAGGCGACGATCGGTTACCGCGACGGTCCCTGGCCGCTGCTCAAAAACCGAGCCCTACACCAACACTGATACAACTTTTGGAGCAGTAGGTATGGCGAGAAAGAAACGAAAAACCGATAATCTCAAGGGGCAAAAATACAGGTTTGAGGTGAATGATTTCATTCTGGCTGAGGATTGGTCATACACGAAACCGGGACGTCAGTTTTTTGATGATGACCTGCTGAGAATAATTGATTTCTTCTGCCTGCACTCGCCGTGCAAACAAGGAAGCTATTCTGGTTTAACTTTGGACATACTGGGTTGGCGCAACCCTTGGAATAGTTCAAGGTTTCGCAATCGATTTATCGAACTGCTCGGCTTGT
The DNA here is from genome assembly GCA_959019775.1 of uncultured Collinsella sp. Taxonomy (GTDB): domain Bacteria; phylum Actinomycetota; class Coriobacteriia; order Coriobacteriales; family Coriobacteriaceae; genus Collinsella. The sequence continues at coordinate 8,754 of CAUEPS010000006.1, forward strand.
CCGAGGAGTCATTCATCTACTGTGATTATCAACATTGCTTTAAAAAAGAGTGGGAGAAGCTGGGTTTAGATACTGATTATCTTTCAATGCGGCGTCCATATGCTGTCATAGCTGCTGCAGGCGAGTCTAACCGATACATGGATCTTCTTCATAGGATTCGAAATAGCTTTGCTCACGGGAGGTTCACCGTTGAAAAAGATCATAGAGAATACTATTTGTACTTTGAAGACGTGAAGGAAACTAATGGATATACGTGCGTTCTCGCGCGCGCTTGCTTAACAAAAAGCGGGATGAGTAGACTGCTCGCTTTTTTAGCTCGAGAAAATGGCTCTGCAGCTGGATTCGAGTCGATTATCGAGACTCATTGATGCCTGATTATCGTCGTTGCCGAGTTTTCAACATAAACCTACAGCAGTTTGTTTTGGTGTACTACATAAAATTAGGCTCTGTTAGACCAGAATTGACATTCTGCCTCAATCATCTTTTTGAAATTGCAAAGCTATCGACCCCTTGCCGGGTTTGAATCCGGCAAGGGGTCGATGCGCTCAAGATCGGTCGGGTTAATCGTGAGGGCCCTATCGCCCCAAGTCGATCTGCCGGCTATCTCGCCGCCTTCCCGTCGGGTGCCGGCGCCTTGACCTTCATCTCGAACGGCATCCCGCCCTCCCGGACGAGCGCCCTGAGGAACGCGTTGACGGCGGTGGACATGGACAGGCCGAGCTCGTCCAGGATGACTGTCGCCTCCCTCTTGACCTCCGGGTCGATGCGGATCGTCGTGGCCGGTATGTTCGACGGCATGGCTGCACCCCTCCTCGTATATCGCGGTGCGACCATTCTACCGCCCCTGCGCGGCGGGCGCGTCCCAGTAGTCCATGTAGGGCGGCCGGACGTTGAACATGTCGCGGATGCGGCTCCCGCAGGTCCCGTTCGCGAGCTGTCGCGCGACCGTGCGCTCGGCGGTGCCGGGGTCGGTCGCCATGAAGGTCCGGCACCACCTGAACCAGGCGAGGTAGGCGCCGAGGTGCTTCGTTGACACGCCCCTGAACGGCTCCATGAAGGCGCCGAGGAGCGAGTGGACGGTGTTGACCCGGTTGATGGTGCCCTCGGAGCGGTCCTTGGGGTCGTAGGCCGCGTGCGCGGCGACCCCGAGTTCCGCGAGGACGCCGACGTAGGCTGCCGCCCTGTCGGTCGCGACGACGGAGCCGGACGCGATGCGGCCCCTCAGCACGTCCATGGCGCGTTTCCTCGACAGGGCGCCCCGCCCCGTGACCTCGAGAAACGTCTCGTTCGAGTCGTTCACGCCGGTCATGACGCAGATCCGCTCGAGCGAGAGGCCGCGCCTGTGCACCTGCCTGCCGCGGCGCCGGGAGGGGCGCAGCATCTTGAACGACCCCTTCGCGTGGTTGCCCTTGAACGACTCGGGGAAGTAGGTCTCGTCGAGCTCGCAGCCGCAGCCCCGCCCGACCCTGAACGAGGGGGTGTAGGCCGAGAGGCGCTCGATGAGCCTGTGGCGCATGGTGTAGGCGGTCTTGAGGCAGACGCGGCAGCGCGTCGCGCATTCCCGCAGGGGCAGCTTGAGCACGAAGCACTCGGCGTAGGCCATCCAGGTCTCCCTCGGCAGCCTGCTCGTCCCAAGGATGCGCCCGCTGCCCATGCCGAAGGTCCTGCCGCAGCCCCGGCAGAGGTAGCGCTGCTCGCCGTTCCTCGATTTGCCCTTCTTCACGACCGCGGCGGACCCGCGGCGCGGGCAGCGCTCGACCTCATAGGTTGAGCCGGCAGCGTCGTCGAACGCCGCCGCGCGGATAACGTCCCTGACGGACTCGATTGCGCGGCGGCGCTCGGTCCTGCTGAGGCTCGAGATGTCCTTCTTGAAGTTGAGGACCAGGTCTTCGGCGTTCATGCTGCCCCCATCCGTCGCGGTCTACGGGGCTAACGATATGGCACCGTGGGGACACATGTATGTCAATCCTGGTCTAACAGAGCCTTAAATTAATCGTCAACAGCATAGGTAACAGCTCTTGAGTTCCAAGTCTCATATGAGCAAGTCGCGAAGGCGAGCGACAACGCCGCTCCCATCATTCTCGATAAGGGTTAACGTCGCCCAGCCTTCGCCAAGACAGCAGGCACAAAGCGAGTTCAGAAACCAGTCCCCGTTATCTCCACTCGCATTGAACGTTCGATGATGTAATGAGCTGAAGCTACCGTAATGACCTCAGTTTTGCTTCACTTTACACAGTATGCGTCAAGCTGATGCCCATTTAATACCCATTGAAATTATAGCCCCCATTGTTCGGATGCTCTCTTCTGAATCTCGGATACGAACGACGCGCTTTTTGCAGTTTGGGCGTTTCCTCCAAAGTCGAGATATGCCGACCTTGCTAATTCGATGACAGGTCGGAGGTCTTCAGATGAAGGCGGTTCCAGTAATTCGAGCTCGGATTTGGTTAGGTCCAATGAGTCAGACTGTTTTGCACAATAAAGATAGATCACGTGGAAGAGGAGGTCATTCTGCTCTCCTCGTGTTAACTCAAACTTCTTTATGAGCTGTTTAATCTGATTGCCGGTTTTCGCTAATTGGTAATATGCCTTGAGGGAGATATTCTCATTAAAAATCTTACTGTATTTGTTCTCGTCTCCCAAGATTTTGGCGGGTCTAGCCCGAGCATAATCAGGCTGTTTAAGCAATGTTGCAATCAAACATTGTCCCAAAAATGAAATCGAGACAATGTCCTTTGACGAAATGCCGTTGTTCTTTCCCGAACTTTTTCTTCTGTCGTAGTGGAGACCGTGGTTTTTGAAATACCTCTCTATCTGAAGGTGAGTGGTTTCGAGCGAATGGAGAAAAGCAGGAGGTATAGACGTCTGATAGTTTGTTGCCTGAATAATTTTCGCTTTAGCTTCGTAATTGCTAGTAGCGATGCACTTTATTAGCACTTTCCTATCGTCGTCATTTTCCCCCAATGATTGGCAATGCCGAGCAATTTCGTTTGAGGTTTGGAGTCCGTTAACGATTCTTGGGTTAGTTAATGAGACGGAATGATCCATATCTCGAGCCATCGAGTCGGCTATGATAGTGATTCCGTTATTGAGCCACCAAAAATCAATAGCTGATTTATTGTCGAGCGTCTCTCGAATCGCTTGATTCACATGTACGTTGCCTTGGTAATCACGTATGTTCGCCTCAAACAATATCTTTTTCAGGTGACCGCTATCATCGGTAATGAAATCACAGTACTCCTTAAGCGATACCGTGAGGATTGCGCTTGAGCTATCGGGGCAAAGCGGCTCTTTTGTCCCTTTCAGGGTCATGGTCTCATCGGGCACTTCCTCAATGAGTTCGAAAAATTCAGGAGCAGTAATAAAATCAACGTCTACCACTGTGTTTTTAGATGGAATTATGCGTTCGACAAGTTCCTTAAGTTCTCTAGCTTGTTTTTCTAGGTTGTTGTGAATTTGAGTGGCCAATGAAACTGCCCAAAAATGAATATAGACCTGCAGGCGTTTTTTTATCGTTTGTTTAAGGATTGCTCGAATTAAAATAAAGAGATCGATAACGTCTTCGCGATATCTTTCCCGATCAGGGTCTTCTGATTCTGTCAGGTTTGCAAACGAATCTTTCCAGTTTTGGATAATCACTTCTGAAAAGCTGGTTTGATTTTTCGCCTGAATAAAATGAATGTCCACCCTGCTTTTATTGTCCAACTCGAGCGAATCGGAATCCTCTCCATTGACCAGGATATCATTTACGAATACAAAGATGCCGTCATAGCCGCCATCGCCTCCGCCGTCAGTCAACCCTCTGGCGATATCGTCATCATCAAGCAGGTACTGGGTCAAAATTTGTTGAGCAGCGACGTGTTCGAAAGCTTCACTGGGACTCATTCCATCGTCTATGCGATGCCGCTCACTTTCGATGAAATCTATAATAGAAGATTGCGTGATGTTGAGGCTTTTGCTCATTTTTGCTCCTTCATCATTTGCAGAAACTTGCTCTTACGCTTTTGGAATAAGTTTTTCATTGTTGCTTTCGAGACGGCCTGCTGATCGTGCATCGCTCATGGTGTCATCATCGGTGCAGTCGAACGTCGCAAGCCAATGGGTCAGCTCATCGCGCCTTTCCGTCGTCGGCTTGTCCTTCAGCTCCTCCAGCTTGTCAGTCAGGCGGACGAAAGCCCACTCCACCATGTTTCCCTGGGTGCGCAGCCTGGGACCTGTTTCTTCATCCTTCTCGGGCGTCAGGTTGGCCGCTCCCGCTATGGCGAACAGGTAGTGCATCGCCTGGTTGGGGCTTCCGAAATAATGCCGCGTCAAGGCTGTTAGGGTGACGCCCAGCGCCTCGCAGAGGGCTTCCATCTGCTTTGCGCGTGGTATGCGCTTTCCTTGCTCGTAGCTTCGCAGGGCGAACAGGCTCAGCCCCGCCTTCTCGGCGATCTCCTCCTGGTTGAGGCCGCGGATACGGCGCATGTCCTTGAGGGCGGCGGCGAAGCTTTCGTTCATCCAACGCTGCCCCGATTCGGGCTTATTAGAATCGTAGTCGGGGTAGGCGGCGGGGTAGTCCCGCTTGCTGAAATGGTCGTGGAACTCGTCCTTCCACAGCTCGTAGTCGCCCCGGAACGCCCCCTCGTTTTTACACATCGCCTCGTTCGCCTTCGCCCATCTTCCTATGCCTTGGATGAAGACGTCCCTCGTAGGGGCGATATAGGCGAAATCGTCGTTGTAGCCGAACTCGAAGCCGTAGATGTCGGCCAGCTCCACGGTCATGAGGAAGAGTTCGTTGTGGTCGGCAGCGGGGTCGAACGGGATCAGGGCCTCCGGCATGACCTCCAGCGCCGCCGCCAGGCTCCGGACGTGCTCGGGCTTCGGCATGCGCCTTGCGAGCTCGTAGCTGCGTACGGTGGACTCGTCGATGCCCGCTACCTGCGCGACCTCTCTTTGGGTGAGTCCCCGCAGCGACCTCAGCTTCTCGGCGAGGCGATATCCCTCGCGCCCCCTCGGGAGGAGCGGGTTTCTCATCTCCATCGAATCCCCGCTTCGGATGTCCGATAAAACGCTGGAATGGCGCGAACCTGCTAGTACATTTTTAGTTTATATCAACAGTGCGTAAATGTGCTACTAAAGGATGGGAGGTTAACGGCGGTGGAGATGATAAACGCGAACGAGATCACCGACCTGATGGGGGGATCGTGTTATTGAGGCGTATTTCCCGCGTGTGGGTGTTCGAGTTGAAAGCGTATAGACGTCGAGGCCCATCTTGGTGGTTGTGATGCCGTTCCAGTAGGTTGGACCGACGTGCGGAAATGAAGGATATCGATGCGGTGTTCTATTGGATGACTTAGAACGGCGCCCCAGCTTCTGTATATTTATAGGGTCCATATGACGTTGTTCAGGCATTTTGAATTGGAGATGGCGTGACCACTCAAAAGACGCACCGTGTATCCGTCGCGATGTCGGTATATAACCCGAGAGCTGAGTATTTTCGTGAGCAAGTAGACAGTATTCTTGGGCAGACGAGCGAGCCCGTTCTCGTCATGAGGAATGATGGGTCTCCGAACCTTGAAACGGTGGCGCTTTGCGACGAATATACAGACCGCGATAATGTCGTCGTGATCGATGGTGTGAATCTTGGTTTTGCAGCTGGTTTCCTCGCTGCACTGCGAGCATGTCCAGATACCGATTATTATGCGTTTAGTGACCAGGACGACTTCTGGCTCCCCGAAAAGCTATCGCGTGCGGTTGAAGAGCTCGACAAGGCGGGGGCTTTCGCAGATTCCGTGCCTGTGATGTATCACAGTGACTTCGTGTTCTGCGATCAGAATCTGAATGAGGTCGAAGACACTCCAAATCGCAGGCTGTCTTCCAGCTTGGAAAATGCTGTTGCTGAAGCCGCTATACCCGGGATGGTAATGGTTTTCAATCGCGCCATGAGGGAGCGATTGCTGTCTGTCGATCCCGATGGTATTGCGGGACATGATTGGTTATGCGCTCTCATCTCAAATGGGTATGGGAAGACTATTTCGGATCCGAGGGTGTCCCTTAAATATCGGAGACACTCAGAGAATGTATCGGCTGGGAATATGGGAGCATTTCAGAGGCTCAGTTTCAGGATTAGGACGTTCTTGTTTGGGGAAACGCTCGGAAAAGTGCGTGTGATGATCAAGAGGGTTGCCACCGCATGTTCTGGGGAATTCAGCGCTCACAACCGTGAGTTAATTGACCTCTACAGTCGGCCCATTACCGTTCTCACCCAGTTGAGGAAGGCTTTCTGGCCTGTTCGCTATCGAGAAACCGTCGGTGATGAGCTGGCTTTTAGGTTACTGGTTCTTTTGGGTAGGATGTAGGAACGCCCCGGGATCACAATCGATCCCGGGGCGCTATATTAAGCAGTGCTGGGTTTGAAGCTTTTGAAAAGCAGCACCAAGCTGCCGGCCGAAAAGGCAAGAAGAGCGGCGATATAGGAGAACGTCGCCCCGTTCATTCCAAATAACGAGATAAGTAAGGGGCTCAGTATGCAGGAGAGGATGAAGCTGCTAAGGCTGAGAAGTAGCTGCCCTTTGAGTTGCCTGATAACGGTGAGCGCTGCCGAGAGAAACCATGAAAGCGCAACGAGGATGCTGCATACGATGAGTGGGTTGAGCAAATAGAGATGCGGGAGGATCGAGTCTCCAAATAGCAGGCGCATAACCGGTTTTCCAAGAAGGCCAAATCCGGCAAACGCGCAGACAGCAATAATAGCGATCGCTATGCTCACCTTCTTGATAATGTCGTAGAAGCGTTTGGAGTTCTTATCAAGATAGCATTGGGCGAGCGGGGCAGTAAGGGGAACAAATAGATAGTTTGCAGATACCTGCACAAGAGTTACTGGCATAGCTACGGACGTGTATATGCCGAGCTTCTCGCTTCCAAGCATGAATACAAGTGCGTATCTGGGTACTTGCCCCATGGTGTTAAAGAAGAGGCCATAGGCCGCGATGGGAAGACAGGCAATAAGCAGACCTAGCACCCTTCCCAGATCCTCTTTTACATCACTGCTCGTTTTCTTCTGGTTTGAGAACGGTCGTGCGGTGGCTCGCTCGTAGATGCAGACAATAGCGGTAGAGCCAATGCTGAGTCCGCAAATTGCAAACAGGAGGTCATTGGTTGCCAAGAGGATTCCGCAGTATAGCGCGAGGTCCACAAGGGATTTAAGAATGTAAGCTTTCCCGATGTAGTCCATTCTGTTCGCACGTTGAAGTATCCCCTGATAAACGTCAGAGACGGCCTCGGAAATCTTGAACACCATGTAGGCGATGATGCACAGGGATGTGTAACCGTCGTAAGGGTTAATTCCGGTAAACACAATGCATGCTAAAAGCGAGATTCCCGACGTGATGGCTCTCGAAAGAATGTACTGGTTATCAGAGTAGTCTCCCTTCAGGTCGGAGACCTGATAATTGCGCATCGTATAGGTGGCAATCGCGTTTAGGGAGTTGCCAATGGACATTGCAAGTGAAAAGGTTCCTGCCGGTCCATAGCCAAGGACTCGAACAACGATGTAGCTAAGGGCCCATTGTGCGATGAGGTAGACAAAGTTGCCGATTGAGTTCCATGCAATGTTTTCGCCGATGCTAAGTTCTTTGGCTCTATTCACCCTTTTTGCACTTCCTGTCCTGTTTGTTCATCCACATCGTGAGGACGACGCGATGGATAACCCAGTAGATGGACATGGGAAGGTGCTCGTAGGCAAAGCGCTGGGCCCGGAAAACGAAGGTTCGGCGGACGGTCAGCTTGTCGGCGTCTGTCCAAGGGGTGAGGGCCAGATACTTATCAAAAAGCGCGTTTTGGGGATGGATGCTGTTGTGTTCCCACGGGCGACCGGTCTGAGCGCTCATGCAGTGATTGATGAGCGGGCCCCCGTTATCAAGAATGGAGGTAACGGTTTCTTTGGGGAAATATAGCTTGTCGTCAAGATGATAGATCTTGTAAACATAGTCGACTCCGTAGATGTAGAAGCAGCTATTGAAGTTGTACGTTGGACTGATGTACTCGATCTTATCGCGGAAGAGGACGTTTACGATGTCCTGGTCTACGACAAAGTATTTGTTTCTCACATGGGTCAGGTGGTCGATAATCTTTTCGGTGCAGCCATAGGCGTTCCAGTTTGGTTGGCTGATGAGCATGACTCCGCAGTTGAAGTAGTAATCTTCACGAGGGATATCAATACAGCGTTTGTATTCGGTGAGAACGCAGTCCCATGTGGCGGCGCAGATAGAATCGCCAAGGTCCATCTCGATTAGTTCGTCAAGAGGGCCGTTGATGATGGTGTCGCCATCAATTTGGAGGACTCGGTCGGTGGGAAGATCGAGCGTGGAGGCTGCGAATAGCTTGTAGTACGTGGTGTAGGTTCCACGCCAAGGTTCGACTTTCAGTTGGATGAGCATATTCCTAATGCTCGTAGGGTCAACGGGAATAAGATTGCGTCCATACTTCTCCGCAATGCCCCTAATTCTTGTAAGGTTCTCTTTAGAGATGCCGTCATCAAGGAGGTAGACGTTTATCTGATCAAGGTGGGCGTTATTCATGCAGAGTGATTCTATTGAGACGCCCGTAACCATCGCGTAGTTGTTGTCGGATTGATACAAGACGTTTAGAATCTTGGGCTGCGCCATGAGACCTCCATTGCACCTTACGTTTGGACGAACTGCTTTTTAATTCGATAATGATACCGTTTGTCTTGCCAAGGAGGGCTTTGTTCATGTTAAGCGCATGATGTCCTGCTCGGTCTGAGGTGCTCTTGTGGTTGATGTTTAATGGGGATGGCCACCCTGCGGTAAACTAGGCTAGTTGAACCTGAGGCCCTTTGAAGATGCGATTAGAAGGATGTTGCTTTGATAACAGCCGATTCGTCAATTAAGCTGAGTGTGATTGTTCCTTGTTACAAGGTGGAGAAGTACCTCCCGGCATGTCTCGACTCCCTTATTAACCAGACGCTAGATGATATTGAAATCATCTGTATCAACGACGGTTCGCCGGACGGCTGCATCGATATCCTCCGTTCCTATGAGGCTGCAAATCCTGGAAAAGTTGTCGTTATTGATAAGAAGAACGAGGGCGTGTGGCGCGGTCGTTTTGATGGTATTCGAATTGCCAGGGGTGAGTACATCGGATTCGTAGACAGTGACGACACGGTTGCTCCTAATTTCGCTGAGATTCTTTATCGTTCAGCGAAGGAGAACGATGCCGATGTTTCAGTGTGTGGCTTTAAGCGGATTGATCTCGACACCAATAAGGTTCTGTCGGTTGAGATGTGCAGTCCCCGCGAGGACTTCGTTATTAGCGAGGAACCGGGTCGACTCATTGAGCTTAACGGAGCTCCTTGGAATAAGGCGTTCCGGTCAAGCATTCTCAAGTCCATGAACGACCTTGAGGAGCCGCCGACTGTATTAGATGACTTGGCTTTCCACTTGCTCGTATATCTCGAGGCTCGCGGCAAGGTCGTTTTCTCCGATGTGCCGCTGATCAACTATATGGTGCGCGCAGATTCGATTATTAACACTGTTCGCAAAGAACAGGTAGATTCGATTTATCGCACTTTCGACTTCATACGTTCCTTGTACCTTGAACGCGGCGTTTCAGAGGACATGCTTAAGGCCTTAGACGGTATGGCGTTCCTTCATCTGGGTGTCTCTCTGTTGTTTAGGTTGTTCAACGATCCGACCTGCGATGTTTCTGCCTACATTTCGAGGTGCACTTCATTCTTGGATGACAAGTTCTCGACGTGGCGCAATTCGAACTGCATGTCTCTTTCGTATGCCCTTAAGCAAAAAGGCCCGTTCATCAAGCTTTGGATTGCACGCCTGTTCTATAAAGCGCACCTCATGAGGCCGTTTTTGTCTGCCTATCGCTTTGCGATTACCAAACTGAGGATCGACATCAAGTGGTAGTACGCAATTTCTCGCCACTGTCTGAAAGGCATTTGTCTCATGTCCAATAAGCGCCTTTTGGTGATTATTCCAGCCTACAATGAGGAAGAATCCATTTCTTCAACCGTTGACGAACTGACTTCGACGCTGCCTGGTGTCGATTACGTTGTAGTAAACGATGGTTCAAAGGACGGTACAGAGCGTATCTGCCTCGAGCATGGTTATAACTACGTGTCGTTGCCGGTTAATTCCGGCCTCACAGTCGGTTTCCAAACTGGCATGAAGTACGCACTTCGTAACGGCTATGATTACGCCCTTCAGTTTGATGCGGACGGCCAGCACAGGCCTGAGTATATTTCCAAGATGCTTGATCTCGCGGTTGCTGAAGACGTCGACATCGTTATTGGCTCACGCTTTGTAAACAAGTGCAAAGAGGTTTCTGCACGCATGCTCGGCTCGCGCATCATTACGGTTGCGATTAAGCTCACTACCGGCAAGCGAGTCGCAGATCCGACTTCTGGCATGCGCATGTTTAATAGGAAGATGATTGAGCGTTTTGCAAACGATGACTCCTTGAATCCGGAACCTGAGTCTATTTCTTACCTTATGAAGAAGGGCGCGAAGGTTCGTGAGGTCCAGGTTGAAATGCGCGAGAGGCAGGCGGGGGAGAGCTACTTGAATATTCCCAAATCGATTGCCTATATGGCGCGTGCTTGCATTTCCATCCTCTTCGTTCAGTGGTTTAGGTGATTGAACAATGTCTATTGTGCTTAGGGCCGTCCTCCTGCTCGGGGCGCTTTTGGTTTTGTATTTTGTCATCAAGAAACTGAGGAAGGCGCAGATCGAGGTACTGGACTCCGTGTTCTGGCTTTTCTTTGTCTTTAGCTTTGTTGTGCTGGCCGCTTTTCCCCAGGTAGCCTTTTGGCTATCTTCTCTTCTGGGATTTGAGAGTCCGGCGAACTTCGTGTTCCTCTACGTGATCGTTTTGCTCCTGTATCGTGAGTTCAGCAATACGGTGAGCATCTCGAAGCTGCGTCGGAGGATTAATCAGCTTGTTGAGGAACAGGCGCTTCGAGGTTGATGTGATGGTCTGTTCCGTAGGAAGTAATTGAGAGTAGAGGTCACAACAGTGTCTATCCCTCGCGTTATTGCCGGTTTACTTTTTCTATTCATATTTGTGTCATTGCTCTATTCTTACTTTGGTTCAATTCCAGACCGATCCCAGCATCAAAAACATATTTATTCGGTTTGGCATAAAGCGAAGCCGCTTCTCTTTTTCTCAACGCTGTTCGCTATCGCAATGGAGGCTCTGACCTTGTGGGGCATGCGTTCTTCCAATCCACTTGTTATTGAGGACTGGAGTCGAAGGCGTGTGGCGATTTTTTTTGTGTTCGGGATTGTTGTTGCGATAGTTGTGCGCTTGGCTTTTGTTCGTCTCGTTCCGGTCCTAAGAAATCAGCTGTCTAAATCAGACAATCGTCGCGATCGAGTACGCGTTGTGATTCTCCTGGCTGCAAGCTTCTTGATGTTGCTTGGACTGGGAATTTTCTACGTTGTTGTGGGGCACGCGTCTTCCCTAATCTATCTTTCGGCGTGCGTTGTCGTTGTTGTTGTGTTCGTGGTGATGTTACTTCAATGGCGCTCCTTTACGCCTCTTGCTGGATTCCTTCTTATTTCATTTGCTATCGGCTCTTTTTTTGTTTTTTGCATTCCCCCATCCACGGGCTTTTCTTGGGATGACGGCATTCATTTTGATCGAAGCTTGGGTATTTCTTACTTTGGCAGTGCGGAATTGTCTCCTGCTGAAGTGGAAATGGCGGTCATGCCGTGGAACAATACGACCGGTGAAATGAACTACTCCCTCCTCTATGAGTCTCTTCCTAGACTTGATGAGCAATATTCTGACGCTGCCGATCTTGGTCAGATCGAAGAGGTGCACGGGTGGATTTCCCCTGTTTTCCATGCGGACCTCATTTCAATCTCAATGGTCGGTAACATTCCGAATGCGCTTGGCATCTGGATGGGTCGGCTGCTTCATCTTTCTTTGAGCGGCCTTGTGTTGGCGGGTAGATTGTTTAACCTGCTTACGTATATTGCTATTACGGGAACCGCGATTGCCGTCGCCCCCTCGAAGAAATGGTGCTTTTCTAGTATTGGCCTTTTGCCCACCAACCTATTCTTGGCGGCAAGCTTTTCCTATGATCCATGGGTCATCTCATGTCTCATACTGTTCACATCACTTGCTTCCCGGTTGATTTCTTCTAATGTTCGGATTTCATTCAGTCGCCTGCTTCCTTGTCTGGTCGTCTTGGCTCTGGGCCTTGCATCGAAGGCCATTTATTTTCTACTCGCTGGCATATTACTTCTGGTGCCGAAAGGGCGGCTTGGAAATGCAGGTCAAAAACGCCGGTACTATGCTGCCCTGCTTGTGTTTACCTTGGCGATGATATTGTCGTTTGTGTTGCCTCTGCTGTTTACGTCCAGCGGTAACGCAGGCGATGTAAGGGGCGGTTCGGACGTCAGCTCGATTGGACAGATTAAGTACTTTTTCACTGACCCTCTCGGCTTTTTGGCGACGATCGGCTTTTTTGTTATTGGCTATCTTTCGCCTTTGGAAGCAGGCGGATATGCGGTGTATACGGCGTATCTCGGTTTTATTGAAACGATCGTCCCTTTTCTTTCCCTCGTGCCCCTATCGTGTATTGTGGCTACCGCGTTGTTTGACCCCGATTCCGAGAGCGGACCCTCATTCAGTGTGTTTGCAAGGTGCTATCTAGTTTTTATATTTCTCGCCTCTGTTGTGCTTGTGGCTACTGCGCTGTACGTGTCGTTTACTCCTGTTGGTTTCTGGACAGTAAATGGTTGCTCGCCGAGATATATCTTGCCTCTGCTTGCGCCTCTCATGTTGGGTGTCGGATCGAGCCGTGTTTCCGATACGCGCGTGCGTCTATTGCTGGCAAGGGGCGGTATGATGCTCACCGGCGCGACGGGTTTTGCCGTCTGTATGTTTGTGGTATTCCAGCTTTAGACACGAGTCTGTGTATTTGCTGGGCGAGGTGGCGCTATGTATGGATGACGGATGTGAGTATTTGGCCACGAGTATGCCGCCCGTCTTGCTTACAATAGTTTGACGCTCTCTGGACCTCAGGTTCATTTGGGATAAAGTCTATGTTTTGGAACTGTTTATTATTGGGCAGGTAAATATGTCGAAGATAGATACAGCAAAGACTCTGCTTGGGTTGGCAAAAAAGAATCCTGGTAGCTATGCGCGAGCAGCAAAGTACGCCGTTAAGTATGGTCTTGTTGGTCTGCGCGATCGTTTTCACGATGAGATTGTGATGGATGACGTTGCGCTTCCATCTGAGGGTCTTGAGCCGGGGAGCTCTACGGGGAGCGTTTGCTTCTCCATCGTGATGCCCGTCTATAACGTGGATATCAAATGGCTCGATTTGGCCATTCAATCGGTAGAGGCTCAAACGTACGATAACTGGGAGATTTGTATCGCTGACGATGCATCGACCGACCAGCGCGTGCGCGATTACTTGCAAAAGAAGGAATCCGAAAAGATCAAGGTTGTTTACCTGGAAGACAACCAAGGGATTTCGGGCGCAACAAATGCCGCCGCAGAGCTTGCCAAGGGCGATTTCATTGCCCTGATGGATAACGATGACGTCATTCATCCGGCTGCATTGGCCGACTTGTTCGTTGCGGCCACCGTGGAGCATGCTGATCTTATCTACACCGACAATGATGTGGTGGACGAAGATGGCAATCGACTCGCCGTACTTCATAAGCCCGACTGGTCGCCTGACCTCATGCTTTCTCAGATGTACGTGGGGCATTTGGTTGCCTTCAGTCGTTCTCTGTTCGAGTCGGTGGGTGGCTTTCGTTCTGAGTTCGACGGCAGTCAGGATTACGACCTGTTCCTTCGCATGTCGGCTGCTGCTAAGCGCATCTCCCACGTTGCGAAGTCGTTGTATTCTTGGCGTGCCATCGCTTCCTCTACGGCATCGAACCCTGATGCCAAGCCGTATTCTCAGTTCGCGGGGCAGAAAGCAATCCAAAGCTATCTCGACAGCTTGTACGGTAAAGACGAGTGTCGAGTAGATGAGACTGACAACCTGTTCGTCTATGACGTGAGGTATCCGGTCGCTGCGGGCACGCTGGCCTCGATTGTGATCCCCACAAAAGACCATGCGGACGATCTGAAGGTTGCTATCGACAGCATCTTCGCAAAGACCGAGTATCCTAACTTTGAGATTATCGTGTTGGATAATAATTCGTCCGATGCTGAGACCTTTGCGTATTTTGATACAGTTGTTTCCGAGCATGAGAACGTCAGGGTTGTAACCTCTGCCTACCCTTTCAACTGGTCCAAGCTAAACAACCAGGGGATTTCTGAGGCGAAGGGCGATGTCCTCATTTTCTTGAACAATGATGTTGAGGTACTCGAGGGTTCCTGGCTTACCCGACTTGTTGAAAACGCACTGCGACCTGAAATTGGAGTCGCCGGAGCCTTGCTTACCTATCCCGATGACACTATTCAGCATGCTGGCGTTGTGGTCGGAATGGGCGGCTGGGCCGATCATGTCTATAAGGCAATGCCTGCGGTGCACAACGGAAATCCGTTCATTTCTCCCATGGTGACAAGGAATGTTTCTGCTGTTACGGGTGCCTGCATGGCCATCTCCCGTTCCTGCTTGGAAGAGATTGGGCTGTTTGATGAAGATTTCATTGTGTGTGGTAGCGACGTTGAGCTGTGCCTCCGTGCAATGAAGTATGGTAAGCGCAATGTGTATCTTCCGGGCGTGAGGCTCACCCATTACGAGTCGAAGACGCGTGATGCCAAGGATATCCCTGCCATCGACTTTAAGCTTTCGGAGGCTATGTATCGGCCTTACGTTGCTGCTGGAGATCCGTATTACAACTCCAATTTGGACTACATGTCCTGTATGCCAAGGGTGCTTTCGAACAAGGAACGTCTGCAGAGAAGTGCTGGTACACGCCTGGAAGTGTCGGTCCCCGAGATTCAACCGCTTCATTTCGTTAAAGCTGAGTCGGAACGTAGGCGTCTCAATCTTCTCGTTCCGTCCGTTAATCCTGAGGATATCTTCGGCGGCATCGCCACCGCTCTTAAGTTCTACGAACGGTTGCTTGCTGAAACTGGCATGGATGGCAGGATTATTGTGCTCGATGCCGTAACGTGTGCTGGTTCTGTATCCGAGCGCTTCGACGGCTATGAGCTATATGAACTTGGTTCCGAGGGCGATGCGCACTTCAGCATCGTGAACGCTTCTTCTCGTAATGCCGCTGATATTCCCGTTGCGCGAGGCGATTGGTTCATTGCTACGTCCTGGTGGTCGGCTTACTGCTATCAGACTGAATACGGTGCCCATTTCTCGCGCGGCGACCTTGAGATGAATCCGCTTATATACTTGATCCAAGATTATGAGCCTGGATTCTATGCTTGGTCTTCGAATTACCTTCTCGCGCGCTCTACATACACGAGCTCGACTCCCGTTGTTGCCGTGTTCAATTCCTCTGAGCTCAGGCAGTACTTCTTTGAGCGTGGTTTCCGCTTCGAGTCCGAGTTTTCTTTTGATCCGATGCTGAACGATAAGCTTAAGGAAAAGCTTGTCCAGCTTGATGGCAGGACCGCGAAGCGTCGTCAGATTCTCGTATATGGTCGTCCTGGGACACCGCGCAATGCCTTCGAGCTCGTTGTTGAGTCCTTGAGGGAGTTCGTTGAGGCCTGTCCAGAAAGCTCTTTGTGGGAGTTCCTCTCTGCTGGCGAGCAGCATCCCCCTGTGCCGTTGGCCAACGGCAGGTATCTTGTTTCTGTGGGCAAGCAGTCTCTCGAAGGATACGCGAGCTTGCTGGCTGAGTCCTATGCGGGCATTTCTCTGATGGCCTCGCCCCATCCGAGTTATCCCCCGTTGGAAATGGCTTCGTTTGGCGTTAAGGTCATTACGAATACGTTTGTCGGGAAGGATCTCGCGAGTTTCGGTGACTCCGTCGTTTCTGTAAGCAATGTTACGCCGCATGGAATCGGCTGTGAGCTTGCCCGAATTTGCGAAGGATACTCCGCCGAAGTGTCGTGTGGCTGCGTGAACGCTCACTATCTTTCCGATGAGGACCTGTTCCCATTTCTGACCGATATGGTTGAATCACTTGGCCTGTAGCCATGTCCCGGAGAGCGTCAGGGGGGCTCATGATGAACAAACAAGAGGGACTAGTTGCCGCATGGTACGTTCCCACCCCGACTATGGGCGGCGGCGGATTTCGAACCATTCTTCAAAATGCCTCCGCGCTCTCATGCCGTGGATATCGCAATGACTTTTATGTGATTCCTCCAGTAAATAAAGTTCTTGATCTTTTGTTCGTCGAGGAGTCATGTTTAGCGTGGTTTGGCATGGCTCCTGATCGTTGGCTCCTTGCAGGTGCTAATGAGGAAGATCGAACTCTTTCCATTGCGACGTCCTGGGACACTGTCGAGTATCTGGCTTCGAGTTCACATGGCGCTCCTGGCTTTTATTTCGTTCAGGATTATGAGCCTTGGTTCTTCTCCTTGGATAGCAACTTTCTTGCTGCGGAAAACACGTATCGCCACGGGCTTCGAGTTGTCACCATTGGCAAGTGGCTCGCGGGAAAAATAGACAGAGAATATGGCAGTGTGCTTGGATATACGGACTTTGGCGTTGGTCCGTCTTACTATTCAGAGAACCTCGGCTGCCGTGAAAACTCGAAGCCGGCTTCAGAGCACGCCGTATGCGCTATTTATCAGCCTGAAAAGGGACGACGCGTTGCTCCTCTGCTCGTGGAGGCAATTCGCGTTGCACTGGAGCTCGATCCATCGCTTACGTTTTATCTGTATGGCTCTGATGCCCCGGTGCCCATTTCCGATCATCGCGTGGTGTCGCTTGGCTTGATTTCTACCGATGAATGCCGCGAGCTCTACTGGCGTTGCAAATGCGGAGTATCGCTCAGTATCTCAAATCCCTCACGCATTCCTTTCGAAATGATGGCGTGCGGGCTTCCCGTCATCGATCTCTACCGGGAGAACAACCTATTTGATTTTAGGGACGGTAGTCTTCTGCTTGCGCGTTCGGATGCAGCTTCCTTGGCAACGGCGATCGTGTCGCTGGCTGCAGATAGGGAGAAACAGGATAGTCTGCGCAAGGGAGGTCTTGATCTTGTTGCCGAGCGAACGGTTGCTTTAGAGTCTGATTGCTTTGCGAACTTGGTCTGTTCTGATCTGGGCGCGGGTGGTTTTGATGGCGCCTCAATCCGTCAGACTTATACTTGCGCACCCGTTGAGGCATCTGACGAGGCTCTTGCTGTCGAGCGTCGCCTTGTCGAAGAGTCGCACCGCTCGCGTGCGGAAGCGTGTGTACCTGTTATTTGGCCTGACTCTGGCATTTGCGTTAGCTTTACATCATTTGAGCCCGCTGGCGATGCGCGTTTAGCTGTTTGGTCCATGGGGGATCAGTCGGATCTTCAGTGGTTTCAGATGGATGGGTCTGATGCGGATTTCCAGGTGCTTGTTGACCGGGAAGATGGCTGGGACGTCGGATGTCGAACCTACAACTTTCATTTCTACATCAACGCAAGCAAGGGTGAGCCCGTGTTTGCCGGTAGCGCTGTTGTCCCGCTGTCTCCTGATGTGTCTGTGGGGAAGGTCGAAGCTGCTGTTCCAATCTTGGGGGGGAGAGGTGCGAATCGCGGAAGCGCCTATCACGAACCTCGTCTGCGGTGAGCCCGTTTCCGATATCGATGATACTGATAGCGGGGCTAGGGAGACGTTTCCTCGAAGGCTTAAGGCATGGGTGGATCGCTGCATAAAGGGCGGGGTTGCGTAGAGTCGGGAAGTAGATCGACGGACGGGCGTGCTCGACATTGCACCTCGTCCTACTTTTGTGCAGCTTCGCAGCCCGCGTGCCCTCTCGCGTATACTAGTACCAACTGTGTACGCCCAACTTTGGAGGTCCAATCTATGAAGGGCATCATCCTCGCGGGCGGCTCGGGCACGCGCCTGTACCCGCTCACGCTCGTCACCAGCAAGCAGCTGCTGCCGGTCTACGACAAGCCGATGATCTACTACCCGCTGTCCACGCTCATGCTGGCGGGCATCAAGGACATCCTGGTCATCTCCACGCCGACCGACCTGCCTAACTTCGAGCGCCTACTCGGGGACGGTTCCCGCTTCGGCGTGAACCTCTCCTACGCCGAGCAGCCCTCGCCGGACGGCCTGGCGCAGGCCTTCACCATCGGCGAGGACTTCATCGCCGGCGAGCCGTGCGCCCTCGTCCTCGGCGACAACATCTTCTACGGCAACGGCCTGTCGCGCCACCTGACGCGCGCCGTCCAGAACGCCGAGTCGGGCCGCGCCACGGTCTTCGGCTACCACGTGGACGACCCCGAGCGCTTCGGCGTCGTGGAGTTCGATGCGCAGGGGAGGGCCGTCTCCATCGAGGAGAAGCCCGCCGAGCCCAAGAGCTCCTATGCCGTCACCGGCCTGTACTTCTACCCGGGCGACGTGGCCGCCAAGGCCCATAAGGTCCAGCCCTCCGCCCGCGGCGAGCTGGAGATCACCACGCTCAACCAGATGTACCTGGAGGAGGGGACGCTCTCCGTCGTCACCCTGGGCCGCGGCTACGCGTGGCTGGACACCGGCACCATGGAGAGCCTGCACGAGGCCGCGGAGTTCGTCCGCGCCGTGGAGCACTCCCAGGACCTGCCGGTCTCGGTCCCCGAGGAGATTGCCTGGGAGAACGGCTGGATCACCACCGCCGAGCTTGAGGAGGCCGCGACGGCCTACGGCAAGTCGGTCTACGGCCAGCACCTGAAGAAGGTCGCCGCCGGCGAGATCGTCAACAGCCCGCGCGAGTACTAATTGCCCGGTGAAAGGGGGCGAGAGATGATCGACATTCTGGAGCGCGATGGCCTCTCCGTCGAGCTGCTCTCATCCCTTTCTTATAAAAGCGAGCTAGGGATATCGCTTAAGAAGAACCTGCACTATTTTGATCGGGACCTCCTGCTTGATGAGCTCTTTCGAGCTAATGAGTGGTATCAAGGCCAATCGGCATTGGTTGACTTGCCTATAGACAGTCGAATTAAATCTCTTCAGTCTATCAAGCTTAAGTTAGACCGTTATTGGCCCGATCATCAAGTGCGTAAAGTCTTTAATGACCTTCTCGGCTTTCGATCCATTGTTGATTCTTATGAATCCGTTCTTGCGTTAAGCGGTTCTGATTTTAAAGTTGTTGATCTATCTGCTGGAAAAGCCATAGACGACGGTTATCGTGGCGTTCATCTCTATTATGTGCGTGAAGCTCGCTGCTATCCGATAGAGCTTCAGTACAATACTTTCTTTAATAGGCAGTTAAACAACTGGCTTCACAAGTATTTGTATAAGAAGACCGTTGATTCGAAGATTGGTGCCTTCTTGCGAATGCGCTACGAGGCCGGTTTGATTCATGATGAAGCTGAGTTCAGAAGGGAGTTGGCTGATGCGCTATCTGGTTGCTAAGTGGTTTTCTAAGCAAGGTTCGCTGGTAATGGCCGTTAAACCAGGCAAGGAGCTTGTTGAGATGATGCGAAGGGTACAGGGTCGTTTTGGCACGTCTGACCTTCAGCTCGTTACCATCAGTCGTCCTTCTGCATACGGCGAGTACGAACCGTTTGAGTTTGTTCATTCCGAAGAGCAGCTTGTGGAACGCCTTGAGCAGCAGGCTGCGTAAATAAGGAGAATAATGTCTGAGATTTTTGAACCTAAGAACATCATCGTCACGGGCGGCTGCGGCTTCATCGGCAGCAACTTCGTGCACTACGTGGTGAACAACCACCCCGGGGTGCACGTGACCGTCCTGGACAAGCTGACCTACGCCGGCAACCCCGAGAACATCGCCGGGCTGCCCTCCGACCGCGTGGAGCTCGTCGTGGGCGACATCTGCGACGCCGCGCTGCTGGACGAGCTCGTCCCCGGCCACGACGCGATCGTGCACTACGCCGCCGAGAGCCACAACGACAACTCCATCGCCGACCCGGAGCCGTTCCTGCGCACCAACGTCGAGGGCACCTTCCGCCTGCTGGAGGCCGTCCGCAAATACGGCATCCGCTACCACCACGTCTCCACCGACGAGGTCTACGGCGACCTGGCGCTCGACGACCCGGCCAGGTTCACCGAGGAGACGCCCTACAGGCCTTCGAGCCCCTACAGCTCGACCAAGGCGTCCTCCGATATGCTAGTGCGCGCCTGGACCCGCACCTACGGGCTGCGCACCACGATCTCCAACTGCTCCAACAACTACGGCCCCTACCAGCACGTGGAGAAGTTCATCCCGCGCCAGATCACGAACATCGTCGATGGCGTCCGCCCCAGGCTCTACGGGAAGGGCGAGAACGTCCGCGACTGGATCCACACCGAGGACCACTCCTCGGCCGTCTGGGACATCCTGACCAAGGGCCGCATGGGGGAGACCTACCTCATCGGCGCAGACGGCGAGAAGAACAACATCACCGTCCTGCGCATGATCCTGGAGGCGATGGGCCGCGACCCCGAGGACTTCGACTGGGTCGCCGACCGCCCCGGCCACGACCGCCGCTACGCCATCGACAGCACCAAGCTCCAGCGCGAGCTGGGCTGGAGGCCGGCCCACACCGACTTCGCCGAGGGGCTCAAGGCCACCATCGACTGGTACGTCGAGAACGAGTCCTGGTGGCGCCCGGCCAAGGAGGCCACCGAGGCCCGCTACCGCGCGCAGGGCCAGTAAGTTACCACACTGATCGAGGGCGCTGTCGCGAACTACTCGCGGCGGCGCCCGAGTACGCGAGACGCCTTCTCGGCCCGTGCACGGCGAGCTCCCTTGCGGACATGGGGATGATCCCGGGGGAGCTCGCCGCGCACGGGCCGGGACTTTGGAAAGGAACGGACCCTATGGCAGAATTTGAATTCGAGAAACAGCTCACCGTAACGGAGACCGGCATCCCCGGCCTCAAGGTGGTGGACCTCCCCGTCCACGGCGACAACCGCGGCTGGTTCAAGGAGAACTGGCAGCGCGAGAAGATGGTGGCCGCGGGCATCCCCGACCTGCGATTCGTGCAGAACAACATCTCCTTCAACGACAACAAGGGCGTCACGCGCGGCATCCACGCCGAGCCCTGGGACAAGTTCATCTCCGTGGCCACCGGCTCGGTCTTCGGCGCGTGGGTGGACCTCCGCCCCGGCGCGGGCTTCGGCAAGGTCTTCACCTGCACGCTGGACCCCTCGCGCGCCATCTTCGTGCCGCGCGGCGTGGGCAACTCCTACCAGGCCCTGGAGGACGGCACGGCCTACACCTACCTGGTGGACGCCCACTGGTCGCTCGAGCTCAAGAAGACCTACACCTTCGTGAACCTGGCCGACCCCGAGCTCGCCATCCAGTGGCCCATCCCTCTGGAGGAGTGCGAGCTCTCCGAGGCCGACAGGGCGCACCCGATGCTCGCCGACGCCCTGCCCATGGCCCCGCGCCGCACGCTCGTGACCGGCTGCAACGGCCAGCTGGGCCGCGCCGTGCGCGCCATGGCCGAGGAGCGCGGCCTTAACGGCTCCTTCGACTACTGCGACATCGACACCTTCGACATGTCCGACCCGGCGGCCTACGGCAAGTTCGACTGGTCGCTCTACGGCACCGTCATCAACTGCGGCGCCTACACCGCGGTGGACAGGGCGGAGACCCCCGAGGGCCGCAAGGCGTGCTGGGCCGCCAACGCCACGGGACCGGCGCTGCTCGCCCGCACGTGCGCCGAGCACGGCATCGCGCTCGTGCACGTGAGCTCGGACTACGTGTTCGACGGCACCGCGGAGCTGCACTCCGAGGACGAGGCGCTCTCGCCCCTCTCCGTCTACGGCCAGTCCAAGGCCGCCGGTGACCTCGCCGTCGAGTCCTGCCCCGCGCACTACATCCTGCGCTCCAGCTGGGTCATTGGCCGCGGCCACAACTTCGTGAAGACCATGCGCGCTCTCTCCGACCGCTGCGCCGACGCCGGGGACGTCCTCGAGCGGGTCACCGTGGTGGACGACCAGGTGGGCCGCCTCACCTTCACCGAGACCATGGCCGGCGCCATCTTCCATCTGCTCGGCTACCGCGAGGGCGACATGGAGCCCACGGCCCCGGCGCCCTACGGCCTGTACAACTGCACCAACTCCGGCGACGCCGCCAGCTGGGCCAAGATCGCCGCGGCGGTGTTCGATCGCGCCAACGGCAACGGCGGCAGGGTGGTGCCGGTCTCCACGGCGGATTATTACGCCAACGCCGCCGGCCCCATCGCCCCGCGCCCGGAGCACTCCGCGCTGGACCTCTCCAAGCTCGATGCCACGGGCTTTGCGCCCGCAGACTGGCACGAGGAACTCGACGTGTATATGGACGAGTTGTTGGCTGAGTAAGCTGTTTCTCATTCTTGTTAAGCTTGCTTGCACGTTTAACCTTCGGGAGTACGCTATTCCTGTAGTGTCGTTAATAGCTTACAAGGCATGCTTTAGATTTCTGCTAAAAGGGGAGGGTGCCCAATAGAGCACCCTCCCCTTTGCGTGTGGAATATGTTGGAGCGGCCTAACCTGATCGCGCAAAAAGCCTACTGCCAGCCAGCAACTTCCTGGGCCGTGGGGGTGGTGCGTACGGCAAGCTCCGTCTGGGCATCCGTGGACGTGGTTACCGTAAACGTCAAGGTCTCCTCTTCCTGCGGGGCGAGCTGGACCTGTCCGCCGTATTGCCAGACCTGGCAATTACCGTACTTGGTCTTGGCATACGTAGTGCCGGCGCTGGACTGGATGTTTGAAATGGTTCCGTTGGCCGGCGCGTACAGCGTTACACCGTAGATCATGTTGCCGAGCGCCTTGAGCTCCGGGTTGTAGCCGGAGATGTAATGCGTAAGCGTCTGGGCCTCTTCGGTCGTGCAGTTGTTCTTTACGCGAACGGTAACGTCGTACGTCTTCGACCCGTCTGCATTTGCAGTGCCCTGGCCAACCTCGATATGGGAGCTTAGATACCAGCTCATCTTTGCCCAGGTGTTGTCATCAATATAGACGCCGAGCTCGGGAACGGTGCTATCTTGTGAGACAGCACCCTCGAGACCGAGTTTAGCGATCGCATTCTCTTCGTCTGCGTTTTCCATCCATACCATCACGCGGCCGGCTTTGGCGTCCTTGGCCACGGTTTCTATGAGGGCGGTAAGATCGACCTTGCCCAGATTGCTCATTACCTGCTTAGCAGCTGCGCCAGCAGCTTCTGCAAAGTATGGGTCTTGATCCGGAACGGCTTTTTCGAGGTACACGTTGTGGAGGAGAATTGTTGCGGCATTGGTGCCATCGATGGTGGAGCCATCGCTGAGCGTAACCCCGCCGGTGAGTGCAAGCAGGTGCTGCAGGAACACGGGATCGACCGCTATCGCTCCGTTGGCCACATCTCCCACGCGGTCCGCCCAGAGGTCGCGTACGTGCATTCCGGTAGAAGACCAATCGGGGTTCGTGGTGATGAGCTGGGGAATCTTGGTGTAGCCGTTGGGATACATCGTCTGTTCGACCTCGGTGGTGGGAAGCGTTCCCTCGCCACCGTTGAGCTTTGAAATGCCGGAGAATTCACCGAGCTCGATCTTGCCGTTCGTGACGGTGAGTAGACCGGTGGAGCCGGGGAAGCCGCCCGTGGCGCGTAGCTCGGAGTTGTTCTGGGCAACTACGACATACGTACGTGTTTGGCCATTTGCGCCGAGCATCTGCGGCAGGTACGGAGCGACTGCCGATGCGGCGTTTACGGTGTCGTTGAGGGTGGCTACGAGGGGCTTGGCTTTTTCAAGAGCTGTCTGTAGCTGGGCGATGTGCGCGTCGGGGAGAGCGCTCATCTCTTTCGCGGCCTTGTTTATAGATGGCTTGGAATTTGAGAGAACGGTGCACACGTTGGTTAGCAGGTTGATGTTGATGGATCCGTTTTCGGTAAAGAGGGTGTTGAGGCCCTGACCCTTGAGCGCCTCCGCAACGGGCGTGAGCGCGTCGTTTGCAAGCGTATCGAGCGTTGCCGAGATGGTCTGAACGGACTTCACATCGCTCCCGAGAACCGGAATAAAACTCGCGATATTCCAGAGTGCACTCGAGGTGGTCGAGTGCATGCGCCCGGCCGCGGCATCGATGTTCTGAGCAGCATCGAGCACGCCGTCCATGTTTCCGGTTTTTACGCTTTCTGAGGCACTTTGCGCGCTGGCAATAATGGAGTCTGCATCCGTTTTAACGTCCTTGACTTGCCTGAGGAGGACAGCTCCGGAGGCGCCGCAAGCGACGAGCGGAGCAACGACGATGCCTACGACGATGGGCCAGCGCTTCTTCCTGCGAATCCTTTTGCGCTCGAGTGGTTCTTCATCGTAGTGAAGATCAAGATACGGAAAGTGAGCGTATTGGGCGGTATCGCTGGGAGAATTATATGCTTCGAAAGCCCGGGGCGCCTCCTGTGCCTGCGGTATTGTCCCCGTGTCGTCAAGAGGCTTGAAGCGTTTGCCATGGTATTTCGTTGTTGTTCTCAGTATCGCTGGAATTGTGGTATTCGTTGCTGTTGGAGAAATGAGACCCCATGTGCCCTCCTATAGTTTTGTTCCAGTCCAATAGTATACGTGCGGGAGGGCTTCATGCAGCGTCTTCAATAGATGATGCATGAAATATTATGAATATCGTATCAGTAGCGCATCGAATGTTCGCCATGCTGAATATCGAGACGTTTATCCCAAGATGCGGTGCTTGATGCTAGAGAGAATGCCCCTAGTGTAGATTCGCTTGGCTTGGGCGTCCTCATCGCGCTTGATATCGAGACGCGGGTAGCCGCTCGTGTACTCTACGTTGGGGTTGGCGAGCACGTCTTGGCGCATGGCGGGGAAGCGGCGCCAGAGCTCGGCAAGGCCCGTGGCGCTTCCATAGATGGCGTTGAGGTTTGCGGCCGCTACGTAGGCGCTGCCGTGGGTGGTGGCGCGCGCATGAGGGGTGCCGAGGACGAGCTTGTCTTGCTGACGCAGGAGGAACGAGAGCTCCATTACCTCGGTTTGGAGGTTCCCGTATTCGTGGAGCTGACCGGCAATCGTTTCAAGATCGCTGCGCCGGATCATGAAGAGGTCGGGGCTTGCGGCCGAGAAGTTGCACGTTGCCTCTGCAAGGCCGTTGTAACCGCCGCCCATGTTGTCCGTGAAGTTGCGGTTGGGGGCAACGGGGGTTCCGTCCGCGAGGAGCACGGTGCCCGCTTGTGCGATGAGACCATCGGGGTAGAAAAGCTTGGGCGAGACAATGCCTACCTCGGCTCGGCAGAAGTAGGCCGCAGTGGTTGCGATGCAGCTCTCGTCGTCGAGTTCGATCATGTCGGTTGCGAAGGCGATGAGGTCTGTATCCAGGGTTTCGAGTGCCTCTCGCGTCGCCGCCCTGAGGCTCGCGGGGTTCAGGATGATGCTTGTATTCGAGATGCCGTGCGCATTACCAACAGATTTGAACAAGCGCGTCGTGTCTTGCGTGTTGTTGCTCAGAATGGCTAAACCCACGCGTGGAGGGCGCGATGCCTTCTTGTAATCCACGTGGTACACGCAGGAATTATGGGTTTCTGAAACGTGAGTTTCAATGCCTCGGCGTGAGAAATGGTTCTCCAGCGCCGTGGCTCCGGCAAGAACGGCGTAGGGCTTGGACTCCATGACGCCGCCGTTGGTGGAGCCGGCGTGCACGCGCCAGTGGTAGAGGACCTCGGGAATGTGGCAGATGCAGCGGGCGTGCTCCACGGCCTTGAGGGAGAGGTCGTAGTCCTGAGCTCCGGAGACTTCGTCGGGCGACAGCTCCACGCGGTCGAGGATGTAGCGGTTCACCATGAGCATGTGCACCATGTAGTTGTGCGAGTAGAGTAGGTCACGGTTGAAGTCGGGCTTGAAGCGCGGGGCGTAGCCGGCGGCGTCGTCTTCCTCGAAGTTGTCCTCGTCGCAATAGAAGAGGTCCGCATCGGGGTGCTTGGCGGCGAAGGCCATGTAGCGCTCGAGCACGTAGGGGGAGAGCGTGTCGTCATGGTCGGCAAAGGCCACATAGTCGCCCGTGGCGGCGCGAATGCCTATGTTGGTATTGCCGGCGATGCCTAAGTTCTCGGGGAAGTCAATGGTCTTGATGCGCGGGTCCGCGTAGGTGGCCAGTACTTCCTGCATGCCCTCGTTGTCCGGGCTCGCATTTACCAGCACGAGCTCCCAGATCGTATAGGTCTGCGCGAGCACCGAGTCGATCATGTCGCGCAGGTAGGGCAGCGGCGTGTTGTAGAGCGGGCAGATGATGCTCACGAGCGGGTGGAAGTCTGCGGGAATGGAGCCTTCCGGCAGGGGCTGGGGCTTGGGATAGCTCGCGTACGCGCCGTCGATGCTGGGATTCACCATGTCGAGGTCGCGGCGGATACGCATGCGCTCGCGGCGCCTGCCCGTCATGGTATCGAGCAACATGTCCTGGTAGGTGAGGTTGAAGTTGGCGGTGAAGCCATCGGCCTTGACGGAGAGGACGGGGTTGGCTCCTTTGGCCTGGGGCTCCAGGATGAAGAATTCCGCGTGCGCGTTAAGGGGCGTACCGCTCTTGGCGGTAAGGGCAAAGTCCGCGGGGTTGGGCAGCGCGTTTCCGCAGCCCTTCAGCTCTGCCCGGTAGACAACCCGGTCTCCATCGGCCTCGAATACTTGGTCGATGGTTGCGGTGATGGACGAAGCGGCCATGTGGATATCCGATCTGCAAATGTGCCAGAAGAGCCGGGGCTTCGGTGTTAGTCCGCGGCGAGAGGTTTTGTGATTCGGGTCAAATGATAGCAAAAGGGAGAGTGTGCGGGGCTTCCTTGGTATCCTTGTTCAGATAAGAATGCAGCCCGGCGCTTAATGCGCTTTGCCGTCGTGTCCCTGAAAGGTCGTCTTGCATGAAATCCGACGCTTCCGCGCTCGTTTCCGTCATCATTCCCGTGTGCAACGTGGAAAAGTATCTCGCCCAGTGCCTGGAGAGCATCTGCTCCCAAACGCACCGTGAGCTGGAGATCATCTGTTTGAACGATGGCTCGAAGGACGGCTCCCTAGCTATTCTTCGCGAGTTTGAGACGCGCGACCCGCGCGTGATCGTTGTTGACAAACCCAACGAGGGCTACGGCGCCACGTGCAACCGTGGCTTAGAGATGGCTCACGGCGCGTGGGTTTCCGTCATTGAGCCGGACGACTGGATCGACTCGGCCATGTACGAGCGCATGCTCGCGCGCGCGGCCATGGTGGATGGTCCCGTGGACATCGTCAAGTGCCCGTGGATCGACGTGCACGATTGGGACGACCCGGACATGCAGTACGAGCAGCAGTGCGTTCTGGCGCACCGCCTGCCCAACACCACGCGCCCCGTGACTCTGGTCGACCTGCCCATCATGGTGGAGCAACACCCGAGCATTTGGAGCGCCATCTACCGCCGCGACTTCTTGAACGAGTGCGGCATCCGCTTTGTCCCGTACCCGGGCGCTGGCTGGGCGGACAACCCGTTCCTCATCGAGGCATTCTGCCAGGCCAAGGCCATCATGACGTTCGATGAGGCCTTCTACCACTACCGCTGTGACCTTCCCGGCGCTACGTACAACCACAAGAAGGACAGTGCCGTGGCCCTGCCCTTCGACCGCTGGTGTAACATGACGGACATCCTCGAGCGCCTGCACGTGACCGACCTCGGTATCCTCGAGGCGCACTATATGCGCGGCTTTAACTACATCCACGGCGCAATCGTGGACGATGGCTGGGAGAACCCCATCGTGCAGGACGGCACGCGCCGTGTGTTCTCGCGCATGGATACCGACATCGTGCTCGGGCATCCCAAGCTTTCACCTAAGCGCAAGCGCTTCTACCTGGAGCAGATGGGCATTACCGGCCGCCACGTGCCGGTGTGGCCGCGCGTGAAATACTTCGCAAGCGAGACGGCATTCTTCGTGCGAACCAACGGCGTTGGCGGCCTGGTGCGTAAAGTGGGCGGCTTTGTGAACGGCAAGCAGATTGCCCGCGCCCGTGCGAAGGAGAACGCAAAGGGGTAGGGGGTCCTGCTTTTGTTTTCATGAGCGAAGCCGACGAAGACGGTGAAGACGAAGGATATCCGGAGGCGCTGCGGCCCGGTGCGAGATTCTTCGACTGCGGTTTAACTGTTCGCAGGGACATGATGGAAATGGCCTGCAGGGCCCCCGACTCTCCTGATTGTGTGCAGCTCGCCGGGGCGAGAAATCGCGCAAGCGCCCCTGTGTTAACATATGTTCTTCGGCAAGGGCGGCATCTGCCGCTAACGTGCAATCAATAGGGAGGCGTCGTCGGTGTCCTCACAGACTCTTGCAACCGAAAAGGCCCCGCGTCCGTATAAGAAGGATCTGCTCATCCTCGAGCAGCTCGTCACCAAGGACTTCAAGCTCAAGTACCGTCGTAGTTTCCTCGGTGTGTTGTGGAGCGTTCTCAACCCATTGCTCATGATGGTCGTCATGTCCATCGTGTTCTCTTACATGTTTGGCAGCAACGTCCCCAACTTCCCACTCTACCTCATCGTGGGCAACGTCACGTTCTCGCTCATGAGCGACTCCACCAACGCAGCGCTTACGAGTATCATCAACGCCGCGCCGCTGCTGAAGAAGGTCAAGGTCAACCGGTATATCTTCCCGGTGCAGAAGGTCTTGTTCGCGCTCGTGAACTTTGCTTTCTCGCTCATCGCCGTGGCCATCGTCATGCTGTTCTTCCAGGTTATGCCCACGTGGCACTTCATCTGGCTGCCCCTGTGCCTGTTCTTGCTGATGCTCTTCTGCATCGGCGTGGGCATGGCCATCGGCGCGCTCTCCGTCTTCTTCCGCGACATCATCCACCTGTGGAGTGTCGTCATCATCGCGTGGACCTACCTCACGCCCATCTTCTGGGACCTCTCCCTGCTTATCGACAAGGGCGCCCCGCACTGGATCATCATGCTGGTGAAGATAAACCCCATGTACAACTACCTCGAGTTCATGCGTGATATTTTCCTGTGGCAGCAGAACCCCACGCCCACGGTGCTCCTTATGTGCATCGCGTGGGCCATCATCGCGCTCATCATCGGTATCTTCGTGTTCAAGAAGACCGAGCACAAGTTCATCCTCTACGTCTAAGGCGGCACCATGGCAGACGCTAACAACACCGAGTACGCCATCGAGGTCGACGACGTCACGATGGTCTTCAACATGGCCAGCGAGCAGCTCAACTCCCTCAAGGAGTACTTCATCAAGCTCGTGCGCCATGAGTTGTTCTTCAAGGAGTTCCATGCTCTGGAGCACGTGAGCTTTAAGGTTAAAAAGGGCGAGGTCATCGGCCTGGTGGGAACCAACGGTTCCGGTAAGTCCACCATGCTCAAGATCATCGCCGGCGTGCTCGAGCCCACGAAGGGCACCGTGACGGTTCGTGGCAACATCGCGCCCCTCATCGAGCTGGGCGCTGGTTTCGACCTCGAGCTCACCGCGCGTGAGAACATTTTCCTCAACGGTGCGCTTTTGGGTTACTCCAAGCAGTTCATGAATGAGCACCTGGACGAGATCGTGGACTTCGCCGAGCTGCGCGACTTCCTCGACATGCCCATGAAGAATTACTCATCCGGTATGGTCGCGCGCATCGCGTTCGCCATCGCCACCGTGGTGGAGCCCGACATCCTCATCGTCGATGAGACGCTCTCTGTGGGCGACGTGTTTTTCCAGCAGAAGTGCGAGCGCCGCATCCAGAGCTTCATAGATTCCGGCAACGTGACCGTGCTGTTCGTGAGCCATTCCATCGAGCAGGTGGAGCGCATCTGCACCTCCGCGGTGTGGATCGAGAAGGGTCACGAGCGCATGATCGGCCCGGTGGACGAGGTCTGCGCGGCTTACAAGGCGCAGTTCGACTAACATGTCCGACGCGTGCGACGAGGCGGCCGCGAGTGAGCGCCGCCCCTTCTTTTCCATCATCATGCCCTGCTATGGCGTGGCGGCCTATCTGCCCGATGCCGTAGCGTGTGTCCATGCCCAAACGTGTGCGGACTGGGAGCTCATCTGCGTTGACGACGCCTCTCCCGATAACGTCGCGGAGCTCGTCGAGCATGCCGCTGCCGAGGATCCGCGCATTCGCCTTGTGCGCCACGAGGAGAACCAAGGCCTGTCCGGCGCGCGCAATACCGGCATCGCGGCGGCGCGCGGCTCTTACGTCTGGATGCCCGACCCGGATGATGCGTACGCTCCCGACCTACTCGAGCGCTGTGCCGAGAAGATCTATTTCCAGGCCGATGCGGGGGTCAGGACCGACGTCGTGGTGTTCGGGCTTACCGAGGAACTCTTCGATGCGGACGGTTCCGTATGCGGTGCGCACGACATCGTGCCGGCGCTCGACGGGGCTTTTTCGGGCTCCGATGCGCACGCGCAGGTTCTCGACCTCGAGGACCGTACGCTTCTGGGCTATGCGTGGAACAAGGTCTACCGTGCGGAGGTGCTGGACGGTATCGCGTTCGAGACCGTCCCCCTCATCGAGGACGTCGTCTTCAACGTTGCGGTCTTTAATCGCGTTGAGAACCTCGTGCTCGTGGCGCGTCCTTTGTACCGCTACGAGAAGCGCGTGGCCGCCAACCTGACGGCCAAATTCGTGCCCGAGTACTACGAGGTGCATCGCCGTCGCATCGACGATGTGTACCGCCAGCAGGTGTCGTGGGGCCTCGATTCCGCCGATGTCCGCTCCCGCCTCGGGGCTCGTTATGCGCGCTACATCTTGTCCGCGCTCGAGCGCAACTGCGATGCGCGCGCGGGGCTGAACCATGCGGACCGCGTGGCCTTCTGCCGCAGCGTCATGGACGACGGACTCTTCCGCGTGCTCGTCCTGGATGCGCGCCCACAGGGCAGGGGAGCCCGCGTGTGCGTGGGCC
Source organism: uncultured Collinsella sp. (assembly GCA_959019775.1). Classification (GTDB taxonomy): domain Bacteria; phylum Actinomycetota; class Coriobacteriia; order Coriobacteriales; family Coriobacteriaceae; genus Collinsella. The sequence goes on from CAUEPS010000006.1 coordinate 39,567, forward strand.
TTCTCAAGACGCGCAGCGCCCTGGTGTGGTGCGCCGTCGGTCGCATCATCCACCTCGTGAGGTCGCGCGCCGGCCTCGCGTACCGTAAAGCCACGTTTTCCCGTTAGGAGCTCCCGTGCCCAAGAACGCGTTCGACACATCTGCACCACAGCTCACCGTCGCTGTTCCCGCGTACAACGTCGAGTCCTACCTCGCGCGCGGCCTCGAGTCCTACCTCGACCCGCGCTTCGTGGGCAATCTCGAGGTTATCGTTGTGGACGATGGCTCCACCGACGGCACCCGCGCGCTCGCGGAGGACTTCGCGGCTCGCAGCAACGGCGTGATCCGCGTTATCTCCAAGGAGAACGGCGGGCACGGTTCGGCCGTGAACGCCGGCATCGAGCACGCGCGCGGCCGTTACTTCCGTGTGATCGACGGCGACGACTGGGTGAACGCCGACGGCATGGCCGAGCTGCTCGATCGCCTGGCCGACCTCGACTGCGATCTTGTGGTGGATAAGAAGCGCGAGGTCGATATGACCACAGGCGAGGAGCGTGCATTCCCGCTGGCGAAGGGTGTCGTTCCCGGCCGCGTGCTCGATTTCTCGACCGTACTCACCAACGGCGACACCGTCTTCCAGATCATGATCCATACGCTCACCGCGCGCACGGACTACCTGCGCGGTATCGGTATCAAGCTGCTCGAGCACACGTTCTACGAGGACTACGAGTACGTCGTCAAGGCGAGCGTGCCGGCCTCGACCATCTGCTATCTGGATGTCGAGGTGTACCAGTACCTCGTGGGCAACGCCAACCAGTCCGTGAACCACGACAACTACGTGCGTCGCTGGGACGACCATTCCCGCGTGGTGACCGAGCTTTTGGCCTATCTCGAGCGTTGCGAGCACGATGAGGTCCGCGCGGCCACCGGTGAGAAGCTCTCGAACGAAGCCGTCTACTACGTCCGTGAGAAAGTCCATCTCATCGTGGACACGCACTATAACATCGCGCTTCTGTTCGACGAGGACCGCAGCCGCGGCCGTGCGCGCGCAAAGGAGTTCCGTCGCGAGCTTCGCCGCGCCGACATCGACCAGTGGACGCGCGGAGAGCAACGCTACCGAATGGCCATGCTGCTTAACCGCCTGAGCCTCTCGTATAATTCCATCAAGCGCCTGGTTGCCAGGCGCCGTCACTAGCAAGCCAACAGGGGATACTCCATGAGTCGCAAACCGCGCATCGCCATATTCAGCGCCGACGCCAAGCTTGGCCACGAGGTCAAGGGCGCTACGCGCTACACGTTTCTCGCGAGCCTGCTCGTGGAGCGTGGTTTCGACGTTGATTTCATCACGAGCGGTTTCCAGCACTGGGAGAAGCGCCAACGCGATTTGGATTCGTTCGATGCGAGCGCGCATCCGTTCAACGTCAAGTTCATTTCCGAGCCGAGCTACCCGGCCAACATGTGCCCGCAGCGCATCTGGGCGCATCATGTGATGGCCAAGCGCGTGAGCACGTATTTCGACGCCAACCACGACTACGACCTCATCTACTGCCAGATTCCTCCCAACGATGTGACGCTTGCCGCGGGACGGGCGGCCAAGCGCTATGGTATCCCCTTCGTGGTGGACGTGAACGACCTGTGGCCCGAGGCCTTCCGCATCGCGCTCGATGTGCCCGTTGTGTCGGACCTGCTGTTCGCACCGTTTGAACGCCAGGCGCGCCGTGCCTACGCGTTGGCAGACGCCGTGGTGGGAACCTCCGACGAGTACGCGGCGCGACCCTTCCGCGATCGCGCGGAGGACATTCCCAAGCTCGTGGTGTACGTGGGCAACGATCTCGAGGAGTTCGACGCCGGAGCTGCGGAAAATGCCGCTTCGGTGGTGAAGCCCGCCGGTGAGGTCTGGGTTTCCTATGCCGGCAACATCTCGGCGCTCTACGACCTGGAAACGCTCGTCGAGGCGGTGGCCATCGCCGCCAAGGCTCATCCCGAGCTCAAGCTCAAGATCTTGGGCGATGGACCGGAGCGTGGATCCGTCGAGGCCGCCGTCATGCGCACCGGCGCTCCCGCCGAGCTTCTGGGTTATATGCCGTACCGCACCATGGCCGCCTGGCTCAAGGCGTCCGACATGGTGGTGAACTCGCTGGTGGCCAACGCGCCGCAGAGCGTGCCCACCAAGATTGGCGACTACCTTGCCTCGGGCCGTCCCATGGTCAACACGTCCATGAACGCGGAGTTCCGCGAGAAGGTGGAGCGTGAAGGTTTTGGCGTGAACGTGGTTCCCGGCGATGCCGAGGGACTCGCGAAGGTGATCTGCGAGCTGGTGGAGGACGAAGCGGGGCGTGCGCGCATGGGTCATGTGGCGCGCGAGCTCGCCGTGGCCCAGTTCGACCGTCCGCATTCCTACGAGGCGACCGTCGACCTTATTCGGAGTTTGATTGCCGAGCGCTCGAAGTAAACCGCACACGTCTGCTCGTGCGCGAGGCGGAGTGCATGCTGGAGGCCGGCAAATAGGCCTACTTCTTTGCCAAAGTTGCGTGAGAAGGAGTGCCAACGCACGGCGTAGGGGCGGTTTACCTCGCGTTCGTGTTGTCGTTGCGATAGTCACCGAAGGTGTATTTGTTATACACGTTGACTTCCCACTGCTTTTTTTCGACCTTTGCCACGGAGTCGAGGATAAAACCAGTCGCGAGACTTAAGCCACACAGGAACATAAACGATGCGGCGAGCAGGGCGGTTGGGAAACGCGGAACAAGACCGGTCTGGAAATACTCGACAATGATGGGAATGCCCAGGGCAAAACCGATTATTGCAAACAGGAGCGCAACGAGGCTGAAAAATTTGAGCGGGCGGTAGTCCTTGAACAGCGTGCCGATCATGGCGACAACTTTGATGCCGTCGCTGACGGTGTTGAGTTTGGACTCGGAACCCTCGGGGCGGTCACGGTACTCAATAGGCACATCTTTGATGCGCCAGCGGTGGTCGACGGCATGGATGGAGAGCTCGGTTTCAATCTGAAAGCCCTCGGAAAGCACGGGGAACGTTTTGACAAAGGGGCGGCTCATGGCGCGATAGCCCGTCATGACGTCATCGAAGCTGTATCCGTAAATCCATTTGATCATGGCACGAACCAGATTGTTGCCAAAGCCGTGGAAGGCGCGCTTGTTTTCCTCGGCGTAGGTGCCGTTGGACAGGCGATCGCCGACGGTCATATCGGCTGTACCATTAAGAATGGGCTCGCAGAGGGCTTTTGCCGCTTCGGCGGGGTAGGTGTCGTCGCCGTCGACCATGAGGTAGCAATCGGCGTCGATATCGCGGAACATCTGACGGCAGACATTGCCCTTTCCCTGCCGGGGCTCAAAGCGCACCGTGGCGCCGTGTTCCGTTGCGATGCGCGAGGTATCGTCTGACGAGTTGTTATCGTATACATAGACCGTCGCCTGCGGAAGCTCGCGGTGGAAGTCGTCAATGACTTTGCCGATCGTGAGGGCTTCGTTGTAGCAGGGGATAATGACGGCAATAGATTCAGAATTCACTCAATGCTCCTTTGATATTCAATCGTAGAAAGTATAGCCGTTTGGCCCTGGCATCCTGAGATGTAGCCGTCTTCCACAAGTCCGAGCGCAAATTCATCTTCTACATCTAAAGGAATGCTGTGATGACTGAATCTGTTGTTGATTACAACGAGCAGCCTCTGGCTGTCGAGGTCGACGCCACCACCATGATCTTTAACATGGCGTCTGACTCGCTGACCTGCCTCAAAGAATGTTTTATTAAGCTCGCTAAGCATGAGTTGTTCTTTGAGGAGTTTAGGGCGCTTAGGCACATCTCGTTTGATATTCATCGCGGTGAGGTCGTGGGCTTGGTCGGTACTAATGGTTCCGGCAAGTCCACGATGCTCAAGATTATCGCTGGTGCGCTCGAGCTTAGCGAGGGCAGCGTTAAGGTTCATGGCAACATTGCACCTCTGATTGAACTTGGAGCTGGCTTTGATCCCGAGCTGACGGCACGCGAGAACATTTATTTGAACGTTGCGCTAGTCGGCTATACCAAGGAATTTATCGATGCCGACTTTGATGGTATTATCGAGTTCGTTGAGCTGCAGAACTTTGTCGACATGCCGCTCAAGAACTTCTCTTCGGGTATGGTTGCGCGCATCTGCCAGCGTGCGTTTGGATTGAGAAGGGCGACCTTCGTATGGACGGCCCGGTCGATGAGGTATGCAAGGCATACCGCGAACAGTTCAAGTAGGTTATACTTATTTGCGCTTGGCGGGCTCGCGCTTGCTTGGCGTGTGGTTATTTGCTCCATTAGCTCAGTTGGATAGAGCAGGGGACTTCTAATCCCAAGGTCGACGGTTCGAATCCGCCATGGAGCACCTTTTGTTTAATAAGCTCAGCTTTTGCTGGGCTTTTTTGTTCACAAATGCGAAGTTGAGCTACTCTGTTTCTGCGGGCTCCACGATTTATGAGTTATGTAGCAATTCCAGATTCTAAGACAGGGGCCGCTTGCGTTTGGCGGTTAGCCATCGACATCCTTACGCTAACGCTGACTCGAAAGGCCTTATCTCCTGCCCATTTTTCTCTGCACAATTGAAGTCTGAAGTGGTTGGCCATACGTTGTTGTTATGATCGATGAGATTGACCTTCATTTGCATCCCCGCTGGCAGGCGCGGATTCTCGAGGACCTGGTTCGCATATTTCCAAACGTACAGTTTATACTTACAACGCATTCACCTGTTGTGGTGGCGTCGGTACCTCGCGGTAACATCCGCATTCTTGGAGAGGACGCTGCAACGGTGCCTGCTATGGAAACGCGTGGACGCGATGCCGGGGATATTCTCAACACCGTCCTGGGCGCATCCTCTCGACCTGAAGAGGCGGGTCGATTGTTCGATTTGTTCCAAGAGGGCCATACGCAACACCCCCGATACGACGTTTAATTACACAGCGTTGCGCGGAGAGAGCAAGCGAGAAGTTCTGGAGGCCTTGCTTGCGGAGCGGGGCCATCTCTGCGCTTATTGCACGTGCAGGATCGGCGTTGGTGATCGCCTGGCTACGATTGAGCATTTATTTCCGCATTTTTGTTTCGTTGGGTTAGTTTTGCCTGAATGTATCCCCTAATTCGATGAATTCTCTTTACATTATCGATTGTATAGCCGGTTATAAAGCTATATATACATATATACTAATTTATAAATATATATAAGCGAAATCTGCCTAAGGTTGCTGGTTATGGACAAAGCCAAGTTCTACAATCCATTTCGTCCGACCGCCGGTGCGGAGCCTCCTCGAATCATCGGTCGTGATGATATCTCTCTCGAGTTCGTGGAGGGTCTCATGTCCGGCGTTGGCGCCCCCGCACGTCTTATGCGAATCACAGGCCCGCGCGGGTCGGGGAAAACGGTTCTTCTTTGCGATCTGCGCGACCGAGCGATTGAGCTGGGTTGGAAGGCCGTTGTTGTTTCGGCTGGTCTGCGTTTGTCGCACGATCTTATGGAGCAGATTCAAGACCAACTGACTTTTTCCTCCGCTTCGCTTGGCGTTAACGTTGGTATTGCTTCTGCCAAGTTGGACATTTCTTCAAGCGAAATGAGCCTTCGGGCAAAACTAAAGCAGATTACGCAGGGCTCAAAGGGTCTGTTCATCGCTGTTGATGAAGTCCAAGATGCCCCAGTTGAGGAAATGCGTATTATTGCCTCAACAGTTCAATTACTCATTGGGGAGAAAGTCAACATCGCTCTTGCCTTTGCCGGATTGCCATCGGGCGTTATGGATCTTATTAACGGCAAGGCACTTACTTTTCTTCGTCGCGCGGTTCCTGAAGACCTTGCTCCTATCAATCAAATCGAGATTGCACTTTCTTTGAGTGATAGCTTTAACGCGACCGGTCTTTCTCTCGACGGGGATTTGCTATCAAAAGCGGCGAGAGCAACAAAAGGTTATGCGTATTTAGTTCAACTTGTTGGGTATTCAATCTGGCAGCGCGCCAACCTTCATCGGGAAAAATCAACTCTCGTTAGTGAGCGCGATGTTGATGAAGGTATCCTGCTTGCCGAAGCTCGTTTCCACGACGTGGTCCACGAGCCTGAAATTTCGGGTCTTTCCCGTAATGAAATCAACTACCTGTATGCCATGTGCGAGGATAGTAGGCAATCCAAGACCTCGGATTTAGCCAAACGCCTTGGTAAAAAGACGAGTGAGCTGAGTTCTGTTAGGGCCAAGCTGCTTTCACGAGAAGTTATCCAGGCGCCTCAGAGGGGCTATGTTCAATTTGCTGTGCCGGATTTGGACGAGTATCTCAAAGATAATAGAGATGAGATTCTATCGAGGTATTAAAGCTCCTGATAAATTCTCGAGATTCACCCCCTCATCCTCTAAAAAAGTCCTTAAGACAGCCTTAATGGCGCCTCGGCCTGCGTTGACAGCGTACAATACGCATGTTTGACTATGGAAAAAGTGGAATTTAAGGGAAGGGACGCGTCATGGAGGTGCTGGTTGTTGGCAATACCGCGTATGTTGACGACGACTTTTGTACCAAGGCGTTCCCCGGGGACCATGTTCAGATTGTAGCCGCCGACGATTCGCAGCGCGAGTCATCGCCCCACGGCTCGTGGAAAGAGTTGCTGCGCCACTTGGATCAGGCTTATGAGTTCGACCGCGTGGTCTACCTCTCCACTTATCTCACTCCGCGTTCCGAGACATTTGGCGACATTGAGTTGCTGCGCTCTGTGTTTCGTGCCTGCATGAGCCGCCGCGTGCAGCTGCTGTATGTGGCGGGGCCTGCGGGCGCGGAGGGTGCTGGCGGCGCGGCGAGCAATGCCGATTCGCTTGATGCCACAGATGCTGCCGCCCAAACGGGTAAGGGCATTATCGCCCGCGCGGCCAATGATCTGTGCCGCTACTATGCCTCGCAAGACGATATCCAGGTCAAGATCCTGTGCACGCCCTATCTGTATACCGCCTCCGCGGCGCTCAACGACCCCTTCTTGGTGCCGCTGTTCGAGGCGTGCTCGACCGGGTCGGTGGCGCTCCAAGGTGCCGCGGACGCGCCGTTTCCCCTGCTGTGCGCGGAGGAGCTAGCGGTGCTGGTGCATCGCGTCTTTGACAGTTGGGATGCGACTTTTGAGACGCTCGACGTTGCAGATGCTTTCCATCGCACGACGGACGACTTGGGCGGCGCGCTCCAGGGTCTGTTCCCCGGGCTGTCCGTTGCCTATGGCGAGTCGACCGGCTATGCGTTGCCCGCAGGCGATGTCGCTCGCAAACGATATGGCTGGTTTCAGCGTTACGACCTGCTGCGCGATCTTTCGACCATCCACGCCCGCTGGGCTAACACCCGCACTAAAAAGGCCAATCCCTTACGTGCGGCCATCGATCGCATCCAGCTGCGCGCGCTGCCCATAAAATGTCTGGAGACGGGCTTCGCTTGGGTGCTGTTCGAGGTGCTGGAGCATCTGTTCTCCCAATCGGCCCAGCTCAACATGCTCGACTATCGTCTGCTCTATGTGGTCCTGATTGGCACGCTCTACGGGCTCGATTTTGTTCTGGTCGCCGCACTGCTGGCGTCGATTGGTCTGGCGGTGAGTTATTTTGCCCTGTACGGTTACACCTTTCAGGGCTTGTTCTATGAGCCTTCCAACTGGCTGCCGTTTATTGCGTACTTTGTGGTGGGTGCCGTGTGCGGCTATGTACAGCTGCGCAACAGCGAGGCAATTAAGGCGGAGCGTGACGAGAACGAGCTTGTTCGAAACCGCAATACGTTCCTAACGCGGCTCTATCACGACGCAATCGAGGACAAGCGTGCCTATAAGCGACAGATTGTGGGACGTCACGACAGCTTTGGCAAGATATTTGCCGTGACACAGGAGCTCGACGTACTCAACCCGCGTGATATATACCGCAAGTGCTGCGAGCTGCTGGGCGAGATTCTCGAGAACGATTCGGTGACAATCTACCATGTTTCGGGTGGGGCATTTGCGCGCCTGGTAGCGGCGAGCCCGGCGATTTCCAACAATGTGCCGCGCTCGCTCTCGCTCGACGACCTTGCGCCCGTGCTCCAAGGTGCGATCCCGGGTTTGTGGGTGAACCGCGCGCTGACGTCGGGGCTTCCGATGTTTGGCTATGCGATCGAGCGCGATGGAGCCCCCGCCGTGTTGATCTTTGTGCGTCACGTGACCGAAAGCCAAATGACCCTGTACTACCAAAACCTGTTCCGTATCCTATGCGGCTTGGTGGAAAGCGCGCTGGGACGCGCCTTCGAGTACGAGGCCGTGGCGCAGGATAAGCGCTGCGTTGCCGGCACGTGCGTACTCAACCACGATGCCTTTGGCCGGGAGCTTGCCGCCGAGCAAGCGCTTGCGGACAACAAGATGGGGAGCTTTTTGCTCCTGCGCGTGGTACCGGGCATGGAGCCTGTTGGCGAGCTGGTCGGCGCCATTGGGTCGGCGATTCGCGAGAGTGACGCTGCGGGCCTGGTCGATGGCGACACGCTTTACCTGCTCATGCGACAGGCAACCGAAGCTGACCTGCCCGTTATTTGTGCGCGTATGGCCGCCAAGCACATTACGGTGGAACCCGTCGACAGCGAGGATGTAGTGGCCCTGCTACAGCGCATCGCGCCCGCTGGCAACGGTGAGGGGGAGGCCGCTTGATCTCGCTTGTCGTTGCTGCCGTACTGCTATTAATTCATGCGCTGGTGTGTCTGGTGCTGTGGACGCTTATGAAACTGGGCCTGCTGCCGGTTCGTGGGCACATGCTTGCCGTTATGGTGCTCGTACCGCTGTGGGGTCCGTTGCTCGTGGCACTGCTCTCGGTGCGTAGCGCGGTGTTCGGTAACGCCCTTAAGGACGTCACGCTGGAGACGCTGCGCATTAACGATGACATGCATCGCAGTATGCTCGTGCAGGGGCGCGAGGGCGATGATGGCGTGGTGCCGCTCGAGGAAGCACTGATCGTCAACGACCCGGGCGACCGCCGCCGTCTGATGCTCTCCATGCTTACCGAGGATCCGGATGCGTATCTGGCACAGTTGCAGGCAGCAAAACTCAACGACGATGTTGAGGTCGCGCACTATGCCGCGACGGCGGTGGCGCAGATTTCCAAGGAGTCCGACCTTAAGCTGCAGCAGTTGGAGCGCGCGTTTAAGACCGATCCCAGCTCGCATAACCTGGATGCGTATTGCGACTTTTTGGGCGCCTATCTGGACTCGGGTTTGGCAGAGGGCCGCGTGGCACAGATTCAGCGTCAGCAGTATGCACGCTTGCTCGCGCGTCGTTGCGAACGCGAGGACGGGCCTGCGCTGCGCATTCGCTATGTCACGGCGCTGGCCGATGCCGGCGAGATTGATAAGGCAGAGGACGTCGCTAGCCAGTTGGTGATCGATGCGTCAGACGAGCAGGACGTGTGGATGCTCTGCTTGCGCTTGGCTGTGATTCGTCGCGATGGGCAGGCGGTACGGCGTGTAATCGACGCGATCGACAAGCAGCATGTGTATTTGAATGCCGAAAATCGCGAGAGGCTGGCATTTTGGCGTGAAGGAGAGGAGGCCCGATGAGCGTGGTGCAACATATCCGCGAGCGTGCGGGCCATTTTCGCTGGATGGGGCTGCTCGTGGTGTGGGCGGTCTTTATCGCCATGGCTGCCGTACTGTTGATCGAGCGTGCCGGCGTGCAGTACAGCGCCGGGCAGCATAAGCTGGGCATGCTCGCTGCCAACGACGCGGTGCCGGCAAGCTCGGCGATGTTTGGCCAAAAGCCCACGTGCTTGGTTATTTCCGACTCGGGCCAAGATGGCGTCGAGGACGTCAAAGAGCAGTTTAACCAGATTCTGCTCGACATGAAAATTGCCCACCGCGATGCGGATATTGCCACCGATGGTGTTGATGCGATTCCTTCCCTCACATCCTTCGACCGCGTCATTTTACTGATGCCTTCGATCGATGGGCTCGGTGCGCACCTCTCCGACATCATGAGCTGGGTGAGTGCCGGCGGTTCGCTGATGCTCGCCATGACGCCGGACAATTCGAGCTATCTGTTGGCAATCGGTCCCAAGCTGGGCATCGATTCTGCCGGCTATGAATATGCGACGGCAGAGAGCATCGTGCCGAGCGAGGACTTTATGATCGGCGGTGGACAGCGTTATGAGTTGTCGTATCCCTTCGATTCGTCGCTCTCGGTTTCGCTGCGCGAGACGGCCCACGTGTGGGCTAAAACTGGCGACACGGGTACTCCGCTTATTTGGTCGAGCGATTGCGGCAGCGGCCGTACCGTGGTGTGCAATATCGGTATCTACGACAAGGTCATGCGCGGTTTCTATGCCGCGGCCGTGAGCCTGTTGGGCGATTCCACGGCCTATCCGGTCATCAATAGCGCGGTATTTTACCTGGACGATTTCCCGAGCCCCGTTCCTTCGGGCGACGGCACGTACGTCAAACGCGACTACGGCCTTTCTATCGCCGATTTTTATGCCAAGGTGTGGTGGCCCGACCTGCAAAAACTCGCGCAGCAATACGGCATTCGCTATACCGGCGTGATGATCGAAAACTACGAGGACGCGGTCAACCAGACCGAGCCCTCGCGTCAGCCCGATACCACGCAGTTCCGCTACTTTGGCGGTATGCTGTTGCAGATGGGCGGAGAGCTGGGCTTTCATGGCTACAACCATCAGCCGCTGGCGCTCTGGGATACCGACTATGGCACGTTGTACGACTACAAGACGTGGAAGAACAAAGAGACGCTCGTCGCATCGCTCAACGAGCTTATCGCCTTCCAGGACGAGGTGCTGCCCAATGCGCACGGCTCGGTCTACGTGCCGCCGTCGAATATCCTTTCGGCCCGCGCCCGCAAGATTATTGGCGAGGACGTGCCGCGCATTAAGACCATTGCCAGTACGTATTTTGAGGATGGCACCGATCTGCCGTATGTGCAGGAGTTTGGCGTGGCGAGCGATGGCATTGTGGAGCAGCCGCGTATTGTCTCGGGCGGCATGGTCGGCGATTCCTATATGCGCCTGGCCGCCGTGTCCGAGCTCAACATGCACTACGTGAGTACTCACTTTATGCATCCCGATGACCTGCTGGATCCCGATCGCGGCGCCAAGGAGGGCTGGGAAGTCTATAAGGGCGGCCTGGTCAACTATCTGGACTGGCTTGCTACGTCCGCTCCCGACCTGCGACACCAGACGGGTTCGGAATGCTCGGGTGCCATCCAGCGTTTTTCGTCCGTGACGGTGAGCGTGGATACGAGCGACGATGCCTGGACGCTCAACCTGGGCAATTTCCACGATGAGGCGTGGCTCATGTTCCGCGCCAATAACGGCGAGCCGGGCACGGTGTCCGGTGGCGAGATTAAACACCTGACGGGCGACCTGTACCTAGTCAAAGCGACGGACAAGACGGTGACCATTGCACGCAAGCAGGGTGGTGACAAATGAGAATCTGCTTGGTGCTCGAGGGTTGCTACCCCTATGTGCACGGCGGCGTGTCCACCTGGATGCACGGCTATATACAGGCCATGCCCGAGCACGAGTTTGTGCTGTGGGTGATTGGCGCGCATGCTGCCGACCGCGGCAAGTTTGTCTACGAGCTGCCCGGCAACGTCGTCGAGGTGCACGAGGTGTTCCTGGACGATGCCCTGCGTCTTTCGGGCGAGCAGGAGGAGGTCGACTTCGACGACCGTGAGCGCGAGGCGTTGCGCCGTCTGGTTTCGCTCTCCAATCCGGACTGGGACGTGCTGTTCGACATTTTCCAGCGCCGTCACGTGCATCCGCTCTCATTTTTGCAGAGCCGCACGTTTATGGACATCTTCCGCGACGTGTGCCTGGCCGAGTACCCGTACACGCCTTTCGCCGACGCCTTCCACACCATGCGTTCGATGTTGCTGCCCGTGCTCTATCTGCTGGGCAGTGAGGTTCCGGTGGCCGATGTGTACCACGCCATCTCGACCGGCTACGGCGGTTTGCTCGCAAGTTTGGGCTCCAGCATGAATAACGCGCCGGCATTGCTGACCGAGCACGGCATCTACACGCGCGAGCGTGAGGAGGAGATCATTCGCGCCGACTGGGTGGTGCCCTCGTTTAAGGACCGCTGGATTCGCTTTTTCTACCTGCTTTCGGAGGAGATCTACCGTCGTGCCTTCCGCGTGACGAGTTTGTTCCACAACGCCCGCAAGACGCAGATTGATATGGGCTGCGATGCGGACAAATGCTTGGTCATCCCCAATGGCATCCAGTTCGATCGCTTTAGGGACATTCCCTTAAAGCCCGATGACGGCTGGGTGGACATTGGCGCGGTGGTGCGCCTGGCGCCCATCAAGGACGTCAAGACCATGATCTATGCCTTCTTTGAGTTGCATGAGCGCCTGCCCAAGGTGCGCCTGCATATTATGGGTGGCGTGGACGACGAGGAGTACGGCGCCGAGTGCCACGCGCTGGTCGATACCCTAGGCGTGCGCGACCTGATCTTTACCGGCCGCGTCGACGTGGTCGAGTACATGGAAAAGCTCGACTTTACCATTTTGACGAGTATCTCGGAGGGCCAGCCGTTGAGCGTGTTGGAATCGCTGGGCGCGCGTCGCCCCTGCGTGACGACCGAGGTCGGCTGCTGTCGTGAGCTGCTCGAGGGCGCCCCCGGCGACGACTTTGGCGTGGCTGGATTCGTGAGCCCGCCCATGTATCGCAAGGGTCTGGCCGATGCCATGGAGCGCATGTGCGCGAGTCGTGCCCGCCGCCTGGAAATGGGGGAGCGCGGCCAGCGTCGCGTGGCGACCTACTACCTACACGAGCAGATGCTCGCCAACTATCGCGCGCTGTACGACGAGACGGCTCGCGCGTTCAATTTGCCCAAGAAGGAGGTGTAGCCGATGGCCGGAATCGGTTTTGAGCTCAAGCGCCTGTTTAGGCGCAAGGGTCTGTTTGCCACGATGCGCGCCTATGGCTACGCCGGCATCGTGTGTACGGGCCCCATGCTGCTGGGCGTTCTGTTGCAGGTGGGTATTTTGGTGCTGTGCGGTCTGTGGGGCGTGGGACGCGCCAACCAGGATCTGCTAGTGTGCATGGTGACCTATACGCTGCTGGCGTCGCTTACGCTCACGAGCTTTTTCTCCATGCCGGTCACACGCTTTTTGGCCGACATGCTCTTTGCCGAGCGCGACACAGAGATCCTGCCCTCGTTTTGGGGCTCCAATGTCATCATGCTCGTTGCGGGCACGGTGCTCTACGGCGTCTTTTTGCTGTTCTCAGGCGCCACGCTGCTGCAGGGGCTGCTGTGCCTGTGGCTGTTCAACATTATGATCGTTAACTGGAACGGCATGAGTTACCTCACGGCCATTAAGGATTACCGCGGTATTCTGTGCAGTTTTGCCGCGGCCATTGGCATGGCGTGCCTGTGTGCCTTGGCCGCGCTGGTGCTGGGGTTGCCGCCGGTCGAGGGCCTGTTGGCGTCAATCGCCCTGGGCTATGGCGTCATGCTCGCCTGGGACGTGGTGCTGCTGTACCGGTATTTTCCGCAGAGCGACCGCAGCCCCTGGCTCTTTTTGCAGTGGCTCGACCAATTTATGCCGCTGGCGCTCACGGGCCTGTTTACCAACCTGGGGCTTTTTGCGCACCTGGTGATTATTTGGGCAGGGCCCATTGGCGTGCAGGTCAAAGGCCTGTTTTACGGCGCACCCTACCACGATGTGCCGGCGCTCATAGCGTTTTTGACGATCCTGGTCACGACCGTCAACTTTGTGGTGTCGGTTGAGGTCAACTTCTATCCGCGCTACCGCGACTACTACAGCCTGTTTAACGACGGCGGCGTGGTGGGCGACATCGTGGTGGCCGAGGAGGAAATGCTCGCCACGCTCAACCGGGAGCTGCGGTTTTGCGCACTCAAGCAGCTGTTTGTGACGGCAGCGGTCATCTCGCTCGAGACGACGGTGCTCTCGGCCCTGCCACTGGGCTTTAACAACCTGATGCACGGGTATTTCCGCACGCTGTGCGTGGGCTATGGCCTGTATGCCGTGGGCAATACGGTGATGCTCATCTTGCTGTACTTTACCGACTACAAAGGCGCCGTGCTTGCCTCCGGGCTGTTCGCGGGCGTGGCGGGGCTGGCGACCATCGCCTCGCTGTTCTTTCCGCAGCAGTTTTATGGCTTTGGCTTTTTGCTCGGCGCGGCGGTGTTTTTTGTTGTGGCCCTAATGCGGCTCGATACCTATACCGCCAACTTGCCGTATCGTATTCTGAGCCAGCAGCCCATTGTGGCGACCGACAAGACGGGGCGCTTTACGGAGCTGGGCCGCTTGCTTGACCGTGCCGAACAGCGCTACGAGGAACTGCGTCTAGAGGGCGAGCCGCATGGTGCGTTTGAGCGCACGGTGGTTCGCGTGTATCGCAATCGTTGGGGAGGTCCTGATGACCGATAGGATGATATCGCGTCGCCGCTTGATTGAGGCGGCTGCCGGCACATTGCTGCTTTCGGGCTGCTCTTCGCAGGACGAATCCTCGACAAAAAAGACCAAGAAGCAAGGCAAGATTAAAAAGGCCGATGCGTCTAGCGAGACCAAACATCTTCGCGACAAGGATGAGCTGTACGAGGTCTACGATGACTCGGGCATCGTATGCATGTACCTGACGGTCTCTCGCGGCAACAGCTCCGAGAATACCGATCATAGCTGGGCCGAGATCAATACCTACTCGGTCTACGACTATGCCGACATGGGCGTGACGCGCTATCAGGTTATGGGCCTGCTGCAGCCTGGCGATGATAAGGGCCCCGTTGCTGGCGAGGTGGGCTATGGCGAGGAGGCACCCAACGCCACGGTGCAGGTGCGCGGCCAGACGTCGAGTACCTATACGCAAAAGAACTACAAGGTGGAGCTCAAAAAGGGCAAGGGCACGTGGCGCCAGCAGCGCGCGATTGCGCTTAACAAGCACATGGGCGAGGGCATGCGCTTTCGTAACAAGATGGCCTACGATCTGATCCGTGGCATTCCCCAGATGATGGGCCTGCGCACACAGTTTGTGCACTTATGGGTGTGCGACCAGACCGAAAAATCTAACGACACCTTTGAGGACTACGGACTGTTTACGCAGGTCGAGCAGCTCAACAAAACGGCGCTCAAGGCCCACGGACTGGATAAGAACGGGCACCTGTATAAGGTGAACAGCTTCGATTTCCATCGCTTTGAGGACACTATTAAGCTCACCGATGACCCCGACTATAACCAGACGGCGTTTGAGGGCATGCTCGAGATTAAGGGCGATTCGGACCATACCAAGTTAATCGAGATGCTCGATGCGCTCAACGACGATACGCAAAAGATCGACGATGTGCTCGACACCTACTTCGATACTGAAAACCTGGTCTATTGGATGGCGTTTCAGATCTTGACGGGCAATTGCGACACGCAGAACCGTAACTGCTATCTGTACAGCCCGCTTAACTCCAAGGTTTGGTACATCCTGGATTGGGATAACGACGGCATGCTGCGCAAGCTCGAGTTGAGCCTGACGGGATTCTCGGATTATGCGAGCTGGGAGCGCGGCGTGAGCAACTACTGGGGCAACGTGCTGTTTAACCGCGCGTTGCGCAGTAAGTCGTTCCGCAGCGAACTCGACCGTGCCGTCAAGGACTTGCGCTCGTATTTGACCGAGGAGCGACTGAGCAAGATGGTCGAGCATTATCGCGAGGTCACGGAGCCGCTCGTCTTTGCTGCGCCCGACCTGGAGAATCTGCCCGTGACCAAGGACGAATACAAGCAGATTGCCGCGGCGATTCCTTCCGAGATCGAGGAGAACTATAAGAGCTTTCGCGAGAGCTATAAAAAGCCCATGCCGTTCTACATTGGCGTGCCGCAGATCGATAACGGTAAGCTGCGCGTTAACTGGGACGCCGCGTACGACTTTGATGCGCGCGACATTCGCTATACCGTCGAGCTGGCGCGCGATTACGCCATTAGCGACGTGGTCTTTAAGGCCGAGGATGTGCTGCTGCCCGAGGTGACGTGCGACGCGCCCGACACCGGCCAGTACTTTGTGCGTGTGCGCGCCACCAACTCCGACGGCTATACGCAAGATGCGTTTGACTACTACGTGACCGATGACGGCAAGCAGTACGGCATGAAGTGCTTCTACGTGCAAGACGGCGGTAAGGTCGTGGAGGACACGTATGAGGAGGGCTAGCGCGCTGCTTGAGCGCCTGGCGGCACCTCCCATGCGTACCACGCAGGAGCGTTACCGCCACGAGCTCAAGTACCTCATTAACGAGGGCGAGCACGCCGCGCTGGCCTGTCGCATGGCGCCTGTCTTTAAGCTGGACAAGCATGCGCGGGCGGGCGGTTACACCATTCGCAGCCTGTACTTTGACGACTACTGCAACTCGGCCTACGAGGAAAAAGACGCCGGTATTCTCATGCGCAAAAAGTATCGCGTGCGCATCTATAACGGCGGCGACAAGGTGATTAAGCTCGAGCGCAAAAAGAAGTACGGCAGCTGGATCTACAAGGAGGACGCGCCGCTCACGCGCGACGAGTTTGAGCAGATCCTGGCCGGCGACTACGACTTTTTGCTCAGGAGCCCCCACCAACTCTGCCGTGAGTTCTACATCGAGTGCATCTGCAATATGATGTGCCCGCGGACCATTGTGGATTACGAACGCGAGCCGTGGGTGATGGACGAGGGCACGGTGCGTATAACGTTTGACATGAACGTGCGTGCCGCGGTGGGTAGCTTTGACATCTTTGACTCGACCTTGCCCGCACTGCCTGTGCTGGAGCCCGGCAAGCTGGTGATGGAGGTCAAGTTTACGGAGTTTTGCCCGCAGCTGGTGCGCGATATGGTGCCGCCGGGCGCGGCCGAGCTTACGGCGGTCTCCAAGTACTGCCTGTGTTACGAAAAGACCGCCTACCTACGCGGTTTTAACTACTGGGAATCGGATTTTGAGAACCGAGGGGATATTTAGACCATGAGCACCAGGGACTTTTTTAAGAACTCCGTCTTGGAGGCGTTTGGTCAGGTCGACCCTGCCAAGATCGGCCTGTCGCTGCTCGTTGCGCTCGCCATGGGCATCCTGATCTATTTCGTGTACAAGCGCTTCTTTACCGGCGTGGTGTATTCGCGCAGTTTTGCCGTGACGCTTGTGGGCATGTGCGTGCTTACCTGCATGGTCACACTCGCGATCTCGACCAACGTGGTCATCTCGCTCGGTATGGTCGGTGCTTTGTCCATCGTCCGCTATCGTACGGCGGTCAAGGACCCGCTCGACCTGTTGTATCTGTTTTGGGCGATTACCACGGGCATTACGGCGGGCGCCGGAATGTATGCGCTCGTGGGGCTCACGGCGGTGGTCATCGTGGTGATGATCGCCGGCTTTGCGAGCCACCAGGACAAGGCGCGCGTGTACATGATGGTCATCCACTACACGGGCCAGACCACCGGCGATGATATCGTGCGTGCGTTTGGCCGCACCAAGTTTACGGTGAAGTCCAAGACCATGCGCGGCGACAAGGTGGAGATGGCCGTCGAGGTGTTCTCGGACGGCGTTGACATGCCCTATGCGGACGCGATCCGTGCGCTCGACGGCGTAGAGGATCTGACGCTCATCCAGTACAACGGCGAGTACCACGGCTAACTTGGTTCCGGCGTTCTGACGAACGCCGGACTGCTCGACGCTGCGCACGCATCTGCCGGGCGATCTGCCGCTCAAACCGTCGCTCGCGTACATGAAGTACGCGTCGCTCCTCTTTCGCGGCACCTCGCCACGGCAGCTGCGCGCTCGCTGACGTTTGCTTGACCTGGGCTGTTGAAATGATCCATGTGGCTCGTCCCATTTGCTCAATTTGCCGGTATGGGTTGGGTATCATTGTGAAAGCGATTTCAATGACAGGGGTGCTTGTGGTAAAGATGAAAGATGTGGCCGAGCTGGCGGGCGTTTCGAGCGCCGCCGTCTCGCGCTACCTCAACGGTGGATATATCTCGGCGGACAAGGCCGAGCGCATTAAGCAGGCGATTGAGCTGACCGGATACGTGCGGTCCAGCCAGGCTCGCGCGCTGCGCACCGGCTCTACCAAGCTCATCGGCGTCATCGTGCCCAAGATCAACTCGGAATCCGTGAGCCGCATTACCGCCGGCATCGGCCAGGTGCTCGGTCGTCGTGGCTACCAGATGTTGCTTGCCAATACCGACAATGCCCCCGATCGCGAGCTCGAATACCTCGATTTATTCCAAAACCACCCGGTCGATGGCATTGTGCTGGTAGCAACCATGATTACCGACGAGCACCGTCGGGCGATTGAATCGTGCCGCGTGCCTATCGTGCTGATCGGTCAGAATGTTGAGGGCGCGGCTTGCGTCTACCATGACGATTACGAGGCTGCCTTTGAGCTGGGCCAGGCGCTCGCGGGTCGGGTAGATGGCAAGATCGCCTACATTGGAGTTACTGAAGAAGACCGCGCGGCTGGTTATGACCGCCGTCGCGGTTTTGAGGCCGGATTGCGCGCCGCGGGCAACCCGCTCGATGCCGCCTTGATTTGCCTGGGCTCGTTTACGCTCGACTCGGGCTATGGTGCGGCGCGTGAGCTGCTTTCCGTCGCTCCCGATGTTTCGTTTATCGCCTGCGCGACCGACACCATGGCGGCGGGCGCGCTGCGTGCCATCGATGAGGTTCGCGGCATGGGCGAGGGCATACACCGCGTGAGCGGTTTTGGCGACAACGCGTTTTTGCGCGCGCTGACGGGCGGCATTCCTACCGTGCATTATGGGTATCTGACCAGTGGCGTCGAGGCCACCAGCATGCTGCTCGACACGCTCGATGGCGTGGAGGGGAAGCGCGGTCTCAAGACGATCAAGCTCGGCCATCAGCTTATGAATGTCTAGGCTCTGGGCACGTCTGCCTGCCTCTGAGGCCCCTGTTTTTGCCATAAAACTACCATTCGCCGGCTTTTTCCTACCGTTCACCCTACTATGAAAACGATTACAGACATATGAAACTGAAAACGATTACAGTGTAAGTGTCAAAGATGGCCGGGTGCACATGCGCCCGTTGGAGGAAAGGGAAGTCATGGACTACCGCAAATCAGCGCAAGAGGTGCTCGACAACATCGGTGGCGCCGGCAACGTTGTTTCGGCCGCGCACTGCGCCACGCGTCTGCGCCTGGTGATTGCCGATAACGCCAAGGTCGACAAGGAGGCCCTCGAGAATATCGACGGCGCTAAGGGCGTCTTTGAGGCCCAGGGCCAGCTCCAGATTATTTTTGGCACTGGCACCGTCAACAAGGTCTACGACGAGTTCATTGCGCTCAGCGGCGTCGAGGCTGCCACCAAGGCCGAGGTCAAGGAGGCCGCGGCGCAGCAGCAGAACATCTTTATGCGTGCCATTAAGGTGCTCGGCGACGTCTTTGTCCCCATCATCCCCGCCATCGTGGCTTCGGGCCTGCTGCTGGGCATTATGAGTGCCCTCAACTTTATGGCCTCCAACGGCTTTATCGCGCTCGACACCAATAACTTTATCTACAAGATTGCCGACCTGGTCTCGGGAACGTCCTTTGGCATCCTGCAGATCCTGATCGGTTACTCCGCCGCTAAGGCCTTTGGAGCCAACCCGTATCTGGGCGCCGTCGTCGGTGGTGCGTTCATCAACTCCTCGTTGCAGAGCGCCTACACGGTTGCCTCCGAGGGCGTGCAGACCATGGTCAACGTCATTCCCGGTATGTACAGCTTTGAGTGGGTCGGTTATCAGGGCCACGTGATCCCCATCGTTATCGCCTGCGCCATCCTCGCCTTCTTGGAGAAGCGCCTCCACAAGGTTGTCCCCGAGATGTTCGACCTCTTTGTGACCCCGCTCGTCTCGGTGTTCGTGACCGTGCTCGTGACTCTCGTTGCCGTCGGCCCCATCTTTGTCTGGGCTGAGAACGCCATCCTCGGTCTGATCCAGGCCCTGCTCACCCTGCCCTTCGGCATCGGTTCCTTTATCGTCGGCCTGTTCTATGCTCCCACGGTCGTTACCGGTATCCACCAGATGTACACCGCCATCGACCTGGGCCAGCTCGCCCAGTACGGCGTGACTTACTGGCTGCCCATCGCCAGTGCCGCCAACATCGCCCAGGGTGGTGCCGCGCTCGCCGTTGCATTTAAGACCCGCGATGCCAAGATCAAGGGTCTGGCGCTTCCTTCGGCCCTGTCCGCCTTCATGGGCATTACCGAGCCTGCCATCTTTGGTGTGAACCTGCGCTTCTTTAAGCCCTTCATCGCCGGCTGCATCGGCGGCGGTTGCGGTGCCCTGGTCTGCGCGCTCACTTCGCTGGCCGCCTCCGGCACGGGCGTTACCGGTATCTTCGGTATCCTGCTGTGCCTGGCCCAGCCCGTGCAGTACGCGATCATGTTTGCGGTCGCCACGCTGGTTTCCTTTGCTGTCTCGTTTGTCCTGTACAAGGACGAGCCCAAGGCTTCCGAGCAGGCCTAAGAGCTTTTGATTGAGGAACACCCGTGGGCTGTATGCTCGCGGGCGTTTCCCGTATCTGGTGCCGATCTCTGGCGCCTTGTAACTTTCGATCCGTTAGGACTTTGATATGTCTAATGCACTTGGTCGCGATCTTGCAAAGCTGGTCGCCGCTGTTGACGCCGCCGCCTCTGAGTGCGGTCATGGCGCGTATGGCCAGCGCTTTCATATTATGCCGCCGGCGGGTTGGCTCAACGACCCCAACGGTCTTTGCCAGGCCGATGGCGTGTTTCACGCGTACTTCCAGTATGCCCCGTTTGATGTGAACGGCGGCGTCAAGATGTGGGGCCATGCCACGAGCCGCGACCTTATGAAATGGGAATATGTTGGCGCGCCGCTGCTTCCCGACGAGCCGTTCGACTGCCATGGCGTGTATTCGGGCTCGGCATTGGTCGAGGACGGTCGCATTCGCGTGCTCTATACCGGCAACGTTAAACTCCCCGATGCGGACGGCGTCTTTGACTATGTCAACTCCGGCCGTCGCGCCGACACCGTGTATGTCGAGAGTGTCGATGGACAGACGTTCAGCCAAAAGCGCGTGGTGCTGGCGTCTGAGGATTATCCCGAGGATTTGACCTGCCACGTGCGCGATCCCAAGGTGTGGCGCGATGAGGCTGGTCGCTATCACATGGTGCTGGGCGCGCGTCGTCGCGTAGACGGGCCGCATATCGAGAGCCGTTTTTGTGCGATGCACGGCGAGGGTGCCGGGCGCGATGTGGGTGAGATCCTGGTGTATGGCTCGGCCGATATGCTGAGCTGGGAGCTCGAGAGCCGTGTGTCTGCGCCCGAGCGCTTTGGGTTTATGTGGGAATGCCCCGGCTATATCGAGCTCGATGCGAATGGCGATACCGCTGCATTTTTGTCGTTCTCACCCCAGGGCCTCGAGGGCGGCCGTTGGGACCGCGGCAACGTATACGCTGCTGGCTACATGCCTGTAACGGGCGACATTGCCGGTGGTTACGGTGCCTATGAACTGGGTGAGTTCCGCCTGTGGGATGCCGGCTTTGATTTCTACGCACCGCAGGAGTTTACGGCCGAGGACGGTCGCCACATTCTGGCCGGCTGGATGGGCATGCCCGATGAGCCGACCTACGGCAACGACCCCACCGTGGTGTGCGGCTGGCAGCACTGCATGACAGTGCCGCGTGAGCTTACAGCCGGTGCCGACGGCGTGGTACTGCAGCAGCCTGCGCGCGAGATTGAGCATCATTATGCCTCGGTGCGTGTGGGGGAGGGCTCGTTGGAGGTTGCCGGCGATACCTGCTTTGACGTTGTTGTTGACGGTGCCGACGACGCGTTTACCGCGACCGTTGATGGCGAGCTGAAGCTGGCGTTTATGCCCGCCGAGGGCGAACTGCCCTCGCGCTTTGAGATGCGATTTACTGATGAGAGTCGCGCTTCTGCCGGCTGCGGGCGTACCGTGCGCTGGGAGCCCGTCGACGAGGTGCGCAACGTGCGCATTGTTGGCGATGTTTCTTCGGTCGAGGTATTTGTCAACGAAGGTGCGCTTGTGTTCTCCACGCGCATCTACCCTGCGACCTATGGCGTGTCCGTTGACGCCGCTGGCGCGAGCGTGACCTACCACGAGCTCAACATCTAGACGATTCGTCGCATACCGGCGCTATACTGCAGCCGTTGCCCACGATGCGGGGAACACCCGCATCGTGGGTTTTTGTTTTCGAAGGGACGGTGCCGCGTGGACGTGCAACAGCTAGAAGATGTCTGGGCTTTGAGAGCCAGCGCGCGTGAGGCGCGTTTTGTCGCTGCCCGGCATGTGCCGGCAGCGCTGTCGCTGCTGGGAATCGTGCGTCCCGGTGACCGCCTGGTGGCCTTTGCGGATGACTTTACCGAAGCGTTTGCGAGCGGCTTTGATGCCTGCGATGTGGCTATGGTGGATGAGCCGTCGGCCGCAGCGTTTGCCGCCGCGTCCGAGGGCTTTGCCGGCTCGTTTGATGCCGAGGGACCGCACCTGTGGTGGTTTGTCAACTCCATCGGCGGGTTTGGTCTGCGTGTGCCCGACCTTCGTGCTCTGGGGCGCGCGGCTCGCGAGGCACGTGCGCTGCTCGTCGTTGACAACACGGTGGCTTCCATCTTTGGCTGCGATCCTTTGCGTTTGGGTGCCGTACTGTCGCTCGAGGCGCTCGACCGTGTGTGCGCCGGTGAGGCTCCTCGCAAGCTCGTTGCCGTATCGGTCGCACGCTCGCAGCTCAAGCGCCATCGTGTGGATGCTGCTGCCGAGTGCGCGCATGCGCTGCTCGAGGGGTGCGGATTGGCCGCACTCGACTTGTCCTCCGATGAGGCTGAGGTTCTAGAGCACGGGCTTGATACGCTCGACACCCGCATGCAGGCACACTTCGACCGCGCGCGTGCACTGGCCGAGTATTTGGCCGCGAACGAGATGGTGCGCAACGTGCGCTACCCTGGGCTGAGTTCGCATCCCGACCACGCCATCGCGACCGGCATCCTGGAGCACGGCTTTGGCCCGGCAGTTGAATTTGACCTGATGGACTGCACCGCGGGCGAATTCTTCAGCATCCTGCCGGATGAATTCCGCACTTCACTCGCAGGCGGCCCAACAACGCGCCTTTCGGCTCCACGTGGCAAGCAGGGGAGCACCATCCGCCTCTTCGCCGGCACCGACAACCCCCTTGTCGTAGCGTCCACCCTAGACAACGCCCTCCGCAACTAGCTAAATCATCTTCAACTCCATAAGTTGCGGTGAAATAGGGATTGGTTTACGGCTTTATCGGCATAAACAGTCCCTATTTCACCGCAACTTATGAGAAGGGGTTGTGCAGCTAAAATAGCCCCGTCCCAAATTAGCTACTTTGATTGATGGTGGCGATGAGGGCGTCGGCTTTGGTGGCGATGACGTTGTTGATGTCGGCCTGCAGCTCCTCGTAGACCGCGATGGCTCTTTCGCCGGCGGGGGTGAGCGTGGATCCGCGGGCTCCGTCGCGCTCGATGAGCTTGCAACCCAGCTGACCTTCGGCCTCGTTCACAATGCGCCAGGCCTTGGAATACGCCATGCCCATGCACTTGGCGGCGCGGTTGAGCGAGTGCTCGCGGGCAATACCCTGCAGCAGCAAGACGCAGCCGTGGCCGAAGACGCCCGGCAAATCTTTGTCGCACGCTTGAATGACCAACTTTGCCGTCGTCTTGTACTCCATACGCTCCACGTCTCCCCGCTAAAGTGTTTGCTGGGCAAACGCAAAGCCTGCGTCAAACCCTCGTGTGCTCTTCTTAAATCATGCATTGTAGCAGCCAAAGTGCGTTAAGATACTTCCCCAGTATTGGGCGCCCAAGGTTGGGCTGGGTCCTACGAGGCCTGCAGCCGACCGGTCGCATGGAAAAAGGAGAAACATGGCTACGTTCTTTCCCGGTGAGTCCCACACGTTTTCGGAGTATCTGCTGGTCCCTGGCTACTCGTCCTCGCAGTGCATCCCCAACAACGTCTCTCTTAAGACGCCGCTGACCCGCTTCAAGCGCGGTGAGAAGCCGGCAATCACCCTGAACATCCCCATGGTTTCCGCCATCATGCAGTCCGTCTCGGGCGTCGACATGGGTGTCGCGCTCGCTACCGAGGGTGGCCTGTCCTTCATCTACGGTTCCCAGAGCGCCGAGTCCGAGGCCGCTATGGTCAAGGCCGTCAAGGATCACAAGGCCGGCTTCGTTCAGTCCGATTCCACGCTGACCCCCGACATGACCATGGAGCAGGTCATCGAGCTCAAGGAGAAGACCGGTCACTCCACCATGCCGGTCACCGACGACGGCACTCCCAAGGGTAAGCTCCTGGGTATCGTCACCAGCCGTGACTATCGCCCCAGCCGCGATGACCACCAGACGAAGGTCTCCGAGTTCATGACCCCGCGTGAGCAGCTCATCGTGGGCGACAAGAACATCAGCCTCAAGGTTGCCAACGACGTCATCTGGGACAACAAGCTCAACGCCCTGCCGATCGTCGACGACAACGATCACCTCATGGGCATCGTTTTCCGTAAGGACTACGACAGCCACAAGACCAACCCCAACGAACTGCTCGACGGCGACAAGCGCTACATGGTCGGCGCCGGTATCAACACCCGC
This sequence comes from uncultured Collinsella sp., assembly GCA_959019775.1. GTDB lineage: Bacteria > Actinomycetota > Coriobacteriia > Coriobacteriales > Coriobacteriaceae > Collinsella. Next base: position 64,101 of record CAUEPS010000006.1, read on the forward strand.
GACTATGCCGAGCGCGTGCCGCTGCTCATCGAGGCCGGCGCCGATGTCCTGTGCATCGACTCTTCCGAGGGCTTCAGCGAGTGGCAGAAGCGCACCATCGAGTGGATCCGCGCCAACTACGGCGAGGACGTCAAGGTCGGTGCCGGTAACGTCGTCGACGCCGAGGGCTTCCGCTTCCTCGCCGACTGCGGTGCCGACTTCATCAAGGTCGGTATCGGCGGCGGCTCCATCTGCATTACCCGCGAGACCAAGGGCATCGGTCGTGGCCAGGCCACCGCGCTGATCGACGTCTGCCGCGCCCGCGACGAGTACTACGAGGAGACCGGCGTCTACGTGCCCGTGTGCTCCGACGGCGGCATCGTCTACGACTACCACATGACGCTCGCCCTTGCCATGGGCGCCGACTTTATGATGCTGGGCCGTTACTTCGCTCGCTTTGACGAGAGCCCGACCGAGCGCGTCAACGTGAACGGTCAGTACATGAAGGAGTACTGGGGCGAGGGTTCTGCGCGTGCCCGCAACTGGCAGCGCTACGACCTGGGCGGCGCCGCGAAGCTCAGCTTCGTCGAGGGAGTCGACTCCTACGTCCCGTACGCCGGTTCCCTCAAGGACGGCGTGGGCGGCACGCTTTACAAGGTCAAGTCCACGATGTGCAACTGCGGTGCCCTCTCGATTCCCGAGCTCCAGGAAAAGGCACGCCTGACCCTGGTCAGCTCCACCTCGATCGTCGAAGGCGGCGCCCACGACGTTGTCGTCAAGGACTCCCAGCAAAGCGTCAGCTACCGCTAAGCGGCTTTCCCAAGCACCGCACCTTGCCGTTCAAACCGTCGCTCGCGTACCAAAGTACGCGTCGCTCCTCTTTCACGGCAATCTGCGGTACTTGGAAAACCCGTCCATGCTAGGACGATTAACAAATAGCGGTTGATTCACAACCACGTTATTTAGATAAAGCGAGATGCCTGCAAGTCGCAGGCATCTCGCTTGTCGTATTTGCTATCATCATGCGAGTTAACGATGTGGCGGGGCGTTCTTACCTTTGCTCGCTGCAAGTTCCGCACGAGCCGAAGAGCACTTAATGTGCTCTTCGTGCGAGCAGGACTGTCCGCAGCAGCGAGCAAAGGTAAGAACGCCCCGCCCCAACCGAGATAACAAAGGAGCTGATATGTGCGATTGCACAGATCATAAGGACGAGATCCCTGCTTACGACGCGCAGGCCATTGAGTCCAAGTGGATGAAGGCCTGGGAGGACTCCAACCTCTTTGCCGTCGACACCGACGACAGCAAGCCCAAGAAGTACGTGCTCGAGATGTTCCCGTATCCGTCGGGCGACCTGCACATGGGCCACGCTCGCAACTATACCATCGGCGATGCTATGGCCCGTCAGGCCCGCATGCGCGGCTTTGACGTGCTGCACCCCATCGGCTTCGATGCCTTTGGCCTGCCTGCCGAGAACGCCGCCATCAAGCACAATACGCAGGCTGCCGCCTGGACGTATAAGAACATGGACCAGGCGCTCGCCACGATGAAGCGCATGGGCTTCTCCTACGATCTAGATCGCATGGTCAAGACCTGCAGCCCCGACTACTACCGCTGGGGTCAGTGGATCTTTGAGAAGATGTGGGAAAAGGGCCTGGTCTACCGCAAGAAGAACCCGGTCAACTGGTGCCCCAACTGCAAGACCGTTCTGGCCAACGAGCAGGTCACCGAGGGCAAGTGCTGGCGCTGCGGCACCGAGTCCGAGAAGCGCGACCTTGAGCAGTGGTACTTCAAGATCACCGAGTACTCCCAGGAGCTGCTTGACGATCTGGAGAAGCTCCCCGGCTGGCCCGAGCGCGTCAAGCAGATGCAGGCCAACTGGATTGGCCGCTCCGAGGGCGCCGAGGTCGACTTTACCCTGTGTGACCAGGATGGCGTGCCCATCGAGGGCGACGAGGGCAAGATCACCGTCTTTACCACGCGTGCCGATACCCTGTTTGGCGTCTCCTTCTTTGTCCTGGCTCCCGAGTACGCTCGTCTGCACGAGCTCGTCGAGGGCACGGAGTACGAGGAGGCCGTGACCAAGATCGTCGAGGACTCCAAGCATATCTCCGCCGTCGAGCGTGCCCAGGGCACCCTCGAGAAGCACGGTGCCTTTACCGGCCGCTACGTGGTGAACCCCGTCAACGGCGAGAAGGTTCCCGTGTGGGTTGCCGATTATGTTGTTGCCGACTACGGCACCGGCGCCGTCATGGCCGTTCCCTGCGGCGACCAGCGCGACTTTGAGTTTGCCCGCAAGTACGACCTGCCGATCGTGCCGATCATCCTGGACGATGACGATCGCGCTGCCGTCGAGGCCAGCGGCGAGACCATCGATACCTTCCATGCCGATACCGTCGACTGGGATTGCGCCCACGCCGCCGAGGGCACGCTCGTCCAGTCCGGCAAGTACACTGGCATGCGCGGCGGTAAGCACTCCGAGGGCGAGGCTGCCATCGTGGCCGATCTCGAGGCCATGGGCTGCGGCCGTCGCAAGGTCGAGTTCCGCCTGCGCGACTGGCTCATCAGCCGCCAGCGCTATTGGGGCAACCCCATCCCGGCCATTCACTGCGAGCATTGCGGCATTGTGCCCGTGCCCGAGGACCAGCTGCCGGTGACGCTGCCCGAGAACCTGGACCTGGGCGCCGGCGAGACCCTTGCCGAGTGCAAGGACTTCTACGAGACCACCTGCCCGGTCTGCGGCCGCCCGGCTAAGCGCGAGACCGATACCATGGACACCTTCACCTGCTCCAGCTGGTATTACCTGCGCTATACCGATCCGCACAACACCGAGCTGCCCTTCTCCCGCGAGGCGGCAGACCGTTGGATGCCCGTCGATAACTACATCGGCGGCATCGAGCACGCCATTCTGCATCTGCTCTACAGCCGCTTCTTTACCAAGGCGCTGCGCGACCTGGGCCTGCTGAGCGTGGACGAGCCCTTTACCAACCTGCTGTGCCAGGGCATGGTCAAGGACGAGAACGGCGACACCATGTCCAAGTCCAAGGGCAACGTCGTGCCCCCGAGCTCGGTCATCGAGCCCTACGGCGCCGACACCATGCGTCTGGCGATCCTGTTTATCGCCCCGCCCGAGAAGGACTTCGACTGGGATCCCAAGGCCGTCGAGGGCGCCAACCGCTTCATTAAGCGCGCCTGGCGTATCGTGTGGCAGCTCGTCCAGTCCGGCGACGCCAACGTGGCCTTTGACAAGTCCGCGCTCGACGAGGTCGAGATGAAGCTTTATCGCGAGCGTCACCGCACCATTGCCAAGTGCACCGAGGACTTCGACCGCGGCCAGTTCAACACCGCGATCTCGGCTGTCATGGAGCTCGTCAACGCGGCGAGCGCCTACCTCAACGCTACTGAGGGCGCTGACCGCGACAAGGCCCTGTGCTACGGCGTGGCCAAGGATATCGTGAGCGTCCTTGCCCCCATCTGCCCGTTCTGGGCCGACGAGCTGTGGCACGAGGCACTCGGCTGCGAGGGCAACGCGTACACCGCCGCCTGGCCCGAGTTCGACCTGTCTGAGTCCATCGAGGACACGGTGCAGATCGTTGTTCAGGTACTCGGCAAGGTCCGTGGTCGCATCGACGTCGCCCGCGACGCCTCCAACGAGGAGATGCAGGCTGCCGCCGAGGAGGCCGTTGCCAAGTGGCTTGAGGGCAAGACGGTCGTCAAGGCCATCTGCGTGCCTGGCAAGCTGGTTAACCTGGTGGTCAAGTAAGCGCTGCGCGCATAGTTGACGTGCTATAGGCGAGGGGCGATCCGGCTGGGTCGCCCCTCGTTTTTCATGCACCTGTCCTGGTACCTGCGGTTAATTGTTCTATTCTTGTGGAGAACCTGTGCTCACGCTGACCTGCGGGTTTGCGTTGTGGTTGCACGTTTGTGCAGGTATTGGTATAGTTTGCTTGCAAATGAAGTTGTAATTGAAAGAAGTGGGGTTTCGGCCCCGCTTCTTTTTTGTATGGATGGAGGTGCCGCAATGGTCAAGACCAAGACCGAGCAGGCGATCATCGACGCGCTCGAGGCCGTTGCTCCCCAGCACGATGTCGACATCGTAGACGTTGAGCTCGTGGGTGCCACCAAGGCCCCCTGCGTGCGTGTGCGCATCGAGGGTGCCGAGGGTCAGAGCCTGTCGCTCAACGATGTCACGGCCAACACCAAATGGGTCGGCGATGTGATTGAGGAGCTCGACCCCATCTCTTCGAGCTATACGCTCGAGGTGTCGAGCCCGGGTATGGCGCGCCCGCTGCGCCGCCCGAGTGACTTTGCCCGCTTTGTGGGCGAGAACTGCGAACTCACCTCCACCGCCACCGAGGGTCGTCGCAAGTACGCCGGCAAGATTGCCGCCGCCACCGAGACGAACGTGACCCTCGAGTTCGAGGACGGCGAGTCCGTCACCCTCGATTTCTCTGATGTTAAAAAGTGCAAGTTGAAGCCCACCTATGACTTCAAGCCCGCGAAGGAAGGAAAGTAAGATGGCAGCATCCGACATGATGTCCGCCCTGATGGAGCTTTGCCAGGAGAAGCACATCGACCAGCTCTACCTGATCGACCGCCTGGAGCAGTCGCTCGCCAAGAGTTATGCCGAGATCCTGCATCTTGAGTGGGGCGCCAAGGTGACCATCGACCGCACCACCGGCAAGATCTACGTTTACCGTCTGGAGCCGATCGACGATTCCATGGACGAGGAGGGCAACTTCACCGAGTTCGAGGAGATCGACGTCACTCCCAAGAATACGAGCCGCATCGCTGCCCAGCACGCCAAGGCCGAGATCAACGCCATCGTGCGCAACTCCGCCCGCGAGCAGATCTACGAGGAGTTCTCCGGCCGCATCGGTGACCTCATCAGCGGTACCGTGCTGCAGTCCACGCCCGACTTCACGATCGTCAAGATTCGCGAGGGCGTCGAGGCCGAGCTTCCGCACTTCGACCAGCGCCGTTACGAGAACGAGCGCAACGAGCGTCCGATGGGCGAGCGCTACCTGCACAACCAGCACATCAAGGCCGTGATCATCGACGTTCGCGACCCCAACTCCAACCTGCAGCCGGTTCGTGGCGAGCACAGCCGTCCGCCGATTGTCATCTCCCGTACCCACCCCGAGCTCATGCGTCGTCTGTTTGAGCAGGAGGTGCCCGAGATCTATGAGGGCACCGTCCAGATCAAGTCGATCGCCCGCGAGCCCGGCCAGCGCTCCAAGGTCGCTGTCCACTCGCTCGACGATCGCCTGGATCCCGTGGGCGCCTGCGTCGGCCCCAAGGGCAGCCGTGTTCGCGCCGTCGTGGGCGAGCTCCGTGGCGAGCGCGTCGACGTCATCCTGTGGGATGCCGATCCGGCCGTCTACGTCGCAAACGCTCTGTCGCCCGCCAAGGTCACCCGCGTCCTTATCGACGAGGAGAAGGCCTATGCCGGCGTCATCGTGCCCGACGACCAGCTGTCCCTCGCCATCGGCAAGGAGGGCCAGAACGCCCGTCTCGCCGCGCGCCTGACCGGCTGGCACATCGACATCAAGTCCGAGACCCTTGCCGCCGACATCCTCAAGAACGTTCCCGTTCACGAGGAGCCCGCCGCCGACCTGATCGGTGACGAGGAGGACGACGACGTCCGTCGCTGCGAGTACGTGTCCGAGGACGGCATCCAGTGCCGCAACCAGGCCCGTCCCGGCTCCCGTTTCTGCGGTGTCCACGACACCGACGCCTTCGATGATGCGGAGGACCTGATCTAGCGCGCGGTCGCGCCGGGCGGGTCCCGGCGCATACCCCACGCTCGTTCAGTCTCTAGGCACCCAAGGTGCCAGAAAGGGTAGGTGAAGTCATATGGCAAAAGTCCGTGTGTCCACCCTGGCCAAAGAGTTCGGCATGACCTCCAAGGAACTGATGGGTCATCTCGCCGAAATGAAGATTCCCGCTAAGTCCGCTTCCTCCGCTCTGGAGGACGCCTATGTCGCCATGGTCCGCAAGCAGCTCGCCTCGGTGATCGAGGCCCGCGCCCAGGAAGTCGAGGCCGCCAAGCTGGCCGAGGAGCAGGCCGCTGCCGCCGAGGAGGCAGCACGCGCTGCCGAGGCAGAGCGCGAGCGCATCGCCGCCGAGAAGGCACGCGAGGAGGAGCGCCGCCAGTTCGCCGCCGCCCAGGCTGCCGAGGAGGCCGCCCGCGCCGAGGCCGAGGCTAAGAAGAAGGCCGAGCAGGAGCGCCTTGCCCGCGAGAAGGAGGAGGCTGCCCGCGAGGCCCAGCGCCGCGCCGTCCCCGCTTCCGACTCCGGTTCGCGTTTCCGTTCGCTGCTCGACCAGATCGCCGCACAGGAGACCGTGCTCAAGGAGAAGAAGGACGCCGAGGAGAAGGCCAAGGCCGAGCGCGCTGCCGAGCGCGGCAACCGTCGTGGCGGCAACAACGACCGTCGCGGTGGCCGTCGAGGCGACCGCAACGCCTCCGACAACAACTCCGAGCGCAACGCCTCCGAGAGCCGTCCGCACAGCCATCGCACCAATGCCAGCAACAACGTCGCTGCCGGCATGGACTTCCCCAACCCCGACAAGCAGGGCAAGGGCAAGAAGCGCAAAGGCGGTCACAACAACGAAGAGGACCACTACAGCCGCATGGCTCGCGAGGCCGAGGAGTACAGCCGCGAGAAGGTGCTCGAGGAGGCTCGTGCCGCCGTCGAGGAGGCCTCTCGCGAGTCCACCGGTCGCCGCAAAAAGCGCAAGGAGAAGCGCGAGCGCGAGGCCGCAAAGGCTCAGGAAGAGCGCAAGATTGAGGAGGCGCTGGCCCAGGGCGTGAACCCCGAGGAGCTCGACGCCATCAAGGTCTCCCAGGGCGTTACCGTCCAGGAGCTCGCCGAGGCGCTCGACGTTCCGGCCAACGACATCATCAAGCGCTTGTTCCTGCTGGGCACGCCGCTTACCATGACGCAGTCCATGTCCGACGACCTCGTCGAGCTCGTTGCCGACGACCTGGGCCGCCAGATCAAGATCATTACCCCCGAGGAGGAGAACACCTTCTCGTTCTACGACGATCCCGCCGACCTTAAGCCGCGCGCCCCAGTCGTCACCGTCATGGGCCACGTCGACCACGGCAAGACGAGCCTGCTCGACGCCATCCGTCACACCGGCGTCGCTGCCGGCGAGGCGGGCGGCATTACGCAGGCCATCGGCGCTTCGCAGGTCATGATCAACGACCGCAAGATCACCTTCATCGATACCCCCGGTCACGCCACCTTTACGGCCATGCGTGCCCGCGGCGCCAAGGTGACCGATATCGTCATCCTGATCGTGGCTGCCGACGACGGCGTCATGCCCCAGACCATCGAGTCGATCAACCACGCCAAGGCCGCCGGCGTACCCATCGTCGTCGCCGTCAACAAGATCGATAAGCCGGGTGCCAACCCCGACCGCGTGCGCCAGGAGCTCACCGAGTACGGCATCATCCCCGAGGAGTGGGGCGGACAGAACATGTTCGTCAACATCTCGGCCAAGCAGAAGATCGGTATCGACGACCTGCTCGAGACCGTGCTGCTCCAGGCCGACGTGCTCGAGCTCAAGGCCAACCCCGATACGTTCGCATCGGGTAACGTCCTCGAGGCTAAGCTCGACAAGGGCCGCGGCTCGGTTGCCACCGTTCTCGTGACCCGCGGCACCCTGCGCGTGGGCGACACGCTGGTCGCCGGCCTCACCTATGGCCGCGTCCGTGCCATGCTCGACCCCAAGGGCAACGCCGTCACCGAGGCCGGTCCTTCCGACGCCGTCGAGATCCTGGGCCTGCAGTCCGTCCCCAACGCCGGCGATGAGTTCCGCGTGTTCGAGGACGAGCGCGAGGCGCGTGCGCTGGCCGACGAGCGTTCGCTCAAGGCCCGTATCGAGGAGCAGAGCCGCGTGAAGCACGTGACGCTCGAGAATCTCTTCGAGACCATCGCCGACGCCGAGGTCAAGGAGCTCAACCTGATCATCAAGGCCGACGTCCAGGGCTCCATCGAGGCCCTTCAGGACTCTCTCGACAAGATGGATCAGTCTGAGGTGCGCATCAACACGATCCACTCCGCCGTTGGTGCCATCAACGAGACCGACGTCGTCCTGGCCGACGCCTCCAACGCCATCATCATCGGCTTTGGCGTCCGTCCCGACGGCAAGGCCCGCTCCGCTGCCGAGCGCGAGGGCGTCGAGATCCGTTGCTACGACGTCATCTACAAGTGCCTCGAGGACCTCGACGCTGCCCGCATCGGTATGCTCAAGCCCACCGAGGTCGAGGTCTCCACGGGTACTGCGACCGTTCTGGACACCTTCAAGGTGCCCAAGGTCGGTATCGCCGCCGGTGTCCGCGTCGAAGAGGGCGAGATCGCCGCGACCGATTCCGTACGCCTGGTGCGCGACGGCATCGTGGTCTTCAACGGCAAGATCGCCTCGATGCGCCACTACAAGGACGAGGCCAAGAGCCTCAAGAGCGGCTCCGAGGGCGGTATTGGCCTGGAGAACTTCCAGGACATCAAGCCTGGCGACACCATTGAGGGCTACCGCATCGACCAGGTTGCCCGTACCGAGTAGGGGGTAGCGCTATGAAGCAAACGCAGGCAACCCGCCGTCTGGGCGAGCAGCTTCGCGAGAAGCTCGGTTATATCCTGCTCTTTGAGGTTTCCGATCCGCGTCTCGACCTGGTCACCTTGACCGCGGTCGAGGTCGCGGTGGACCGTTCGTTCGCGCGCGTGTACGTGTCGTGCGACGCGAGCCGCTACGACGAGGTCATGGAGGCGCTTGCCAGCGCCAAGGGCCGCATCCGTAGCCTGTTGGCCCGCTCGCTCGATTGGCGCGTCACGCCCGAGCTCGATTTTCGCATCGATCGCTCGACCGATGAGGCCGAGCGCATCACGCGCGCTCTGGAAAACGTTCCCGCCACGCTTGCGATCGAAAAGGACGAGGACGGCTATCCCATAGCGGATGCCGCCCAGGAGGCAGCTTTAGATGAGTAATTCCGCCGACCTCGCATCGTGCGAGTCTGCAGATATTCAGCGACGCATCCTCGAGCTCATCGAGGATGCGTCCTCCATTGCGATTTCGGGACATACGTCTCCCGATGGCGACGCCCTGGGCTCCGTGCTTGGTCTGGGCTTATCGCTTATGAAGTTTTTCCCCAACAAGGACATTGCCCTGCTGCTGGCAGACGATGACCCGGTTCCGCGCATCTACCGCTTTATGGAGGGCGCCGACCGTCTGGTGCCGGCATCTGCGTATACCGGCAATCCGGACCTGTTCATCTCGGTGGACGTGCCGGTCGTCGAGCGTCTGAACAACTCCGCCGAGGTGCTCCGCCGCTCGTCGCATGTGGTGTGCTTCGATCACCATCCGGCGCGTGAGGAATTTGCCGAGCTGAGCCTGAGGTGCGTCGGCGCCGCGGCCTGCGCCATGATCATCGACCGCTTTTTGGACAATTGCGGCATTGTGGCTCGCAACGGTGTCGCGACCTGCCTGCTGTGCGGCCTGGTGACCGATACCGGTCGTTTTCAGTACCAAAACGCCGATGCCGCTGCGTTCCATGCCGCCTCGCGCCTGGTCGCGCACGGTGCCGATCCGGCGCGCGTCGCGCTCGAGGTCTACCAGAGCATGCGCGTAGAGTTCTTGCATCTCAAGTCCATCGTTATGGGTCGTATCAAGACCGTGGCGCACGGTCGCGTGGCATATAGTTATGCGTACCAGAGCGACCTCGAGGCCTGCGGCGTCACTTCGGATGAGTGTGACGGTCTGGTCGATGTGGTGCGTTCGGTGATGGGCGTTGAGGTCTGCCTGTTCCTAAAGGGCATCGAGGGCGATACCAAGGTGCGCGGCAACCTGCGCTCCAAGGGTGACCTCGATGTGTCCGAGATCGCTGCCAACTTTGGCGGTGGCGGGCATCATGCCGCCGCCGGCTTTTCCAACAACGGAACGATTCGCGAGACGCTCGCCGTGGCACTTCCCATGCTGGCCGAGCTGGTGGGGGAGGATCCCGCTTCGGTGACCGTCGAGCTCTAACTTTTTGGATGGTACATGGCTCGTCGTACGCCTTCTCAATTGAATATGCTGCTCGCCGTCGATAAGCCGGTGGGCTGCACGTCTCACGACGTGGTGTCGCAGTGCCGGCGCGCCCTCCATGAGCGACGCGTCGGCCATGCCGGTACGCTCGACCCCATGGCCTCGGGTGTCATGGTGGTGGGCGTGGGCCAGGCGACCCGTCTGCTGGGCATGCTAACCCTCGATACCAAAAGTTATGTCGCCGACATTTCGTTTGGTGTCGAGACCAATACCGATGACGCGGAGGGCGAGGCCGTCCGCGCGGTGCCCGTTGCCCCCGAGCTGCGCAATCTCGCTTACGCCCGTGAGCAGCTGGCCGCTATGCTTGGCCCGCAGATGCAGGTGCCGCCAGCGTTTTCGGCCATCTCGGTCAATGGCGTTCGCGCCTATAAGAGTGCTCGCGAGGGCAATGCGGTTGAGTTGCCCCCGCGCCCCGTCGAGGTCTATGCCGCCGACCTGATCGCCGTGGGCGGCGAGGGCGATACGTGCGTCTGGACCGTGGCGTTTTCGGTAAGCAAAGGCACCTACATTCGCGCGCTCGCTCGCGATCTGGGTCGTGCCTGCGATAGCGCTGCACATATTTCCGCGCTGCGCCGTACGGCCTCCGGCGTGGTTTCCATTGGCGCCTGTCATGCGGTAGAGGAGCTCTCTGCCGAGACCGCTGCCGGTTTCGCTCTGGATCCCATCGCCGCCCTAGGTGCCACGCGTGTCGATTTGCCGGGTAATCTTGCAGACGACCTGCTTTGTGGCCGCCGCGTTCCCGTTGAACGCGCGCTTGCGGACTTCGATACGGCGAAGGCGCCGTTCGCGCTCGTACTCGATGGGGGACTCAAGGCGCTCGCTCATATTGAGGGCGGCCGCTTTGTGATGGAGCACGTCTTTCCGCAGGCGATCGGCGGTGTTCGATGATGCTGACGCCCCACGAGCTCGCGCGTATCTTTTTCGCGGGTGAGTTGGATGAGGCCCGTATCGTTTCTGCCGATGCTTTTGATGGGTGCGAGTTCTTGGGTGCCGCGTCGATCGCCATTGGCGTGTTTGATGGCGTGCATCGTGGGCACCAAGAGCTGATCGAAGCGGTTATTCGCGATGCGCATGATTACGGTAGCAAAGCGGTCGTGGTCACCTTCGATCCTGATCCGGACGTCGTGGTGAGTCCGTTGCCCGCCCAAAAATTGATGACGACGGCCGACCGCCTGCATGCCCTGGCTCAAATCGGGGTCGATGCGGTGGTGGCCGTTCCCTTTACGCCCGCCGTGGCGGCACTCGACCATGTCGGGTTTCTGGCGCTGTTGTCGCGCGTTGTCGATATTCGCTCCATTCGTGTAGGCAGCGACTTTAGGCTCGGCCGCGGCGGCGCTTCGGGCGTTGCCGAGATGCGCGCCTGGGGCACTGAGCGTGGGGTTGACGTTTACGGTCACGACCTGCTCTGCGTTAACGGGCGGACCATCTGTGCCACGCGCATCCGCCATGAGCTGGGTCAGGGTCATGTGGAGCTGGCTGCCGAGCTTCTCGGCCGTCCCTATATGCTGCGCGGCGTTGTGGCGGCTGGCCGTCACGAGGGCTCCGATATGGGCTTTCCCACGGCAAACATCCAGGTGCCCGACGGCATCCAAGTGCCTGCCGATGGCGTCTATGAGGGTCTGGTGCTGGTCGACGATACCGTATGGCCTGCTGCCGTTAACGTCGGCCTGCCGCCGACCTATGCCGATGATGCCGCCTCGGCGCATCTCGAGGCCAACTTGATCGGCTATGCGGGCGACCTGTATGGCGCTTCCGTGTCGCTGGCGTTTACGCGCTGGCTGCGTCCGTCTCGCGTGTTCGATTCCCTGGACGAGTTGATCGCGACCGTCGAGGGTAATATCGACGATATTCGTCATAACTTGGGTGAGCAGGGGGTGGGCATCCGTGATTAGCGATGAGGAAAAAGATCAGGTACGCGCGGCGTCGGACTTGGTTGCCATCGTGCAGGAAACGGTCGAGCTCAAGCCCCGCGGCCATGAGTTTTGGGGCTGCTGCCCGTTCCATGGCGAAAAGACCCCGTCGTTTCACATTATCCCTGCTACGCAGGTATGGCACTGCTTTGGCTGCGGCGAGGGCGGCGACGTCTTCACCTATATCATGAAGCGCGAGAACCTGAGTTTTCCCGAGTCGATCCGCTATTTGGCTGATCGTGCGGGCATTGAACTGCACGATACCGGTGCGCAGCGCGATCGCGGCACCAAGCGCGCCCGCATCTATGACCTGTGCGCCGAGACGGCTCAGTTCTACCACACCATGCTTATGCGCGGTAAGGACAGCCGTCCGCGCGAGTACTTTGCCAGCCGTGGCATGGGTGGAGACGTCTGTCGCCGCTACTGCCTGGGCTTTGCGCCGGGTCGCAACGCACTGGTTTCGCATCTGTCTCAAGCGGGCTTTACCCCGCAGGAGATGATTGACGCCAACGTGGCCGTGAGCCGTGGGCGCGGACAGCTTGCCGACCGTTTTTACGACCGTGTGATGTTTCCCATCTTTGATGAGCAGGGTCACAATATCGCCTTTGGCGGGCGCATTATGGGCGATGGTCAGCCTAAGTACCTCAACACCGCCGAGACGAGCGTGTTTCATAAAAAGCGAAACCTCTACGGCTTTAACTGGGCCAAGGAGTTTATCGTCGCGCAGGATACCGCCATCGTGGTGGAGGGCTATACCGACTGCATCGCCTGCTGGGAGGCAGGGATCAAAAACGTCGTCGCCACGCTGGGCACGGCGCTCACGGAACATCACGTTAAGACACTCACCCGCTTTGCCAAGCGCATTGTATATATGTTCGATGGCGACGCCGCCGGTCAAAAGGCCGCTCGCCGCGCGATTCAGTTTATCGAGCAGGATTCGATGGACCTGCGCAGCGTGGTGCTGCCCGACGGCAACGACCCCATGGAGTTCATCACGGCGCATGGCGGCGAGGCACTTCAGGCGCGCATCGATGCCGCCGAGCCCCTCATGGACTTTGTCTACCGCTCGCTGCAGGAGTCGAGCGACATTACCACGCCGGGCGGTCGCGCCAAAGCGCTCGAGGATGCGTTGACGCTCATCTATCCGCTGCGCGACAGCTATATGATCGACACGTACTTTATCCAGATTGCCGACCTGTTGGGTTTGGACCTGGAGACCGTGCGCGCGAGTTCGGGCCGCGTGTTTCGCGATGTCGCCAAGCGTGAGGATGCCGAGCGCCGGCGTGAGCAGAACTACGAGCGTCAACGCGCGCAAGCTGAGCGCGCGGGCGGTTCGCAGGGACGAAGCTCGGGCGGCGGTGCGGCTGGTGCGCGCAGTACCGGTCGCGGTGCCTGGGCCGCGGGTGCGACGCCGCCGGTGTCCGCACCGGTCGAGGAGGACCCGTACGACTACGTTCCGCTTGATGCCTATGGGGCCGCGCCGGTGGAGGTCGACGAGGATCTGCCGCCAATCGATGTGCCAGCGGGGATGGAAAGCGCTGCGCCCGTTGCCGATAGTTCAAGCGCGGCGGCAGCTCCGTCGATGCCGATTGTTTTGACCGATCTGGAGCGGAAATCCCTGGCGGGGGAGCGCGAGCTGCTGACGATGCTCACGAGCTACCCCGATCTGTTCCGCACGTATGCCGATCGCATTTGTTCTATCGAGTGGGTCGACCCGCGTCACGAGTCCATTGCGTGGGCCGTGCTGGCAACGCCGCCGGGAACCGATCCTGCGGCATGCATGGATGCGGCGCGGGCGGTGTGTCCCGAGGCGGCGTCGCTTGTCAGCGCCGGGCGCATCTCGGCGACGAGCAAGCACCCGACCGAGACGAACATCGTCTTTATGCTCGATACGCTCGAGCTCTACACCATCAAACGTCGCATGCGAGCCGCGCAGGCCAAGTTGCGTCAGGACCGTTCACTCGACGATGAGGCTCGTCGCGTGCTGACGATGCAGGCGGTGCAAGATTCACAGCGCCAGCGCGAGCTCCAAAAGTCGATCGGTGGCGTGGCCGACCCGTTCCGTTTGATCGGTTTGGAGACCGCAGGTGCCGATCAGGCCTAGATGTTGTGGTCAACCAGCGTATTCTCGCCTATATCCTGTCTTTATTTTGGGTATAGAGGTCTACGTGTGTGCTAAAGTATTGAGTCCTGTGGACTACGAAGGGAGAATCTGTGCCAAAAAAGACTGAGAGCACGGGTACTGGGCTGGAATCCTACGTTGCAAAGCTCATGGGCAATGGCTCAAACAGGACTTCGGTAACCGAGGACGAGATTCAGGTCGCCCTGAAGGACATCGATGTTTCCGACGAGCAGCTCAACGCGGTGTATTCCGCGCTGCGCAACAGCGGCATCCAGATTATCTCCGCGAGCGGAAACGACGACGCCCCCATGGACGTCGACGATGACGATAACGATACCGACGATTTCGATGACGACGAGCACGATTCTGGCTCGCTCGACGATCATGAGCTTAAGATGGCCCGTCAGGCCGACGCCGAGATGGGTTCCTCCAAGAGCAAGAAGAAGCGCACCGTGCGCACGTCCCGTTCGCGCTCGCGCGTGCGTGGCATCGATGCCTCCACGGTGATGCTGACCGGCGACCCGGTTCGTATGTACCTCAAGGAGATCGGTAAGGTCGACCTGCTGACCGCATCTGAAGAGGTCGATCTGGCCATGAAGATCGAGGCCGGTCTGGAGGCCACCGAGAAGCTCGAGGCTGCCGAGGCGGGCGAGATCGAGCTCACTCGTGCCGAGATGCGTCGTCTTACGCGCATTGAGAACGTGGGCCTCGAGGCCAAGCAGGCGCTGATCAGCGCTAACCTGCGTCTGGTCGTCTCCATTGCCAAGCGCTATGTCGGTCGCGGCATGCTGTTCCTGGACCTGATCCAGGAGGGCAACCTCGGTCTGATCCGCGCCGTCGAGAAGTTCGACTATCAGAAGGGCTTCAAGTTTTCCACGTATGCCACGTGGTGGATCCGTCAGGCCATCACGCGCGCCATCGCCGACCAGGCACGTACCATTCGTATTCCCGTGCACATGGTCGAGACCATCAACAAACTCGTCCGCGTGCAGCGCCAGCTCCTCCAGGACCTGGGTCGCGACCCGACCCCCGAGGAGATCGGTGCCGAGATGGATATGAGCGCCGACCGCGTCCGCGAGATCCAGAAGATTTCGCAGGAGCCCGTGTCGCTCGAGACCCCCATCGGCGAGGAAGAAGATTCGCAGCTAGGCGACTTCATCGAGGACTCCCAGGCTATCGTTCCGCCCGATGCGGCCAGCTTCTCCATGCTGCAGGAGCAGCTCACCCAGGTGCTCGACTCGCTTGCCGATCGTGAGCGCAAGGTTATCGAGCTGCGCTTTGGCCTTGTCGACGGACATCCCCGCACGCTCGAGGAAGTCGGTCGCGAGTTTGGCGTCACGCGCGAGCGTATCCGTCAGATCGAGTCCAAGACCCTGGCCAAGCTCCGCCACCCCAGCCGCTCCAGCAAGCTCAAAGATTACATCGAGTCTTAGTAGTTACGGCGTTTTACCAAACGCCGTAACTGGTCGACGCTGCGCGGGCATTGTCAAAACATCGGCGTTTCCGTTGCTGGTGCCGGCAGTTAGGCCGTCCCCAAGGGATCATGGCGAGAAAATTTCTTAAAAAAGTTCTTGCCCTGAGCGTAATCGTCCGTATAATAAACTTCGTTGCTTGAGAGCACGCACCTATTCCTCGGTAGCTCAATGGTAGAGCACGCGGCTGTTAACCGCGCTGTTGTAGGTTCGAGTCCTACCCGGGGAGCCAGAATTTTCCAGCCCTCTCCGTTGGGCTTAAAATTCCTCGGTAGCTCAATGGTAGAGCACGCGGCTGTTAACCGCGCTGTTGTAGGTTCGAGTCCTACCCGGGGAGCCAGGTTGTTAAACCCGTCGCTTATGCGGCGGGTTTTTTTCATGCCGCGACTACTTTACGCGAACGTTGCCATATCAACATTTCGTGTCGAGGATGTAATCCTGCGACCCACCACCTCAACATGGCGCGGTCGTTGTAAAATGTTGCAATGATTGCTCCCACGACATGGTGCTGCGAGCACCAGATAAGGAGATTCTTGTGTCTGAGACCATTAACGGCAGCCTGAGCGTCTCGAACGACGTTATTGCCGATATTGCCGGTTATGCCGCGATGACGTGCTACGGCGTCGTCGGTATGGCCGAACAGCTCCAGGGCGCCGAGAGCGTGCGCCTGCTTGCCGGCCAGCGCCTCCGCAAGGGCGTGCTTGTCTCCGCCGACGAGAACGGCCTCATGGTCGACCTTCACGTCGTGCTCGAGAACGGCGTCAACATGAAGTCCGTTTGCCACAATCTTTCGAGCTCCGTTGCCTTCACTCTGCAGGAGATCGCCCAGATCGATCCCGCCAGCCTTAAGATCGGCATTCACATCGACGCGCTCAAGAGCCGTCTGAACTAGCATCCGAACACGGAGATTTCACTACTCATGATTGCAAAGACCATTCGCACCTGTTTTCCGATCGCTGCGGCTGCTGTTTCCGACAAGGCCGAGGAGATCAACAAGCTCAACGTCTTCCCCGTACCCGACGGTGACACCGGCACCAACATGTCGCTCACGCTGGCTTCGGTGACCAAGGAGCTCTCCGCCCTTCCCGCCGATGCCGACATGGAGGCCATTGCCGGCGCCATCACCCATGGCTCCCTGATGGGTGCCCGCGGCAACTCCGGCGTCATCACCTCGCAGATTCTGCGCGGTGTGGCTGAGGGTCTCGTCTCTGCCGATGAGCCCATTACGTCTGCCAACATCGCCTTCGCCTTCCGTCGCGCCGTCAAGGTCGCCTTCCAAGCCGTCCGCAAGCCCATCGAAGGCACGATCCTCACGGTCCTGCGCGATGTCTCGACCAAGGCCGACGAGTGCGAAAAGAAGAAGTTCTCGGCCGAGGATGCGCTCGATGCCATCGTCGTCGAGGCCTACCAGTCCGTCGCACGCACGCCCGACCTGCTGCCCGTTCTGAAGGAGAACGGCGTGGTCGACTCCGGCGCCTTTGGCTTTGCCATCTTCCTGGAGAACTTTGTTGCCGCCGCTCTTGGTCGCAGCACCGTTGTCGAGGATTTCTCCGCCACGTTTGATTCAGCCGGCTCTGCCCGCGACGCGGCCCTCGGTCGCGTTGAGATCGAGGCCAACGACGACTGGGAGGGCTCGGAGTTCCGCTACTGCAACGAGTTCCTCTTTAAGGCTGACGCCCCGTTTGACGAGGACGAGTGCCTTAAGTTCCTGGGCTCCATGGGCGACTGCGAGCTGCTCGTGGGTGCCTACCCCGACTACAAGATTCACGTGCACTCCAACACCCCCAACCTGGTGCTCGAGCACATGCTGCAGCTCGGTCAGATCTACGAGGTCTTTATCCACAACATGGAGATGGAGGCCCACGACCGTACCGCTAAGATTCACGAGGACCAGGAAAAGGCCGCCGAGCCCGCCAAGGCGTTGGGTTTTGTTGCCGTTGCCGCCGGTTCGGGCGAGGCCGACATCCTCAAGTCTCTTGGCGTTGACGTGATCGTCTCGGGTGGCCAGACCATGAACCCCTCGACTGCCGACCTGCTGGGCGCCGTCGACCAGGTCAACGCGACCTCGGTCATCATCCTGCCCAATAACGGCAACATCCGCATGGCTGCCGAGGCTGCCGCGTCTGCCTGCACCGACAAGAAGGTTGCCGTCGTTCCCACCAAGACCGTCCCGCAGGCGTTCTCCGCGCTGTTCGCAGTCCTGCCCGATTCCGAGCTCGAGGACGCCGTTGCCGGCATGGTCGACGCCATCAGCGAGGTTCGCGATGGCGAGGTCACCCGTGCCGTGCGCGATTCCAGCGCCTCTGACGGCTCTCCGATTCACTCCGGTGACGTCATGGGTATCATTGCCGGCTCCATCGACGTGGTCGGCTCCGACGTGAAGCAGGTCACGCTCGACTGCATCAACCGCATGCAGGAGGAAGAGGAGGGCGACGCGCTGACGATTCTGGCCGGCGAGGAGCTGTCCGATGAGGCCTTCCAGGAGATCGTCGACGCCATCGAGGAAGCTCAGCCCGACTTGGAGATTGACGCCCATCGTGGCGAGCAGCCGCTCTATCCCGTGATCTTCTCGATCGAGTAGGCATCTGCCCATGTCCGAGCTCTGCTCCGTGCCGCGCGTCTCGGAGCGCTTTGCCCAGAGCAATGCGCTCGACGAGGATATCGCGCGACTCAAATATGTTTCGGGTAAACGTGAGGAGGCCCTTCGCCGTCTGGGAAT
>CAUEPS010000007.1 GCA_959019775.1 uncultured Collinsella sp.
TGCAGCAGGGGCTCTCAATGTTTTTATGTCCTGCTCATATCGTCTCTGCCGGCAGTTAGGGACAGTCCCCAAGTGCCGGCTTAGCTCCACCTTAGAAGTGGCGACGGATGGCGTCGACCATGCCCTGCGGCGTGGTTTGGCCGAGTACATCGGCTGCAGCGTCGGCGTCCATAAAGATATTCATAAGCGCTTGCAGGGCCTCGACCTGACCGCCCGGCTCGGCAATGCCCAGGTTGATGATGATCTGCGCCGGCACCGGGGCGCCCATGCCCGCCATCGCGTTAAACGTCACGGGTGCGGCGGGCTTTACCACCGCGATATAGGGCTTGGCCACAAATCCCGGATCGGTATGTGGAATGGCGATGTTTGCCGCCGGCATAGCGAGACCCGTGGGATAGGCGTCCTCGCGCGTGCGGACGGCGTCGAGCCAACCGGGCGCAATGTAGCCGCGCGGGGCAAGCTCGTCCTCGAGTTGCGCAAACACCTCATCCGGCGTCGCACACTCCCAATCAAAAAACACCAGCTCAGGCGTAAACAGCGCTTCGTTATCCGCCATGCGCTCACCTCTCTCACCTAGTCACCTGGGACGCTCTTAAACGACTAGTCATTGAAGAACGTCGCAGGTGACTACCTAAAACAAAGGGTGGCCACTTGCGCCTTGGCGCCAATGACCACCCTGACTACTCGGCTAAATTGTACTGTGCGCCGCTAGCCGCGAGGCGCGTCAATTGCGACCTTGCCGCTCTCCAGCACGTGAACGCGGCCGTCGGCGAGCATCTGCACGACCTCGGGATACAGCACATGCTCGATCGCGTGGATGTGCTCCTCGAGCGTATCGACGTCCCAGCCCTCCTCGACAGCCAGCGCACGCTGGGCGATGATGGGGCCGTTGTCGTAGATCTCGTTGGCAAAGTGCACGGTCACGCCGGTCACCTTGACGCCGCGGGCAAACGCATCGTCAATCGCATGGGCGCCGGTAAAGCTCGGCAGCAGCGCCGGGTGTAGGTTAACCACGCGGTTGGAAAACGCCGCCAGCAGCGGCGTGTGCACCATGCGCATGTAACCGGCCATCACCACGTACTCGCAGCCGCGCTCGAGCAGCTCATGCGCGATGATCTCGTCGGCGGCGATGGGGTCGGCATAGACATCCTTGGACAGCGTGAGTGTCTGGATGCCCACACGCTCGGCGCGCTGCAGGCCCTTGGCCGAAGGGCGGCTCGACACCACAAGTTCAATCGAGGCGTTGAGCTTGCCGGCGGCGATCAGGTCGATCAGCGCCTGCAGGTTGGTACCCGAACCGCTGATAAGCACGCCAATCTTAAGCGGCTCGGCCGTATCGGTGCCGGTCGGACGGGTGTAGGGTACAAAGCCCAGGCCCTCGGCAGCAGCCATCTGCTCGTTAGCGCTCATCGGAGTACACGACCTTACCGGAGCCCTCGACGCACTCACCCACGCGGAACGGCTTCTCGCCTAGCGCGACCAGAGCCTCGGTCACGGCAGCCTCGTCCTCGGGGGCGACGATCAGGCACAGGCCGACACCCATGTTGAAGGTCTTGCATGCCTCGTTGGGCGCAAGCTCGGCCTGACGCGACACGTAGGTGATGACGGGCGGAACATCCCAGCCCATCTCGGCGCCGTTGCGGGTGACCACGGCGTCGACGTCGTCGGCGAGCGCGCGGTTGAGGTTCTCGGTAATACCGCCGCCGGTGATATGGGCAATGGCATGAACGTTGGCGCCACCGCGGAGCAGCTCCAGAATCGGCTTCACATAAATGCGCGTGGGGGCCAGCAGGGCGTCGGCCAGCGAAGCGCCGCCGAGCTCCTCGAGCGGACGACTTAGCTCCTCGGCCTTAGCGGCAGCCTCGGGCGTGCCCGGCTTGATGCCGTCGACACCGATGACTTTGCGCACGAGTGAGTATCCGTTGGAGTGCACGCCGGTGGAGGGCAGGCCCAGGATCACATCGCCGGGGCGAACGTTCGCGGGGTCGAGCATCTTGGGACGGTCGACGACGCCCACGGTAAAGCCGGCAAGGTCGTAATCGGCGGGGGCCATGACGCCCGGGTGCTCGGCCATCTCGCCGCCCACGAGCGCGCAGCCCGCGAGCTTGCAGCCGTCGGCCACGCCCTTGATGATCTTTGCCATGTGCTCGGCCTCAATGTGACCGATGGCAACGTAATCCAGGAAGAACAGCGGCTCGGCGCCCGAAGCCAAAATGTCATTGACGCACATGGCGACCAGGTCCTGGCCCACCGTCTCGTGACGGTCCATGATCTGGGCGAGCACGAGCTTGGTGCCCACGCCGTCGGTGCCGCTGATCAGGATCGGGTCTTCCATATCCTTAAGCGCGGCGGCCGAGAACAGGCCACCAAAGCCACCGATGCCGCCGATAACCTCGGGGCGGTTGGTGTCCTTGACCATCTGCTTAATAGCGTCGACGGCACGTCCGCCCTCAGCGGTATCGACGCCGGCGTCCTCGTACGTCACATGCTTGCTGTCGCTCATCTGAGCCTTCCTCTCCCACTACCGTGGCGCCGCGCGGGCGCCAAACGGTGTTCATAGTTGCGTTCATTTCGGCGCGCACCATAACAGCACGCGCCGTCATATCAACAAAACGGCAGGTAAAACCTACCAAAATAAACCTGTCCTCACATGGCGGGTTTTAGGCCTCGCCGTGCTCCTCTTCCCAGCTGCGGTCGTCGTATTTCTCGACCACGGCGTCGTCGTCAAAGTACAGCGGCTTGTCCAGGTTGCGGGGCTTAAAGCCCTCCATGAACTTGTCGCGGCCAAAGCTCTCGGGAATCGCCACGGGATAACGGCCGGTAAAGCACGCATCGCAGTAACCGCCCTTGGGCATGACCTTCAGCAGGCCCTCGACCGAAAGGAAGGCCAGCGAATCGGCGCCAATGTACTCGCAAATCTCGTCGACCGTCTTGTTGGCGCTGATAAGCTGCGACTGCACGTCGGTATCGATACCGTAGAAGCACGGCCAGATGACCTCGGGCGAGTTGATGCGGATATGAATCTCCTTGGCGCCGGCGTTGCGCAGCATCTTGACGAGCTGCACCATGGTGGTGCCGCGGACGATGGAGTCATCGATGACGACCAGGCGCTTGCCCTCGATGTTGTCACGCAGCGGGTTGAGCTTCATGCGCACGCCCATGGCACGCAGCTCCTGCGTGGGCTCGATAAACGTGCGTCCCACGTAGCGGTTCTTGATGAGGCCCTCGCCAAAGGGAATGCCGCTCTCGTGCGAATAGCCCTCCGCGGGCGGCAGGCCGGAGTCGGGCACGCCGATGACTAGGTCGGCCTCGACGGGCTCCTCATGTGCCAGCTGACGACCCATGTCATAACGGCAGGCGTAGACGCTCTTGCCGTTCATGATGGAATCGGGGCGGGCGAAGTAGACCTGCTCAAAGATGCAGTTAGCAGGCTCTTCGGCGGCAGGCACGCCCTGCTCGGACACAAGGCCCTCGGCGCTGATACGCAAAATCTCACCGGGACGGACATCACGGACATACTCGGCGCCCACGATATCGAGTGCGCAGGTCTCGGAGGCGACGACCCAGCCGCCGGCGCGGGTGACATGGGTGGTGGCGTCGACCGTCGCGGCGCCGTCCTGCGACGGCAGCTGCGAAACGGATGCGGCATCGGCCTGGTCCAGGCCCTCGTCCACCAGCTTGCCCAGCACAAGCGGGCGAATGCCGTGCGGATCGCGGAATGCGTAAAGCGCCTGCTCGTTGATGAGCGTCATGGCGTAGCCGCCGCGCACAAGCTCCATGGTCTTGCGAATGCCCTCGCGCAGATGGCCTGTACGCTGAGTAAAGTAGCCGATGAGTTTGGTCGCGACCTCGGAATCCGAGTTGGAGAGGAACGGCACGCCCAGCTCGATCAGCTGGCGGCGCAGCTCGTCGGTGTTGACGAGGGTGCCGTTGTGCGCGAGCGCGATAATGACGCTATTGATGGTAGAGAGGTGCGGCTGCGAGGCTTCCCAGCTCTTGGCGCCGGCGGTGCCATAGCGCACGTGGCCCACGGCCAGCTGGCCGGAGAGCGTCGACAGGTCGGCGTTGGAGAACACACGGTCGAGCAGGCCCAGATCCTTGCGGACCATAACCGTGCCGCCGTCACCCACGGCGATTCCCGCCGATTCCTGGCCACGGTGCTGCAGCGCACGCAGGCCAAAGTACGTCAGTCGAGCCACATCGCGATCGGGCGCCCATACGCCGAAAATGCCACATTCCTCATGCAGCTGGTCGGAGTCCGGATCATACGTCGACATGGTCTTCACCTGTCCCGCGGCGCGCTCGGCCGCGCGGATGGTTTCTTGAGACATGGCATCCCCTCAGAGCCTCGTATTTTGGCGTTACCCGCCTTATTATACGCACGGCGCGACGCGCTCCCCAGCGCATGAGCAGCGCTTTTTAAAAGCCCACCGAGCTAATAATCAGTTTTGTTGCCAAACATTTATTTGGCTTCACGACGTGGGTGGCAGTGCCACGCCGACCCTCACTACGCCACGCTTCGCCCGCCGTTAGGACTTACATTGTTGCAATTGGGACGTTCGTCCTGTCTTTTGGCAGGTCGGCGGCGTATCCTTGTACCTACAGCAAAACGAGAAAGGTTATGTATGGATCGAAACGAACTCGACCCCAGCGTCCCCAGCGCCACGGAGGTCAAGAAGATCCCCCTCATCATTAAGGTATACGCCGTCCTGTGCATCCTGTCCGGCGTGGGCACGCTCCCGTCGGTCGGCGCCTTTATGTGGCAGGTCATCACCGCACTCATCAACGGCAACGCCGCCGCCAAGCTCGGCGACAACACGCTCGTCGCGGTCGGACTGATTGTCGCCGGCATCATGCTCTCGGCTGCCAGTGCCGTCATCTTGATCATCTTTGGCCTGGACCTCATCAAGAACCAGCGCCGCAATGCCGCCCGTCTGTCCTATATCCTTATCGCGTTTACCGTCGTCGAGCTTTTGGTTGACGTGATGCTCCAGGGCATCGGGCCCTTCTTGCTGCGCCCTGCCATCCAGCTCGGCATCCTCGTCGCGCTTTCGGCCACCGTCGACCCCACACTGCGCCAGGAGCGCGAGCTGCAGCGCCGCCTGCAGGAGATGCTCGACCGCGACGCCGCCGCCGAGGGCATGCTCGGGCGCGATGAAACCGGCGAGGGCTACATCAAGCTCAACTACTTCAACCTGTTCTGGGTATTCTTTGTCTGCTGCGTGCTCGGCCTGGTCCTGGAGGATATCTGGCATATGACCGTCAACGATCCGGGTGTCTACCAGGACCGCGCCGGTATGCTGTTTGGCCCCTTCAGCCCCATCTACGGCTTTGGTGCCGTGCTCATGACCATGGTGCTCAACCGCTTCTATAAAAAGAACCCCATCATCATTTTCCTGGTGAGCGCCCTGCTCGGCGCCAGCTTTGAGGTGTTCGTGGGCTGGTTTATGCAGACCGCGTTTGGCGTGGTCTCGTGGAGCTACTCGCACATAACGCTGTTCGGTATGCCCGACCCGCTCGTGGTCCTCACGGGCGGACGCACCTGCACGGGCTTCGCCTGTCTGTGGGGCCTGGGTGGCCTCATCTGGATCAAGCTGCTGCTGCCGAGGCTGCTCAAGCTCATCAACATGATTCCGTGGAAGAGCCGCTACTCGGCTACCGTCATCTTCACCATCATTATGCTGGTCGATGGCGTTATGACACTGCAGTCGCTCGACTACTGGTACCAGCGCGTCAACGGCACGGAGCCGGATATTCCCGTCGCGCAGTTCTACGGCAAGTACTTCGATAATGACTTTATGGAGAATCGCTTCCAGAGCATGACCATGAGCCCCAAGGATACGACGCGCGTGTAGCGCCATGCAATGCCGAGATTTTCCAACACACCGAAAAGCCCACTGGTAGACTGATGAACTGCCAGTGGGCTTTTTGTTGGCGAGTGCTGCTGCCGGCCTTACGCCTCGCGCTCGACCTCGCTCACACACTCATTTTTGATGGTACCGACGAGCGCCTGCAGTGCGTCGACCACATGTGGGCGAATGTCTCCGCCGATGAGTACGAGCATGATGTCGTCGCCCACGGCAAGCTCGCCGCTCGCCAGCCACACGCGCACATAGCCGATACCCGGCATCGTGCGCGTTGCCTCGATGGCGGCCTGCACCTTTTCGGCATCGAAGCCGAACACCATGCCGCCCACCTTATGTCCAGGCGCCACACCATTTGTCTCGATCCCACGCACCTCGGACTTAGGCGTCGCACGCACCACGCCGTTGTGTGTCAGGTACATCCCACAATCAGCCGCCGAAGCATCGGCCTTGGCTTCGCGCAGCCAAGCATCAACCGAAGGCATCGATTTGCCGTTCTCAAGCATCATTTCTCCTTTTGATTTCCAGGGTAATCTTTTGGGACGGGGCTCCCGGACACTTTATTCCTCGACCGGCGTGAGCACCATGACTGCGCGCGTATTGCTAAATGACAGCGAACGGCAAGTCACAAGCGTTACGACCTTGGTTGCCGAAGCGGCACGATCGGTGGCATCGCTCGCCACGGCAGAGGCGCCGTCGAGCATCTCGGACAGGTAATTCTTCAGTCCGTCATCGCCCTCAAAGTTGGGCGTGCGCGCCTTGGCATACGTGTCCTCGACCACCTTGGTCGCCAGCGGGCGCAACTTATACGTCGCATCGCGCGTGATGTAGTACACGTATTCCATGCTGTCGAACGTCGCCTGATCGGTCGTATCCGAAATCACGTTGAACATCGAACCGTCGTTCATGTGGTGGCCGTAGATCGTGGTCTGCTGATCAACCATGCCGGGCGCGGTGTCGTCGCTATCCAAGAAGATGGCTCCCGAGGCATTAGCGGTGCCGTCGAATAGCGTGTTGAGGTACTTGGAGTTGTTGTTGGTCTGCACCACGGGGTAGTTGATGTTGGTGCCGGGCGCGTAAATCCAACCCACAACCTCGGGATTTGTCTGGGCAAGCGCATTGAAATCGATAATCGGCACGCCGCTGGCGTCCTTGTCGCTCACATATTGCTTTTCGATTTTTTGATACGACTCGCTCGCCTGCTTGTAGCCAATCTGCGCGTTGATAAAGATAGCGGCCGCAGCAACGATCAGGCCAATGCCGATGATGATGAGCAGAATGGGAATGACGGAGCGGCGCTTTTTGCGCGGCGGCTCGGTATAGCTTGATGGCGCGGCATGCGCCGAAGAGCGAGGTGACTTCTTGGCCGTACTGTATGACGAAGGACGATATGCAGCCGGCGTATCCTGACGGCGATGCTTCGCCGGCGTCACGGGGCGCGGCGCGCGCGGCTGCTGAGGAGAGGATGTCCGACCCTGCTGCGGTGCGCGGGCTGCTCCCGACTTGGCTGGATCGGGAATCCGAGAAGCCGAAAAACGCTTTCCCTGATAGTCAGACATGGCTCTCCTTATGCTGCAAATGGACTGGCAGAGCGCTTAGGCGTCAGCCATCTCCTGCTTCATCTTCTCGATAACCTTGCGGTACTCGGGGTCGCAGGCGCCCAGGATCTGCGTGGCGTAGATGGCAGCGTTCTTGGCACCGTTGATGGCAACACAGGCAACGGGCACGCCCGAAGGCATCTGCACCATCGACAGCAGCGAGTCCATACCACCCAGATCGCTCGTCTTCATAGGCACGCCGATGACCGGCAGCGGCGTAAACGCAGCCACGACGCCGCCCAGGTGAGCAGCCTTGCCGGCGGCAGCGATAATCACCTTGATGCCGCGGTCGGCAGCGGTCGAGGCCCACTCATGGACCTTCGCCGGTGTGCGGTGTGCACTTGCAATCACGAGCTCATAGGGCACGCCCAGTGCCTCGAGCTCGGCGGTGCAGCCTTCCATAACGCCCAAATCGGACTTGGAGCCCATGATGATCCCGACAACCGGCTTCTGATCTGCCATAAACAAAGACCTCCTGTTGAGAGCGGTGACGCGGCGAATCCGCGACCCTTAACTACTGAGAGTAGTATAGCTGCTCCCGTCCCTGCGGTCTTTGTGGTGGCGGCTGAGCCTTTCCCTCGGGAACTGGGCTTCGCGAAGTTTCCCGAGGGAAAGGCTCAGCCGCCACCCTGCGACCTACCGGATATTGCTATGACGTACGTTTGCTGAAATAAATGAGCTCCGGTTGCTACGCAAAGTCGTTCAGATGAAAACACCGGGCCGCCGCAGAGCACCTTCGACCTACCGGGGATTGCTATGACGTACGTTGGCTGAAATATTAATGTGGGATCTGCCGTTCGAACGAACGGCGGATCCCACGCTCACTTTTTATTCAGCCCTAGTCATCGCGCAAAGCCCCTTCGGCAGCACGCGGTGAAGCCAAGTCACCGCAGGCCGGGGCGGGAGGCGGACCTTTCTCTCGGAAAACTTCGCGAAGCCCAGTTTCCGAGAGAAAGTGTCCGGCTGCCGCCCCGGCCGACCAGGTCACATTACACCGTGTGCTGCGGCAGGTCCTGCAGGGCGATGACGTCCATGCCCATGTCGTTGGCGCTGCCGTGACCCTGCTGGTCTTCGCGCACGGCCTCGATGGCGCTCACGTAGGTGTTGGCGGCGGACATCGCCGTCACGCAGGTCACGCCGCGGCGCACGGCCTCGGTACGCAGCAGGTAGCCATCGCCACGCGAGCCCGGACCGTACGGCGTGTTGATGATTACCGCAATCTTGCCATCGGCGATGAGGTCGCCGATGTTGGGGCACTCGCCGTCGTGCGGGCCGCTGATCTTCTCCACGACTTCGCACGTCACGTTGCCGCCGCGCAGCACGCGCGCCGTGCCCTCGGTGGAGCAGATATCAAAGCCCAGGTAGCGCAGAATGCGCGCGACCGAAAGAATGTGACGCTTGTCGCGGTCGCACACGCTGATGAACACTTTGCCGGCGCTGGGGTCGGGCAGCTTGTAGTCGATTGCCAGCTGCGTCTTGGCGTATGCCTCGGGATAACTCTTGGCGATGCCCATGACCTCGCCCGTCGACTTCATCTCGGGCCCCAGGATAACGTCGGCACCGGGGAAACGACCCCAGGGCATAACGGCTTCCTTCATGCAGAACCAATCGAGCTGACGCTCGTCGCTCGGCAGGCCCAGGCTCGCGATGGAATCGCCTGCCATGATACGCGCCGCGCACTTGGCCAGCGGCACACCGGTGGCCTTGGAGATAAACGGCACGGTACGGCTTGCGCGCGGGTTAGCCTCGATCACGTAAACGGTCTCGCCCTTAATGGCGTACTGCACGTTGACCAGGCCGCGCACGCCCAGCGCCATCGCGATGCGGCGCGTGGTCTCGCGGAGCTTCGCCTGCAGGCTCTCGCTAAAGCTAAACGGCGGAATGCAGGTCGCGGAGTCACCGGAGTGAATACCGGCCTCCTCGATATGCTCCAGGATACCGCCGATGTAGACCTCCTCGCCGTCGCACAGGGCGTCGACGTCGGACTCGATTGCGCCCTCCAGGAAGCGGTCCAGATACACCGGGTAGTCGGGACTAATGCGCGCGGCCTCGGCCATGTAATCGCGCAGATGCTCGGCATCGTAGGCGATCACCATGCCGCGGCCGCCCAGCACGTAGCTCGGACGCACCAGCAGCGGGTAGCCGATGTGCGCGGCCACGGCCTCGGCCTCCTCAAACGAGGTTGCCTGACCCGCCGGCGGATACATAATGCCCAGCTTGTCGAGCAGGGCGGCAAAGCGCTCGCGGTCCTCGGCAAAGTCGATGGCATCGGGCTTGGTGCCCATGATGTTGACGCCGCTCTCCTCGAGCATGCGCGCCAGCTTAAGCGGGGTCTGGCCGCCGAGCGTCACCACGACGCCGTCGGGACGCTCAACGTCAATGACGTCCATGACGTCCTCGTAGGTGAGCGGCTCAAAATACAGGCGGTCGGACGTGTCGTAGTCGGTCGAAACGGTCTCGGGATTGCAGTTGACCATGATGGTCTCAAAGCCGCGGGCCGCCAGCGCATAGCTCGCATGCACGCAGCAGTAGTCAAACTCGATACCCTGGCCAATGCGATTGGGTCCGGCACCCAGAATCATCGCTTTGGGCTTATCTGCCGGCGTGGTCTCGTCGGGGGCCACGCACTTCTTGGCGTTCGGGCTCGTGCGGTAGATGTTCTCGTAGGTCTTGTAGTGGTATTCCGTGGCACTCGAGAACTCGGCCGCGCAGGTGTCGACCGTCTTCATGCTGGGGACCACGCCCAGACCCTTACGGTAAGCGCGCACAAAGCGCTCATCCGAGCCGGTCAGTGCGGCAATCTCGGCGTCACTCGTGCCATACTGCTTGAGCAGACGCATCGCGTCGGCGTCAATGTCCTCCACACGCAGGCCGCGGATGCTCTCCTGAACCTGCACCATGTCGTTGATGCGGTTGAGGTACCACGGATCGATGCCACAGATGGCATGGATGTGGGCGATGTCCCAGCCACGGCGCAGGGCCTCGACCACAAAGAAAATGCGGTGCTCGGTCGGCGTTGCCACGGCCTGAGCGAGCCCATCGTCGCTCAGCTTGTCGGCACCTTCCTTGCCACCGGCACAAATGCCCTGATGCCCGTCCTCCAGCGAACGCATGGCCTTGCCAAAGGCTTCCTCGAAGGTGCGGCCGATCGCCATGATCTCGCCCACGGCCTTCATGCGCGTGGTGAGCGTGGGGTCGGTACCCTTGAACTTCTCGAAGGCAAAGCGCGGCACCTTGACCACGCAGTAGTCAATCGTGGGCTCAAAGCAGGCGGGCGTTGCCTTGGTAATGTCGTTGACGATCTCGTCGAGCGTATAGCCCACGGCAAGGCGCGCGGCGGCCTTGGCGATGGGGAAACCCGTGGCCTTGGAGGCCAGCGCGGACGAACGGCTCACGCGCGGGTTCATCTCGATGACAATGAGGCGGCCGGTCTGGGGGTTCACGGCAAACTGCACGTTGGATCCGCCGGTCTCGACGCCAATCTTCTCCAGAATGGCGAGCGACGCGACACGCATGCGCTGGTACTCAAGGTCACTCAGGGTCTGCGCCGGCGCCACCGTGATGGAGTCGCCGGTATGCACGCCCATGGGGTCGAGATTCTCGATGGAGCACACGATGATGCCGTTGCCGGCATGGTCGCGCATGACCTCCATCTCGTACTCTTTCCAGCCCTCGATGGACTCCTCGACCAGCACCTC
Source organism: uncultured Collinsella sp. (assembly GCA_959019775.1). Classification (GTDB taxonomy): domain Bacteria; phylum Actinomycetota; class Coriobacteriia; order Coriobacteriales; family Coriobacteriaceae; genus Collinsella. The sequence continues at coordinate 11,161 of CAUEPS010000007.1, forward strand.
GTGGGCGGGCGAAAGCTCAAGACCCTGACTCACGATGGAGACGAGCTCCTCGTGGGTATGCGCGATGCCGCCGCCGGCACCGCCGAGGGTAAAGCTCGGACGCAGCACGCAGGGATACCCCACGCGCTCGGCGATGGCCTCGGCGTCAGCCACGCTGTAGGCGTAGCCCGAGCGCGCGACCTCCAGGCCGATCTCGGCCATGGCCTCGTTAAAGAGCTTGCGGTCCTCGCCGCGCTCGATGGCGGCCAGGTCGCAACCGATCATCTCGACGCCGTACTTGTCGAGCGTGCCGTCCTTTGCCAGCTCGACGGCAGCGTTCAGACCGGTCTGGCCGCCCAGCGTGGGCAGCAGCGCGTCCGGACGCTCCTTCTTAATCACGCGCTCAATGAACTCGGCAGTGATGGGCTCAACATAGGTGCGGTCGGCAAGACCCGGGTCGGTCATGATGGTTGCCGGGTTGGAGTTGACTAGGATGACCTCAAAGCCATCCTCCTTGAGCACCTTGCAGGCCTGGGCGCCGGAGTAGTCAAACTCACAGGCCTGACCGATAACGATGGGGCCCGAACCAATGACGAGGATGCGCTTGATGTCAGTACGTTTAGGCATGTTTAAAACCTCCTAGAGAGGCTGACTCAATGTTTTGGAAAAGTCAGCGAGGGTGCAGCTGGTGCATCAGGTTGCCGTGATGCGAGGGCGCGCTGGGCTTATGCCCGCGCGTCCGAAGCAGAACGGCAAGATGATGTGCCAGATGCAGCCGCAGCGTCGACCGGTCCGCCGTTCGGTAGAACGGCGGAACCATCGTCGGCGAAATTCCAGCCGGCGAGGCGGTCCTTCGCGGTGTCGATGTCCAGGTAGTTCTCCTCGCCGTCCATGAGTCGCGTAAAGGCGGTAAAGAGATAGTGGGCATCGGTGGGGCCGGGCGAGGCCTCGGGGTGGTACTGCACCGAGAAGCACGGCGCGTCGAGCAGCTGGATACCCTCGGCGGTGCCGTCGTTGAGGTTCACATGCGTCAGGCGAATACGGCCGAAGCGCTCGTTCATCACGACCGGCGCGATGCCGCGACGCACCCAGGCGCGCAGGTCGCCGTCGGCCGCATGCTCGGTCTCGCCGCCGGAAAGCTCGGGAACAAGCTTGCCCAAGCTGGGGAACAGCAGGCCAAAGCCATGGTTTTGCGCGGTAATCTCCACGCGGCGGCTCACCAGGTTCATAACCGGCTGGTTGCCACCGCGGTGACCGAACTTAAGCTTTTCCATCTGAGCGCCGCAGGCCAGGCTGATCATCTGATGACCCAGGCAAATACCAAAGACCGGCACCTTGCCGATCAGCTGCTGCACCTGCTCGTAGGTCTCCACCACGGCATCGGGATCGCCGGGGCCGTTGGACAAAAAGACGCCATCGGGATTCATGTCGAGCACCTCACTCGCGGGCGTATCCCACGGCACGACGGTCAGGTCGCAGCCGGCGCGGACCAGGCCCTCCAGAATGCCGCGCTTCACGCCGCAGTCGTAGGCAACCACCTTGTGGCGGGCAGGGGCGGCGGCGGTGAGCGCAAAATCATGCGTAGCAGGCAGGTCGCTCGCAGTAAAGGCATGAGGCTCAGGGCAGCTCACGGTCTTGACCAAGTTCTCGCCCACCAACGTGGGGGCTGCGGCCAGACGCTCGGCAAGTTCGTCGACGTCAAAGACCTCGGTCGAGATAATGCCCATCTTGGAGCCGTTGTCGCGCAGGTGGCGCACCAAGGCGCGGGTGTCGACGCCCTCGATGGCGACGATACCGTGGGCGCGCAGGTACTCCGGCACGCTTTCGGCAGAACGCCAGTTAGAAGGCGTAGCGCACATGTCGCGCACGATCATGCCACGCATGGCCGGAGCGCTCGCAGGGCGAGCGGCGTCACCGGGGAAGGCCGACTGGACGTCGGTCTCATCAATACCGTAGTTGCCGATCTGCGGATAGGTCATGGTTACGATTTGGCCGGCATAGCTCGGATCGGTCATGACCTCAAAGTAGCCCTCAAGCGAGGTGTTGAAGCAGACCTCGCCGGTCGCGGTACCCTCGGCACCGCATGCACGGCCATAAAAAATGGTCCCATCCTCAAGGTACAGGATGCAGGGACCGCAGGTGCCCTTGCTGGTTTTGGCCAGCATGCGCTGGCAAAGCTCGCTGGGCGCGAAGGTGCGGGCAGCAGTGCCCGCAGTATGGTTGTTCGCCATAATTCTCCTTCCCGGTCTCTCCGGACCGGCTTAAAGGTTGGTAGTTAGGCCTTGCGGTATTTTAACCGCAAGTATGCGCCATGGCGTTAATTTCATCGAAATGTTTACGAAATGATAATTATGACTTTCTATGCATAATGATTTTTCTGGGACGGGGATTTAAAAATCATTCTGCCATGTATGCAGTTGGCACCAAAGCCCCGTTCTCAAAATGATTATTTAATCCCCGTCCCAGAAAAATCATCCCGCGTGGGCGCTTGGCTCACGCGGGATGATGGCGTCTTATTTGTCCTGCTCCAGCAGATCGGACGGTGTGCGATCGGGCTTGCCGCCGCGGAAAATCTCGCGGCCATGCAGACGATGCTCCAGGTCACGTTCGTCCTTTTCCTCGTCAATCTTGGTCTGGCTCACCGCCGGGTCCTCAATCAGCGACGACACCGAGTTCACCTGCTTTTGAATGCGCTCGGCAATCGTATCGTCCATGCTCACGATATGCATCTTCCAGTCGATGTTCGTAGCGCTCGATGAGCTCTTGGTCCACACAAACGTCAAAATGGCGCTCTGATGACCCCGCGCGGGAAACATGCCAAAGAAGGAATCATGCTGGATATTGCTGTCCTCATCGATATAGGCGTGCACGTTGTACACCACACGGTCGATCTTGTCGTTGAGCAGGGCGTTGGTCGCAAGCGCCGCCGCCTGGATCTGCCCGTTGGACAGCAGCTCGAGCTCGTTGGCAGACGATGTGTCCAACACCGTCACCTCGACCGTGCCCGTACGCTCATCGGCCTCATCGACGGTAAAGTCGAGCGGGAACTGCGTAAAGCCGTTACCCCACTCAAGGCCGCCCTTCAGCGCCGTGGAAACGGTATCCACCGAAACGCTCTCGGACAGATTGGCGGTGTTCAGGCGTCGCATCACGCCGTAGCCAATCTGCATGCCAACAATCAGCACCAAGATGCCGATGACCACAGCCATAGCGGTCTTCGTAATGGTATGACTCACCTGCGAACCCGAGGGATCGTCCTCGGACAACGGGTCGATATGTTTTGCCTGACTCGCGCGATCAACGCTGCGAAGCTGCGCCAGCGCCGCCTTGTCGCCGCGCTTGACGGCAGCCTCTTTTTCGCGCATGCGCTCGGTGCGCTTTTTGGCAAGCGTCGGATCCAAAACGCCGGATGCGTCGATCTCGGAGAATAACTCCGTCACTTCTTCCGGAGTCAAAGGGTTCTTCTCAGCCATAAACTTCCTGTCATATCAATCAGTCGAGCTCGTGCGCACGCGCACCTTCGAACTGCATTCGATAGTAACGGGCATAGGTGCCGCCACGGGCGAGAAGCTGCTCATGCGTGCCACGTTCCACAACGCGACCATGCTCGACAGTCGCAATCTCGTCAGCATGCTTAATAGTCGAGAGACGGTGGGCGATGATGATCGTGGTACGGCCGCGTGCCAGCTCTTCGAGCGACTCCTGAACCGCTTCCTCGCTCTCGTTATCCAAAGCACTCGTCGCCTCGTCCAAGATCAGAATTTTGGGATTCTTGAGAAACACGCGCGCGATGGCGACACGCTGTTTCTGTCCACCCGAAAGACGACTGCCGCGCTCGCCCACAATCGTGTCATAGCCTTGCGGCAGCGACTCGATAAAGGCGTCGATATTGGCGCGGCGAGCGGCCTCGGCGATTTCAGCCGCCGTAGCACCCGGCTTGCCGTAGGCGATATTCTCGCCAATCGTACCGTCAAACAGGTAGACATCCTGCTGCACGAGGCCAATAGCACGGCGCAAGCTCTGTTGCGTCACGTCACGCACGTCCTGTCCGTCGATGCTGATGGATCCGTCAGCCACGTCGTAAAAGCGCGGCAGCAACGAACAAGTCGTAGACTTGCCGCCGCCCGAGGGGCCAACCAGCGCGATGGTCTGGCCGGGCTTGATAGACAGGTCCATGTGGTCGATAACAGGGCGTCCGTCGGCGCCGCCCTCGCCCAACTCAACATCCTCATAGCTAAAGCACACGTCGCGATACTCAACAGCGCCCGCCGTCACCTGCAGATCCACGGCACCCGGCTTATCCTGAATATCCGGCGCGGTCGAGAGCACCTCGTCCATACGCTTAAAGCCGGCGATTGCCTTCTGATACGTTTCGGCCGAATTGACAAGCGTCTCGAGCGGCGTGCAGAACAGCGAAATATAAAGTGCGAAGGTCGCCATATCGACCGCCTGCAGCTGTCCCTGGGCGACCAGCCAGCCGCCCAGCAGCACTACAATCACATAGAGCACACCCGAGAGCAGACCATACGTCGCGGTATAGACGCCCATGGCGTGGTACATGTTCTCCTTGGACGAAAGGTAGCGGTCGTTAGAGGCACGGAACTTGGCACGCTCGGTCTCCTCGTTGGCAAAGCTCTTGACCACGCGCATGCCCGCCAGCGAATCCTGCAGCTGCGCATTAATGCCGCTGATCTTTTTGCGGTTGTCGCTAAAGACCTCACGCATGCGCATGTTCTGCCAAAACATGACGACCGCAAACGCCGCCGTCACCACGGCCATGGCAAGCGCTAGCACCGGGGCGATGGTAAAGAGGATCACAAACGAGCCGATAATCTCGATACCGCAGATGATGATCCACTCGGGTACGTGATGCGCTGCCTCACAGATATCAAATAGGTCGTTGACCACGCGGCTCATCATATCGCCCGAGCTGTTGCGGTCGAAGTATGCAAAGCTAAAGCGCTCGTACTGGTCAAACAGGTCCTCGCGCATCTTGGACTCCATGCGCGCGCCCATCACGTGGCCCCAGTAGCTCACAAAGTAGCGGCAGGCGCAACGGATGGCATACATCAGCACCAAGCCCACCGCGATCATACCGAGCGCTTGCATAATGGCAGCCTGGCCCTGGGTAAACAACCCACCGGTCAGATTGCGCAGGATAATGGGAAACGCCAGGTCAATGGCGGCAAGCACCAGGGCGCAAACAGTATCGGCAACAAAAAGCCCCATCTGGGGCTTGTAATACGAAAGAAAACGCTTCAGCATGTGGTCCTCAAAGAAATATCAGCAACATAAGGCCCTGGGACAAAGTAATCAGTAGTTCTTGTCCCAGGGCTATCCCCACTCGTTACAGCTCGGCTCCGCCTAGTCTATGCGCGATGCTGTCGCAAGCCAAGGCGCCCACGACGGTCTTGGCGTCTTCGATCTTGCCGTCGAGCACGGCGTCGATCAGCTCGTGCAGCGGCACCAGGTCAACGTTGACGAACTCGTCATCATCGGGGTTGGGCGCATCAAACTCGAGCTTGGTAGCCAAGTAGATGTGGATGATCTCATCGCAAAAACCGCAGGACGTGACAATCGACGTCAAAAAGCGAATGCGACCAGCCCTAAAGCCTGTCTCCTCATGCAGCTCGCGTTTGGCGCAATCGAGCGGGTCCTCGCCTGGATCGAGCTTGCCGGCGGGAATCTCGACCGTCACACGGTCGATGGCGGTGCGGTACTGACGCACCAGTACGATCTTGCCGCTCTCGGTCAGCGCCACAACGGCCGCCGCACCCGGATGGCGAACGATATCGCGGGCGCTGCGGCGACCGTTGGGCAGCTCGACCTCAAGACGATGGACGTCGAGGATCTTGCCCTTCCAGGCGCACTCCTCCGAAAGAATCTTCTCGTGCAGCTCGGCATCGTGCGGGTCGTCGTCGCCCAGCACCAGTGCCGGCTCGTCAGCGACCTCGCCACCAGGCTCGCCCTCGGCGTGCCCATACATGCGACTGTCCTCCTCGACGATCTGCGCGTCCACGAGCTCTTCGTTCTTCTCGTCCATCCGTCTCATTCCTCTCGGATTTTAGGCATCCCAGGCGTCGCGGCCGCGCAGCGCACGCAGGCCAATGTCGTGGCGCAGGGTCTTGCCCTCAAAATCAATCTTCTCGCAGGCCTCGTAGGCAAGGTTTCGAGCGTTCTCAAACGTATCGCCCAGCGCGGTCACGGCAAGCACGCGGCCGCCGTTGGTCACAAGCTGGCCATCCACCACGGCGGTGCCGGCATGGTACACGGTCACGTTCTCCATGGCCTCGGCATCCTCGATACCGGTGATGGCCTTGCCTTTCTCGTAGCTGCCGGGGTAGCCCGCGCTCGTCAGGACAACGGCCACGGCCCACTCGTCGCGCCAGTCGAGTTCAATCTGGTCGAGCTCGCAGTTGGCACAGGCCAGCATGACCTCGACCAGGTCGTTCTTAAGGCGCGGGAGCACGACCTGCGTCTCGGGATCACCAAAGCGGGCGTTGAACTCCAGCACCTTGGGGCCGGCGGGGGTGAGCATAAAGCCGCCATACAGGCAACCGCGGTAGTCGATGCCCTCGGCAGCAAGTTCGGCCACGGTCTGCTCCATGACCTTCACCATCATGGCGTGTTCCTCGTCGGTCACGATGGGCACCGGGCTGTAGACGCCCATGCCACCGGTGTTGGGGCCCTTGTCGCCCTCGAGCGCACGCTTGTGATCCTGCGAGGTGGCCATGGGACGCACGGTCTTACCGTCGGTAAAGGCCAGCAGCGAGCACTCGGGGCCAGTCAGCATCTCCTCGATGACCACGGTATTGCCGGCATCGCCAAAGGTGCCGCCAAAACACTCACGCACGGCCTCCTCGGCCTGCGCAAGCTCGGTTGCCACGATAACGCCCTTGCCCGCGGCAAGGCCGTCGGCCTTGACGACCAGCGGAGCGCCCTGCTCGCGCACATAGGCAAGAGCCGAAGCCTCGTCGGTAAACGAGCCATAGGCTGCCGTCGGGATACCGGCGCGCTCCATGAGCTGCTTGGAGAACAGCTTAGAGCCCTCCATCTGGGCGCCCTCGGCACCCGGACCAAAGCAGGGAATACCCGCCGCGCGCACGGCGTCGGCCACGCCCGCCACGAGCGGAGCCTCGGGGCCAATTACCACGAGTCCGCATCCGTGGCTCTGCGCAAACGCCGCCACGGCCGCAGGATCGCAGTCGTCGAGAACAACGTTCTCGCCGCAGCTCGCGGTACCGCCGTTACCCGGCGCGATGTAGAGCTTGCCGGCGCGCGGTGATGCTGCGAGCTTAGCTGCCAAAGCATGCTCACGGCCGCCGCTGCCCAACAACAGGATGTCGATGGTTTGAGTGTCCGCCTTCAAGGGTGCCTCCTCTATGGATGAATGGCCCGCTCCGCGCGAGCCCTTTGCAAGCAAATATACCCCTCGGCCGCCCGTCCGGGCTGCAAAGGGGTATATCGCAATAACCGTATAAACCGATTACTTCCAGAATCGGTTGATGATCTGCTCGCGACCGGCGCCGACGCCAATGAACGTCACGCGGGTGTGTGCCAGATCTTCGATAAACGCCACGTAGTCCTGAGCCTCTTGCGGCAGCTCATCAAAGCTGCGGCAACCGGTGATATCGCACTTCCAGCCAGGAAGCTCCTCGTAGATGGGCTTGGCGTGCTCAAAGCGCACCTGGTGCTCGGGCACGCTCGTGTAGCGCTCGCCATCGACGTCATAGGCAACGCACACCTTAATGGTGTCGAAGGCCGAAAGCACGTCGAGCTTGGTCATGGCGATGTCGGTGAGACCGTTGACGCGCGAGGCATAGTTGGCGATAGGGCCGTCAAACCAGCCGCAGCGACGACGGCGACCGGTGGTCACGCCGTACTCATAGCCCTCCTCGGTCAGCGTGTGGCCGGCCTCGGACTCATAGGAAAGCTCGGTGGGCATGGGGCCCGAACCGACGCGGGTGATATAGGCCTTCATGACGCCCAGCACACGGTCGACGTTCTTCATGCCGACGCCGGAACCGGTAATGGCGCCGCCGGCGGTGCAATTGGAAGACGTCACGTACGGATAGGTACCGTGATCGATGTCGAGCAGCGTCGCCTGGGCGCCCTCAAACAGCAAGTCCTTGCCCTCATCGATCATATTGTTGAGCAGCAGGCTCGTCTCGGTGATGTAGGGACGCAGGCGCTCGGCCATGGGCAGGTACTCTTCGCAGATCTGGTCCACGGTATAGGTGGGCAGGTGGTAGATGAGCTCCAGCTCGGGGTTCACGCGGGCAAGAGCGGTCTCCAGCTTGTCGCGGAACAGCTCCTCATCCAGCATGTCCTGCATGCGCAGGCCGATGCGGGCCATCTTATCCTGGTAGCACGGACCGATGCCGCGCTTGGTGGTACCGATGTTCTTCTTGCCGAGCTTTTGCTCAAAGGCGCCATCCAGATCGATGTGGTACGGCATGATCACGTGCGCGTTGCCGCTGATCTTGAGATTCTTGGTGGTGATGCCGTCGGCCTCGAACATGTCGATCTCCTCAAGGACAACCTTGGGGTTGACGACGCAGCCGTTACCGATCACCGACACATGATCGGAATACATGATGCCGGAGGGCACCTGGTGCAGGCCGTACTTCTTGCCGTTGACGACGATGGTGTGGCCGGCGTTGTTGCCGCCCGAGTAGCGCACGACGGCATCGAAGTCGCCGGCGACCAAGTCGCAGATCTTACCTTTGCCCTCATCGCCCCACTGGGCACCGACCAAAACGGTTGACGGCATGTTTACTCCTTACATTCATGGACTGTCCGTGCGCCACGATGGCGCGCAGAAGCACAAAACATTCCCAGTATACCCGTGCAACGGGCGCCTGTCCTACTCCTCGGCATGTGCCCCATCAAGCTCATAGAACTTGGTGGATGCCGGCAGGAACATCAGGTCGACGTCGCCGATCGGGCCCGAACGGTTCTTGGCCACGACGATACGTGTAACGCCCTCGTCGGGTCGATCGTCACGCGAGGCCTCGGCCTCATCGGCGGAGCGGTCCAAGAACATAACGATGTCGGCGTCCTGCTCGATGGAGCCCGATTCACGCAGGTCGGACAGCTGCGGGCGTTTGCCGGTACGGGACTCGACCTGACGCGACAGCTGCGACAGCGCGATCAACGGAATCTTGAGCTCCTTGGCCATGATCTTTAAGCCACGCGACATCTCGGAGACCTCGACGGTACGGCTCTCGGAGCGACGTCCCGGCGGAGGACTCACCAGCTGCAGGTAGTCCAGGATGATGATGGCCTTCTCCTTGTTGTGGAGCATGCGGCGGCTCTTGGCGCGGATCTCGGTCACCGTGGTGCCGGGCGTATCGTCAATCAAAATGTCGAGCTTAGACAAGGTCTGCGTGGCCTCGTTGATATTGGCCCACTGCTCGGGGCTAATGCGGCCCGTACGGAAGTCGCTGATCGAGATCATGGCGTAGGCGCAAATCAGGCGCTGGGCAATTTCCTTGCCCGACATCTCCAGCGAAAAGAAGCCGACGGTATAGCCCGCAGCGGCGGCGTTGAGCGCCAGGTTCAGAGCGAACGACGTCTTACCCACGGCAGGGCGGGCGCCGATAATGATGAGCTGGCCCTCGCGGAAACCCATAAGCATGCGGTCGAGTGACGGGAAGCCGGTGGGCACGCCCGTGGCCTGTCCGCCGGCCTTACACACTTCCTCGGCCTCGTTATAGGCCTCGACCATAAACTCGGTCAGCGTCTTATAGCTCGACTTGACCTCGCGCGCCGTGACCTTGAGCAGCTTGCTCTCGGCCAGCTCCACGACCTCTTTGGTGTCGGTAGGGGCGTTATAGGCCAGCGCGTTGATCTCGTTGGTGGCACCGATCAGCTCGCGCAGCATCGAGTCGCGACGGACGATGGCGGCATGGTGCTGCCAGTTCACGAGCGACAGGGTCTGACCCATCAGCTCCAAAATGTAGGCCTCGCCGCCCACGGCATCAAGCTTGTTGATACTACGCAGATAATCGATCAGCGAGATAGAGTCAATGGGAATGCGGCTGTTGTACATATCGACCATCGCGGTGTAAATGGTCTTATGGATGGGCCGGTAGAAGTCATCGGGCTGCAGCTCGACCTGGGCCTCCTCGACCACCTCGGGCGACAGCAGCATGGCGGCCAGTACATTGGCCTCTGCATCTTGGTTTTGAGGGAGACCCAACTTGGAGCCACGGTCCTCGACCGTCAGCCCCATCTCCCTTTCGTCATATGCCATGAGCATCCTCATTCATATCGCTTGCGAGCATCCATAGTATCAGCCACGGTCCCAAAACGGGCCGCGCCCCGGCAATCATCACCGAACGAAACGGATGAACGGTCCCGCGTTTGGGACTTCACCACAACGCCTGCCATGGCGCTCGCCAAGCGTAGAAAACAAAAGGGCGCCCTGGTCTCCCAGAGCGCCCTTCTTAGAACAAGATTGTTGCGTTGCAGCAAATGCTACTCGGCAGCAGCCTCAGTCTCGACCTCGGCGGTCTCGGCCTCGGCGACCTCAGCCTCGGCAGCGAGCTCCTCGGCGGTAACGCCAACGAGAACGACAACCTCGGCCTTGATCTCGCGGTACAGCGAGATGGCAACGGTGTGGGCACCGGCAACCTTGATGGGCTTACCGAGCTCGACGCGCTTGCGGTCGATGTCCATACCGAGCTGAGCCTTGATGGCGTCAGCGATCATAGCGGCGGTAACGGAGCCAAAGAGGATGCCCTCGTCGCCGACCTTGACGTCAACGGTGACCGTCTTGCCCTCGAAGGCAGCCTTGGTCTCGTTGGCGGTGGCCAGACGGACGGCCTCGCGCTTGGCGATGTTGTTGCGACGCTCGTCAAGCTGCTTGAGGTTGCCCTTGGTGGCGGCAACAGCGAGCTTCTTGGGGAACAGGAAGTTCTCAGCGTAACCCTGAGCGACCTCTACGACGTCACCCTCGCCGCCCTTGCCCTTGATCTCATCGAGAAGAATAACCTTCATGATGCGTCTCCCTTCTTAGCCGCGGTCGCGGTTGCCACGAGAGGAAACCACGGGGACGGTGTACGGCAGGAGAGCCATCTCGCGGGCGCGCTTGATGGCGTTGGCGATGTCATGCTGATGCTGCGTGCAAGCGCCAGTGACGCGACGGGGCTTGATCTTGCCACGGTCGGTCATGTACTTACGGAGAAGCTGAGTGTCCTTATAGTCGATGAACTCAGTGTTCTCCTTGCAGAACTGGCAGTACTTACGACGCGGCTGACGTGCAGAAAAATCATTAGCCATGTCAAAATACCTTTCGTTTGGCAACTTCGGCGAACCAAAGCCGCCTCTCACTCAAAAATAGGTGAACAGCCCTTAAAACGGGATGTCCTCATCGTAGACGTCGACCGCGGGCGGCGTAGCCACCGGTGCGGCAGGACGTGCTGCGGGCGCGGGGGCTGCGGGGGCGTAACCGCCCTGATCGTAGCCACCCTGGCCACCACGGGAGCTCATAAACTCGATCTCATCGACGATGACCTCAAGCTTGCTCCGGCGCTGGCCGTCGCGCTCCCAAGAGCTGTAGCGCAGCTTGCCCTCGATCGCGACCTTGTTTCCCTTTGCCAGGAAACGGCTCACGGCCTCGGCGCGCGTGCCGAACATAGTGCAGTCGACAAAGTTGGGATAGTCCTCCCACTCGCCAGTCTGCGGGTTGCGGCGACGATCGTTCACGGCGACGCCAAAGGACAGAACCTGGGTTCCGCCAGCGGTGGCGCGCAGCTCGGGATCACGCGTGAGGTTACCGGTGATGTTCACTCGATTGATGCTCATAACTCACTACTTCCTCTTGGGGCACAAGCCCGGTCAAAAACGACAGTCTTACTCCTGGTCGTCGCGACGGACGATCATGTGGCGGACCACAGCGTCGGTGATGCGCAGGACGCGATCAAGCTCGGCGATCTGGGTAGGATCTGCGTGGAAGTTGATGAGGGTGTAGTCACCATCGGTGAGGTCGTTGATCTCGTAGGCGAGCTTGCGCTTGCCCCACTCGTCAACGGAGTCGACCTTGCCAGCGCCCTCAGCGATCGTGGTATCGATACGCTTCATAACAGCGAGACGAGTCTCGGGGTCGAGCGACGGGTCAACAAAGAACAGCAGTTCATAAGCCTTCATATTGTCACCTCCTCTGGGCAAATGTGGCTTCAGGTCGTGAAGGTGCGCCTGAAGCAGGAAAAGACTTGGTAATAATATCTTTCAACCTCCCAGGCTGCAAGAATATGCAGCTACAACCTCATGACCTCCACATATGTCCATACTCACACGGCTCTTCATGCGTCTTCCAACCAAATGCTGACCAAATGCTTGACGAATCTGTGGACAAGATACGGCGCTGCGGGGACAAACCAAATCAAATCGCAGGTCAGCAATTGCAAGGCTGTGGTCGCGAAATGCATACCAATGGTTCACAACACCGTTCAAAGATTTTTAAAATTCCTGTCACGTCGTTTATAAATACCCTTTTTGAACAATTTGCCGCATGCAACCCTGCTGGTCAGAGCCCGTTTTTGCCCTCCTAGATCCCGCCACGAAGCCAAGCGTTTCAAAAAATGCCATCTTTTCTGTTTGCACTTTGCGATTCCTCGTGTATACTGACTTTCGCATTTAACGGAGAGTTGTCCGAGTGGCCGAAGGAGCACGATTGGAAATCGTGTAGGCGTCAAAAGCGTCTCCAGGGTTCAAATCCCTGACTCTCCGCCAGTTAATTCCAAAGCAGGCCTTCGAGCCTGCTTTGTTTTTACCCCACGCGGAGGGGTGGCAGAGTGGTTGAATGCGGCGGTCTCGAAAACCGTTTGGCCTGTATAAGGTCACGAGGGTTCGAATCCCTCCTCCTCCGCCATTTTGGTTGAGAAAGCTCCCGGGAATGGGAGCTTTTTTGTTATCGGATCCCCTCTCGGCCGCACATCCCAACCAAACATGTACGTCACCCTCCAAAAACGACATTTTTCGACATCTTTGAAGGCTAACGTACACGTTTGGATTGAGCTCACGGGAGTGGCACCATTCGGAAGGTGCCCCTTCGTCTCGCATGCCTTTCCAGTTGCGGATAAGCGCCTTGCGTAGTTCGTTTTGCTCTCGCTGGTACCCGGTGTCGGTACAGCGAGGCATGCCGAGTGCTTCGCGAATGTTGTTCATGGCGCGGTGAAAGGCGAGCTGGCTACCGAACTGAGCCGAAGTGAGCGTAACGATTCGATATCCCATTTGGGAGAGAACGGCCTCTCGCTCCGCATCTGCCCCCTTGCGCTCGAACTCATCGTGAAAGCCGCCCTTATATTCGATACCGAGCTCTCTGCGCTTGTAGGTAACGAGCGCATCGATTTTGAGTGTTCGAGCTTTGGCGCAATGCCAGAGACGTTGAGGGATCTCGAGCGGTTTGTTGAGTTCGATACCTCGGATGCCAACCCCGCCTTCGCTTGTTGGGAGCGAGAGGGCGATTGCCGAAGCGGTCTCCATAGGCGAGGCCGAGTGATCGTAGATGTGCCTGAGCGCGAGCCGTGCACGTGTGGCACCGGGTTTGCCGGGGTGCCGATCGAGCAGTTCGGTTATTTCATCCTTGGAGGTGGTGGCTGGTTGCTCGGTATAAGGGTCGGCGGGATTGAGCCTCATGCGATAATCGCCGCAAACTTCATAGCCATATTCGAGATATTCGATCCTATCCATCCACTCGGCAGCGAGCACGAAGGTGAAGGCTTCGTCGGTGATGAAGATTCCGGGCGTCAACTCGTCAATATACTCGTAGGGAAGATTTTGTCCAAGAATGTGGCAAATGACGCCTTTGGTGCGAATTCGCTCGAATTCGCATACAACCGAGATATCGATAGTTTTGAGCATATCGGACGGAATGCCGCAGTCGGTAAGGGCCTGTCGTATGCGCGCAACGCGTTGCTGGGTGGAGATGCCTCGTACGCCTATCTGGTAGTCGTGCCGCGCAAGAGACTGAACCAAATTCTGGGGCGCATGATGGACAAGCCATGCGGTTTTATGCGAAATGAGAACAGGAGTATCCATTGAGGGCCTCTCGCTCTGAGCCGGTATCCAACTCTTATGTCCGTTGAAGTGGGGGAATATACCGGATGTGAGTAAATTAACTCACTCATGCTGTGAGCTCAATCCAAACATGTACGTCAGCCTCCAAAGATGTCGAAAAATGTCGTTTTTGGAGGGTGACGTACATGTTTTGGATCCCTGGCATTCCAGCAACGCCACGCCCGCATCCGCTGCTAACCGTTTGCCGAGCAGTAGGGTCGCAATCGGCGCCGAACATGTACTATGTACGGGCATTGTTCAAACCCGTAACTCAAAGGACCCCATCTTGCCCGTCGTCGCCGCTATAACCGTTACTTCACATGCCTCGGATGCCATGGTCGCTATCCCCTTTTGGCTCGAGATGTTCGCCGTTGTCGCTGCATCGATCTCGGGCGTGCTGGTTGCGCGCGAGCATAAGCTCGACCTGGTGGGCGCGGTCGCGCTCGCGGTGGTCTGCGGTCTGGGCGGCGGTCTTTTGCGCGATATGACGCTGCAAGTCGGCAACGTCTACATCCTCAACCAGCCGATGGCACTCCCACTTTCCATTGCCACGGCGGCCATCATCTACATCTTCCCGGCAATCGTCGATAAACCCGAGAAACTCATCCCATTGCTCGACATCATCTCGGTCGGCATCTACGCCGCCACTGGGGCGGACAAAGCACTGGTTTATGGCTTTGCGCCGGCCGTATGCATCATGATGGGCTTCTTCACCGCGGTGGGTGGCGGCATGTTGCGCGACGGCTTTATGGGCGTGGTTCCGGGCATTTTCCAACGTACTAACTTTTATGCCATCGCAGCCATCGCCGGATCGACAAGCTATGTGTGTCTCGTTATGAGCGGCATCATGAGCAATGTCGCCGCGCTGGTCGTATGCGTTGCCGTGACCATGGGTCTGCGCTGGCTCTCGCTGCGCTTTGACATCAAAAGCCCCACCGAAGAAGACATCGCGCGCTTCTTGCATCGCAAAAAATAGCTAGCGCGGACTCGTCCCCGAAATGCAACTGAGAGGTTCTTTTAGAGCGCCCGCGCGTTGGGTACCCTGTTAGATACATGTTGAACACCTAACGAAGGACCACCTATGCCTTGCAACCTAAAACCGTCGTCCCGATGCCGCAAAACGCGTGGCCGCATCGCCCTCCTATTCGCACTGATTTCACTTGCGCTGACCGCGCTTCCCACGACGTCGTTCGCCGGTACAGACACCGCGGGCAACGTGCTCGCAACCGAAGTTGACTCAAATCCGTCTGGCGTCGAAAGCGACCTGTACTGGGCCGGCCAAAACCTTAACCTAGACGACGCTTCCATCGGCCGCGATATTATCGCGGCAGGCGAGAGCTTGTCGATTCGCGACTGCACTGTAGGTGGAGCCGTTCGCCTGGCGGCGCGTACCATCGATATCTCCAAAACCGCAATCGATGGCAGCGTGACGGTAGCCGGTCAGCATGTCGTGCTCAACACCGGTAGCGCCGCCAACTGTTTTTACGCGATGGGCGAGACGGTTGCCCTGCGCGGCTCTGCCAAGTCGGCAGCACTCGCGGGCAGTACGGTAACCATCGACGGCATCGTCGACGGCGATGTCGAGGTCTGGGCCGACAAACTCATCCTGGGCAAAAACGCTCACATCACCGGCACGGTGAACGCCCATGTTTCCGAGGACCCCGAGCGCGCCGCAGGAGCCGAGGTCGGCGCGCTCAAGATCGACCGCACCGAAAACGAAAGCGCCGCCACGACGGTTAACGATATCGTCGGCGGCATCGTGGCCGCAGCCCTGTCGACCTGCTTTGTCGCCCTGCTGCTCGAGCTCGCCTTTCCGCGTGCGACCGCCAGCGCCGCCGGAATGCTCCACCAGCGCCCCACACCCCTGTGGGTGAGCGGTCTTTTGGGCACGATCGCTATCGTCCCCGCCGTCCTACTGCTGATTATCTCTATCGCTGGCCTGTCGCTTGCCGGAACCCTCTTGTGCGGCGTTATCGGCATCGCGCTGGTCTCCACCGCCTTTGCGGGGTGCGCGATCGCCCGCATGGTCGGACACAACCAGAACCGTTACGCCATGGCCGCCGTGGGCGGTATCGCCGCAGGTGCCCTCACGGGACTTCCCCTCATCGGCGACTTCGTCAGCGGCGTGGCCTTTGTCTTTATGCTCGGCTACGTTATCCAAATCATCTGGCGCAACGCCCGCCTCAAGCCGCAGCAGGCCGCCAACACCCCGGGCCTTCCCTCCGCCTAGCCGTCGACCCCTGCAAAGGGGCAGGCACCTTTGCAGGGGTGCAGACCGGCTCAATCCCTGTACACCAAAAAGGGCACCGACCATTGCGGTCGGCGCCCTTTCTTGTTAATCGCTATAAAGCTCAGCGCTTATTTGTTGACCTGGCCGGCGCGGACGGCAGCCTTCTTGCGGTCGGTGGCGTTGAGCAGACGCTTGCGCAGGCGGATGTTCTTGGGAGTAATCTCGACCAGCTCGTCGTCGGCGATGTACTCCAGCGCCTCCTCGAGCGAGAAGGTGCGGGGCGGCACCAGCTGGACGGAGATATCGGAGGTCGAGGAACGCTGGTTGCCCAGGTTCTTGGTACGGGCGATGTTGACGACCATGTCGCCGGCCTTGCTGCGCTCGCCCACGATCATGCCCTCGTAGCACTCGGTGCCCGGCTCAACAAACAGCTGGCCGCGCTCCTGCAGCGTACCCAGAGCGTAGGCAACGGCCTTCTCGGTGGTCATGGAGATCATGGCGCCGTTCTGGCGGTTGCCGATCTCGCCGGCGTAGGGGCCGTACTCCAGGAAGGTGTGGTAGAACACGCCCTCGCCGTGGGTGACGTTCATGATGCGGTTCTTAAGACCCATGATGCCGCGGGTCGGGATCTTAAACTCAAGGTGCGTCACGATACCCGAGGTGTCCATGCTCGTCATGATGCCGCCGGAGGTACCGAAGACCTCAACGACCTTGCCCGAGTACTCGTCCGGGCACTCGACAACAGCCTGCTCGACAGGCTCCATCTTGTTGCCGTTCTCGTCCTTCTTAAACAGAACGCGGGGACGACCGACCTGGAACTCAAAGCCCTCGCGGCGCATGGACTCCATCAGGACGGACAGGTGCAGAATGCCGCGGCCAGAGACCTCGACGCCGCTCTTGTCCTCGAGCTCCTCGATCTTCATGGTCACGTTGTTCTCGGCCTCGTTGAACAGGCGCTCCTTAAGCTGACGGGCGCCCACGATGTCGCCGTCACGGCCGACGAGCGGAGAGGTCGAAGCCTCAAAGACGATGGACAGGGTCGGCGGGTCGATCTCGATGGGCTCGAGCTCGACGGGGTTCTCGGGGTCGGTGTAGACATCGCCGATATCGGTGCGGTCAATACCCACGACGGCGGCGATATCGCCGGCGCCGACTTCCTGGCACTCGGTGCGGCCCAGGTAGTCGAAGGTAAAGAGCTGCTTGACGGTAGCGGTGGCGCTGGAGCCGTCGTTCTTCACGACCAGAATCTGATCGCCCTGGTGAATGGCGCCGGAGTACACGCGACCGATACCGATGCGGCCAACGAAGTTGGAGTGGTCGCTGGTCACGCACTGCATGGCCAGCGGGGCATTCTCGTCAACCTCGGGCGCGGGCATGTCGTCGATGATCATATCGAGCAGCGGATACATGTCCATGTTGCCGTCGTTGGGGTCAAGGCGGGCAAAGCCATTCATGGCGCTGGCATAGACCACGTGCTCCATGGCGAACTCAAGCTGGTCGTCGGTGGCGCCCAGGTCGGCCATAAGGTCCAGGCAGTCGTTGTAGGCCTTCTCGGGGTTGGCACCCGGACGATCGATCTTGTTGATGACGATCATGATCTTGAGGCCGGTGTCGATAGCGTGACGCAGCACGAAGCGGGTCTGGGGCATGGGACCCTCAAAGGCATCGACCAGCAGCAGGGCGCCGTCGGCCATACGCAGCACGCGCTCGACCTCGCCGCCAAAGTCGGCGTGGCCCGGGGTGTCGATGACGTTGATCTTGACGTCCTTGTACTCGATAGAGATGTTCTTGGCGAGAATCGTGATGCCGCGCTCGCGCTCCTGGTCGTTAGAGTCCAGGACGCGGTCCTCGACCTGCTGGTTGGCACGGAAGGCGTCCGTGGCACGCAGGAGCTTATCGACCATCGTCGTCTTGCCGTGGTCGACGTGGGCGATGATGGCGATGTTCCTCAGATTGTCTACGCGCATGTAGTTCCCCTATCTTCTATCCATATACAAACGGCACACGTATGCGGCCCGCCCAGCAACACAACGCCCAGCGGGAATATTGAGCCTTTTACCGAAAACTCGTTTATTTTAGCGATTTTAGATGAGAGGGGTTTCCTCACCTGCAGGTTCAGGGTCGCTCCACATAAAACCATCGCCGGCGCCCATGCCCTCATACAGCACATATGCCGAAAAGCCGCTCTCGAGCGTCGTCTCAAAGAAGCTCACGAGCAGAGCGTCATGGTAGCCGCCGTCAATCTCGACGCAGCCGGTATAGCCGATGGCATAGCGGGCGATGCGGCCCAGGCCCTCGTCCTTAAGACCCATCTTGTGCTCGGAGATAAAGTTGGTGGCGGCCTCGAGGCACGCCTCCTCGCCATCCTCGTCGAGCGCGGCCAGATAGCGGTTGGAAGCAGCGTCCTCGATCGCCACGACTACGCCCGGATTCTCGCCGGCGGCAAGGTCGTCCAAGAACGCACCAATCAGGTCACACACCATGGCGTCGAGCTCGGCGGAGACGTTACCGGCGTCCTGCATATCCTGTGCCATCTCTAGACCTTCCCATCGAATCCGGCGTCGTTACAGTTCTTGTGCCTCGGCAGCGATCTTGGCGGCAGCGTCGCGGGCGCGCATCATATCCATCGCGCGCTTGTCGAGTACCTTGATCTGGTTGGTCAGCATGACTGCATCGACCACACCCCAGATTACCAAGCCTGTTGAAATCGAAAACCCAAGCGCACCAACTGTACCACGAAGACGAGAACAGATTACCGCGACAAGGGCGGAGATGATAACCATCTTGATATAGGAGCCGCGGCGCTCGCGAAGCGTGCGGGCCTGCGTCACATAGGCGATGCGAGCCGCCTCGGATGCCTCCGAGCGCATCTGGGCTTCACGCGCGATGGCGGCCGCTTCAGCCGATACGCGGGTACCCATCAGCGACCTCTCCGCTCGCGTGCCAGACATTTAGAAATCATCGGGGGAGAGCGTATGGACGAACTCGTCGAACTTCTCGAACTCCTGCTCGTCGTCAACTTCCTCGGCATGGGCAGAAACGGTACCCAGACGATTCATGATGTCGTCCTCCACGAACATGGGGGCATTACTGCGCACGGCAAGGGCAATGGCGTCACTGGGGCGGGCGTCAATCTTGCGCTCGTCACCATCGACCAGCACGACAATCGTCGCATAGAACACCGGCGGCTCGGCACGAACGATCTCGATGCGCTCGAGCTTGGCGCCCAGGGCATCGACGGTGTCAAGCAGCAGGTCATGCGTTATCGGGCGCTCGGCGCGACCGCTATCGATACCACGGCTAATGGCCGCAGCCTCAAACGAGCCGGTCTGAATGGAAAGCGAACGCAGGGGCGCCGTCGAATCCGACTTGCCGCAGCGCTCACGAAGCACGATAAGCGATGGCACGGGACCGGCGGCCATGACGATGGTCTCTATGTCGACACGAACCATGGAACACCTCCGGTACGTAGCGGTTAACACACGGCAGGGTCGCCGCATTGAATAGCTATACTACCCAATCTTTCGCCCAGCACACAAAATCAAAGTAGTTAATTTGGGACGGGGCTATTTTGACTACTTTTAGTTGGATAAGAAAAAAAGCCCCGAGGCAATGCCCCAGGGCTCTTAACGTTTTGATGGTGGACCTGACAAGATTCGAACTTGTGACCTCCCGGTTATCAGCCGGACGCTCTAACCAACTGAGCTACAGGTCCATCGCGCAAGGGATATATTAGACGAGTCGTTACGCGCGCGTCAACAACTTTTTTGAAAAACTTTGGAGGGTGCCCGCCGAGTGGGCGAGATGGGTTAGGTTTGCTGCTCGGACAGTCCTGCGCAAGACGAAGGCCACATTAAGTGGCCTTCTTTGCGTGCGGAACTCGCGACAAACCTAACCCATCTCGCCCACTCGGCGGGCACGGGGTCCAAGGTTTTCAAAAAAGCGGTCGGCGCGCAGGTGCGCCGACCGCCGATATATGGGGTCTGATATTTTCTACCAGCTAGTTCCTCTTACTCGTCGAGGAGATCTTCTGGCATGTCGTTGCCGTCGCCTAGGTCGACTGGGGCCTCCTCGGCGTCGGCTGCGGCCTCGGCACCTTCGCCTTCGGGCTTCTCTTTGGCGGCCGTCATGCGGGCTACGGCGCAGATGCGGTCGTTGTCGTCGACGGTCATCATCTTGACGCCCTGGGTGGCGCGACCGGTCTGGCTGATCTCATCGGTCTTGACGCGAATGACCGTCGCGCCCTCCGTCACGATGAACAGCTCATGCTGCGGGCCCACCGTCTTCATGGCTGCGAGGTTACCCTTGCGCTCGGTCATCTGGATGGTGTAGACACCCTGACCGCCGCGGTTCTGCTCCGGGTAATCCGAGACCGGCGTGCGTTTGCCGTAGCCGCGCTCAGTAATGACGAACAGGTCGCCGTTACCGTTGGTAATTTCCATGCCAAGAACGCTCACGCCTTCCTTCATGCCAATGCCGCGGACGCCGCTGGTATCGCGACCGGTGGCGCGCACCTGGTCCTCGGGGAACATAATCGCCTTGCCCGCGGTGGTTGCCATGATGATCTTGTCACCCTCGCGCACGCGACGTACAGCGAGCAGCGCGTCGTCGTCCCTCAGGTTGATGGCGATCAGGCCGTCGCGGCGGCTACGGTCGTAGGCGCTCATCACGGTCTTCTTGACCATGCCGCTCTTGGTGGCAAACATCAGGTACTCGTCGGCGGGGAACTCGCGGCAGCTGATGACGCTCGCGATCTTCTCGCCCTCCTCGAAAGGCAGCAGGTTGACGATCGCGGTGCCGCGCGCCTGGCGCGTGCCAACCGGCAGCTCGTGCACCTTCAGGCGATAGACTTTGCCCTTGCTCGAGAAGAACAGCACGTACTCGTGCGTGGACGCGATAAACATCTCGTCGATAACGTCGTCCTCTTTAAGGTTGACGCCAGACACGCCCTTGCCGCCGCGCTTTTGGGCGCGATAGGCGGCCACCGGGATGCGCTTGACGTAGCCGGTGTGGGTGATGGTCACGACCATGTCCTCGTCGGCAATCAGATCTTCGACGTCCAGGTCCTTCTCGACATGGCTGATCTCGGTGCGGCGCTTGTCGCCGAACTTCTTGGAAATCTCGCGCATCTCTTCCTTGATGACGCCCAGAATCTTCTCCTCGTGCGCCAGCAGGTCCTCGTAGTAGGCGATGGCGCGGCGCAGGCCGTCCAGCTCTTCCTGAATCTTGTCACGCTCCAGGCCGGTCAGGCGGCGCAGCTTCATCTCGAGGATGGCCGTGGTCTGCTCGGGCGTAAAGCCAAAACGCTCGATCAGGCGGCTGCTGGCCTCAGAGTCGGTCTGCGAGGAGCGGATGATGCTGATGACCTCGTCGATATGGTCGAGAGCCATCAGGTAGCCCTCGAGGATATGGGCACGCGCCTGTGCCTTCTTGAGGTCAAAGCGGGTGCGGCGGGTGACGACGTCGACCTGGTGGTCGATGTAGTGCTGCAGCATCTCGCGCAGGCTCAGGCATTTGGGAACGCCGTTGACAAGCGCCAGGTTGTTGGCGCCAAAGGTCGTCTGCAGCGAGGTGTACTTATACAGGTTGTTGAGCACGACCTGAGGAATGACGCCCTTCTTGAGCTCGATGACCAGACGGATGCCCTTCTGGTTGGACTCATCGCGCATATCCGAGATACCCTCGATGCGCTTGTCGTTGACGAGTTGGGCGATCTTCTCCTGCAGGGTGCCCTTGTTGACCATGTAGGGAATCTCGGTAAAGACCAGGCGGCTGCGGCCGGTCTTGGTGGATTCCACGTGGGCCTTGGCGCGCACGGTAATGGAGCCGCGGCCGGTCTCGTAGCTCTGCCTAATGCCGGCGCTACCCATGATGATGGCACCGGTGGGGAAGTCCGGACCGGGCATGATCTGCATGAGCTCGTCGACGGTGGCGTCGGGGTTGTCGATCAGGTAGCAGGTGGCCTCGATCGCCTCGGTGAGGTTATGCGGGGCGATGTTGGTGGCCATGCCGACGGCGATACCCTGGCTGCCGTTGACCAGCAGGTTGGGGAAGCGCGCAGGCAGCGCCTGGGGCTCGGCGAGCGACTCGTCGTAGTTGGGCTGCCAGTCGACGGTGTCCTTCTGCAGGTCACGCAAGAGCTCCATGGCGGGCTTCGCCAGGCGGCTCTCGGTGTAACGCATGGCGGCGGCGCCGTCGCCGTCGATGTTGCCGAAGTTGCCGTGACCGTCAATGAGCGGCGTGCGCATGGAGAACCACTGCGCCAGGCGGACCATGGCCTCATAGACCGCGGAGTCGCCGTGCGGATGGTACTTACCGATAACTTCGCCGACCGTCCAGGCCGACTTCTTGTGCGGACGGTTGGGGTAGATGCCGCTCTCGTTCATTGCGTACAGGATGCGACGGTGCACCGGCTTTAAGCCATCGCGCACGTCCGGCAGGGCGCGCGCCGTGATGACCGACATCGAGTACTCGATGAACGACTGTTTCATCTCGCGGCCGAACTCTGAAATCTGGAGCTGGCCGCCGTTTATATCCTCGCCGGCCGAGGCACCACGATCGACTTCGCCAAAGCTCTCCTCGAGCTCACCGTCGTCATCCTCTTCCTCATCATCATCGGCATCGGGGTTATAGGCATCCGGATCGCCGTCCTCGCCCTGCTCGGCGCGGGCGAGCAGGCGCTTCAGATCGTCGGGCATGCCGGCGTCGCTGGCCTCGTCCATACCCTCGTTATTGTTGATATCGTCTGCCACGTTACCTCCTCATGGTTTGCGTGGTCCATTAGTTCCCTACCACGGAGACGGATTACCGGAAATGCCGGATAACCCTCCTAGGTTTTCCAGGTGCCCCAGGTTGCCCTGAAGGATGAGGGCGCACGCCTTGCGTGCGGCGCCCGAAATCCTGAAGGGCAAGATGGGGTGCCTGGGAAAGCTAGGCGTCAAGGAAGCGTGCATCATGCGCATGCTTTTCAATGTACTCGCGGCGATAGCCGACCTCGGAACCCATGAGCTCGCGCACGGCGCGGTCCGCCACCACGGCGTCCTCGATCGACACGCGCTGCAGAATGCGGGTCTTGGGATCCATCGTCGTCGAGGCAAGCTGCTTGGGGTCCATCTCGCCCAGGCCCTTATAACGCTGGACGGTGTAGCCCTTGCGCTTCTTAGTGATCTTGCCGTCCTTGGCCTTGCCGTCCTCGTCGTTGTCGTCGGGGTTCAGTCCCAGGCTCTGGATGGTGTCGCGCAGGATCTCGTCTTCGGGCTGGCGGCCGTTGGGATACACGTAGTGAATCTTGTTGCGCACCTTGATGCCAAAGATGGGCGGGCACGCGACGTAAACGTAGCCGGCATCAATCAACGGGCGCATGTACTTGTAGAAGAACGTCAGCAGCAGGATGCGGATATGCGCACCGTCGACGTCTGCATCGGTCATGATAATGATCTTGTGGTAGCGCGCCTTGGTGATATCAAAGTCGCCGCCGTCGCCGGCGCTCGTCGTGACGCCGCAGCCGATCGCAGTGATGAGTGACTGGATGGTGTCGCTCGAGAACGCACGATGATCGCCCACGCGCTCGACGTTCAAAATCTTGCCGCGCAGGGGTAGGATCGCCTGGATGTCTCGGCGACGGCCGTCCTTGGCCGAGCCGCCTGCCGAGTCGCCCTCTACGATAAAGAGCTCAGTCAACTCGGCGTCGCGCACCGAACAGTCGGCGAGCTTGCCGGGCAGCGACGCCGTCTCGAGCAGGCTCTTGCGGCGGGTCGCCTCGCGCGCCTTACGGGCGGCGTTGCGCGCCTTGCAGGCCTGTTGGGCTTTCTTGACGATCTCGCGAGCGGGCCTGGGATGCTCCTCGAGGTAATCGGCAAGGCCGTCGGTCACGATCTTGAGCGTCAGCGCGCGCATATAGGAGCTGCCGAGCTTGGCCTTGGTCTGGCCCTCAAACTGCGGATCGGGCAGTTTGACCGAGATAACGGCCGATAGGCCCTCGCGCACATCGTCGCCGGTCAGGTTGGCGTCTTTTTCCTTGAGCAGATTCTGCTTGCGAGCGTAATCGTTAATCACGCGAGTGAGTGCGGTGCGGAAGCCCTCGAGGTGCATGCCGCCCTCGGGGGTATAGATGTCGTTGGCAAACGACATGACGTTCTCGCCGTAGCCGCTATTCCACTGCAAGGACACCTCGACCTCGCCCATCTTGGTCACGGGCGCATCCGGATCCGATTTGCCCTCAATATAGATGGGCTCCTTAAAGGTCTCGGGGACATCCTTGCCCTCGTTGAGGAACTTGACGAAGTCGATGATGCCGCCGGCATAGCAAAACTCCTCCACATGGGGAGTCGCCTCGCGCTCGTCGGTCAGCACGATCTTGAGGTTCTTGTTGAGGAATGCCGTCTCCTGCAGACGGTTGTGCAGCGTGTCGAAATCGTAGATGCAGGTCTCGAAGATCTCGTCGTCGGGCCAGAAGCTGACAGTGGTGCCCGTCGTCTCCGAAGTGCCCACGACCTCCATCTTCTTGACGGTCTTGCCGCGCGAAAACTCCATCTCGTAGATGTTGCCATCGCGGCATACCTGCACGACCACACGCTTGGACAGGGCGTTGACAACGGAGATGCCCACGCCGTGCAGTCCGCCCGAGACCTTGTAGGCCGAGTTATCGAACTTACCGCCGGCGTGCAGGATCGTCATGACGACCTCGAGCGTCGGGATCTTTTTGATAGGATGCTCGTCGACGGGGATGCCGCGCCCGTTGTCGACGACCGTGATGGAGTTGTCGGCGTGGACCGTCACCTGAATCTCGGTGCAGAAACCGGCCATGGCCTCGTCGACGGAGTTGTCAACGATCTCCCACACCAGGTGATGAAGACCGCTGGCGCTCGTCGAGCCAATGTACATGCCCGGGCGCTTACGAACGGCCTCGAGACCTTCGAGAATCTTAATCTCGCCGCCATCGTAATCGTTTTCGTTTGCCACACGTCCTCCTTCAGTTAAGAAAATGTGTACAGCCTTACTAGTTTATCGTAAAAAAATACCCTCGGGGACGAGGGTATTTGGCTCTACAAGGCCACCAGATGCGATTTAAGGCTCTTTTTTGCTCTGCACGCCCTTGGCCCACTCGGCACTGGCTCTCATGGCGTTCTCGAGGGCCTCGCGCAGTTTTTGGTCCTCGATGGGTGCCACTTGGTGCTCGATCTCGGCACGTTCGGCATCGCTTAGGTCGGCATGCGGAGCCGGCGGACGCTCGGCCACGGCCGGACGCAGGCGCTCTTTTGCAGCGGGCGGTGTGTGGCCGGGGGCGGTCGTCTTGAACACCAGGCCGTCGACGTGCGCGCCGGCGCGCTCCATGCGCGCGCGGATAATCTCGCGCAAAAGTGTCATCTCCTGCGTCCATGAGGGCGAATCGAGGTACACCAGCAGTTCGTTGGACTCGGGCAGGTAGCGCAGCCCCGTCACATGGCGTCCCTCGCGCGTGCCCGAGCACACTGCATTCCAGGCGTGATAGACCGCACGAGACTCCTCCGCAGCCTCCATTTGCGCGCGGCGCTCAGGTGTCGCGGCCGCCAGGATGCGCTGCCGCTCGGCATCCAAAAAGCCGCCAAAGGCAACCATTCCGTTCTCGCGCTCGTAATTAGCACATCTCACCCATGCTCACCACCTTGGCTCGATCAAGCAGGTCATCGGTAAAATACCCCAGATTGGTGGTGGTTATGACTGTCTGGATATCATCACCGATCAGCTGCAGAAAAGCGCCTCGGCGCCCGGCGTCGAGCTCGCTCATCACGTCGTCCAAGAGCAGCAGCGGCGCGGTGCCCAAGATATCACGCGCCACGGCCACTTCTGCCACCTTCCAGGCAAGCACCAGCG
The DNA here is from genome assembly GCA_959019775.1 of uncultured Collinsella sp. GTDB lineage: Bacteria > Actinomycetota > Coriobacteriia > Coriobacteriales > Coriobacteriaceae > Collinsella. The sequence goes on from CAUEPS010000007.1 coordinate 37,286, forward strand.
TTCGCTGCTGGCCCTGGCTGGCAAATGAACGGGCCGATCGGCCCGCGACGGAAAACTCAATCTCGTCGCGATGCGGACCCACAAGCGTCACGCCGCGGCGGATCTCCTCGTCGGCGCGCTCATCGAGCGCCGAGAGCATGTGCTCATACGCCCACCCCCTGAGCTCGTCGCGATCCTCGGTGCCAGGCAGGTCGCCAAGCGTGGACACATAGGACACGCCGGCGGGCTCGCCAGATGCCACGCGGCCATAGGCGTCGCGCACATGGCCCGACAGCCGGTCGAGCAGAGCCAGACGATGCACGAGCAGGGCCGAACCGGCGCGGGCGATAGATTCGTTCCAGGCGCCGAGCATCTCGCGGCAGCACCAGGTCTCCTTGAGCAGGGCATTGCGCTGGGTCACGCAGCGCCCGTAGGCACTAGCCAGATCGGCATAGCGCGCACTCAGCTGAACGCCAAAGTCATCAAGTGCGGTGCGGCGCACGCTGGCACCCCGCTTGACCATATCCAGGTGGTCCGGGCAAAACAGAACGCTCGGCAGCACCCCGCGCACGCCGGACGCAGCGCAGCGCTTGCCGTTGCGACTAAACGAACGCTTGCCATCTTCCACGCTCAGTCCCATGTCCAGCACGCGCCCATCGCCTTCGAGCCTCAGCTCGACCTTGCATGAGCCCACGCCGTCGTGCACGAGCTCGGCTGCGGTCGGATGCCTAAACGAGGCGCCACTCGTCAAAAGCTGCAGCGCCTCTATGAGGTTGGTCTTTCCCGCCGCGTTGGGACCTGCGAGTACTGTCACACCGTCGCTCAGGGCAAGGCGGTAACTGTCGAAGCTGCGATAGCGCGCAACGGAAAGATCGCGTGCGAACATGGTCATGGGCAGTGCTAGATGCGTACCGGCATGACCAGGTACAGGTAGTTGATCTTGTCGTAGGACTTGAAGATGCCAGCCTGCGAATAGCTCTTGAGCTCCAGCGTGATCTCCTTCTCCTTGGACAGGGCATTGAGGCAGCCAAAGATGTAGTGGTAGTTGAAGGCGATGGTGCCCGACTCGCCCTCGGCCTCGACATCGATCGTCTCCTGTGCCAGGTCCTGGCCGTTGGAAATGGAGGACAGGCCCATCTGGCCGTTCTCGACGTCAATCTCAAACTTGACGGCGGGGTTGGCGCTCGCGATAACGGCCACACGCTTAAGGGCGGCGTTAAAGGCGGCTACGTCGATCTTGACGCTCGTCACGCACGAATCGGGGATGAGCTGCTTGTAATTGGGATATACGCCCTCGATGCGGCGCGACACGTAAGTGGTGTTGCCGGCCTCAAAGACAACCTGGGTGTCGGTGGCGCCGATCATGATGGTCGCCTGGCTGGCCATGATGCTCAGAGCATCGTTGAAGGCGTCGGCAGGCACGTTGAGCTCAAAGGAACCTTCGAGGGTCGAGGTCTCGACCTGCGTATCACACACGGCCAGACGGAAGGAGTCGGTCGCCACCAGGCGCACGGTGTTGTTCTCGACCTTCATGTGCACGCCACCCAGGATGGGGCGGGCCTTGTCAGTCGAGGTGACGCGCCATACGCGACTTACCATTTCGGACAGGATATCGGTCGGCAGTTCGACGGCGCTCTCGATGGCGTATGCCGGGAACTCGGGGAAGTCGTTGGCATCGAGCGTATTGAGGCGGAAAGAGCTCTTCTCGCAGCCAATCAAAACCTGACGCTCGGACAGCTCAAAGGTGACCGGGGCATCGGGAAGGGTCTTGGTGATGTTGGAGAGCATCTTGCAGGGAATCACCATCTCGCCCTCCTCTTCGACATGAGCCGCAATGCGGTGACGAATCGAGATGGTGTAGTTGGAGGTCTGGAATTCCAAGATGCCGTCTTGTGCCTTAACGAGCACGCCCGACAGAATGGGAAGGGTGGATGCCGAAGCGACGCCTTTCATAACGACGCCGATGGCTTGCGTAAGCGAGCTCTGGCTGACGGTGAACTTCATCTTTTAATACCTTTCTATAGATATAAATATCTTAATAATAGTAATAGTACTGACGAAACTGTTGATTACTCCTAAAAGTGCAGGTCAGCCCTAAAAAGAGAATCGACAGGAACCTGTGTGCAACCGGGTGTGTTTTCCACGTTCAAAACCTGCGCAAAACTTTTCATCACCGCGGCTCGAGTTTTTGACACCTTATAACCGCCGTTTCGACAAGTTTTCAACAGGTGTGTCCATTTACCTACGAGCGCAGTGTAATTTTATCGCGCAGTGACTTGAGGTCTTCGGTAACAGTCCGGTCTTCCTGAATCATCTTCTGAACCTTTTTATAGCTCGTGCTGACGGTCGAGTGGTTGCGGTTGCCAAACTCGGCGCCCACGGCCGTCGTCGTCATCTCGCACATCTCGATCGCCAGGTAGATAGCGATATGGCGTGCCTTGGCGATATTGGCGTTGCGGCGAGGCCCGATGAGCTCCTCGTGCGTCACACCGTATTGCTCCTCGATGACGGACTGGACCGTCTGCACATTGATCTTCTTGGCCGATGTGTCGAAGTACTGGTTGGCGATGGCGTCGATGTCGTCAAAGGTGAGCTCCCCGCCCTCGCGCTCGCGATCGCCCGCTTCGCCGGCACAACGCTCGCAAAAGCTCTCGAGCTCGCGAATGTTGGTGCCCGAGACCTCGGCCATGTGCTTAAAGTGCGCGTCGGTCAGATGTCCGCCGTCGCCCCCGTAGGCCGCCAGCAGCGAGTCGTTGCCTGCCTCGGGTGCGGCGGCGATCGTGTTCTCGTAATAACGCTGCAAAATCTTGTACTTCATCTCGTAGCTGGGCTCCGCCACCAGGCACAGCAGACCGGCATTAAAGCGACTGGTTAGGCGCTCGTCCATATTAAGGTCCTTGGGGGCGCGGTCGGCGGCGATCACGACCTTCTTGTTGTTACGGATAAATTCGTCCATCAACTGGAAGAAGTAATCCACGCTCGCGCGCTTGCCGATGATGTTCTGGATGTCATCGATGATAAGCACGTCGACGCCGTGGTATGCCTGCATAATGGGGGCGTTGCTCTTCTTTTGGCGGTCGAATTCCGTCATCAAGTCGTCCAGATATGCCTGCGAGTTGGCGTACTTCACCTTGATCTCGGGCGATTTCTCTGCCAGTTCATTTTTGATGGCGAGCAGCAGGTGCGTCTTGCCCAGCCCCGATTTGCCGTAGATGAACAGCGACGTGCAGGTACCGGGCGTGTCTGCAAGCATGGCGAATTTGAGCGCCGATCGGTAGGCAAGGCTGTTCTCCGGTCCGAAGACGAAGTTTTCAAACGTGAATTTCGAATTCGCTGCGAGGGGTGCCCCGTCCGCGTTTTTCTCGACTGCCGCGGTGGCCGCCGCCGAAGGTGCTGCCGGCACTGCGGACGAACTCGCGCTTTTCGCCGGCGGCCTGCCATTCATTTGGGTCATCATGCGGCGGAAATCGTCGGCGGACAACGTGTTTTTGATTGCAATGCCCGATTCCTCGCCGGGTGTCGCCTCGTGTGCCACGGGCATATGCGTGGCGGTCGGGATGGGTGAGGGGGCTGGCTCTACCGCCGGTGCGACCGAAGCGGCCGCCCGCGGTGCCATGGTTTCACGGGAAACATCGTCGCGTCGAGGCTCGAGCGCCGGCGTTGCCGCCGCGGCGGCGGTCGCTACCGGGTGAGTGACCGGGGTCGTATTTGCCGAGGCGCCTTGCGGTGCCACGATATTGAGCGCGATCGGCGCAAAGGCGATATCTTCAAGATAGGCCTCGATGGTCGGCTGATGCTTTTTGAGCTGAGCGATGGCAAAGCGTGAGGGGGCCTCAATCGTCAAGGTGTCCTCGGTTAAGCTCACGGCGCGCGATTGTCCCAGCATATTGATGAGGCGTGCATCTTGGCCGTCGCGCTGACAAAAGGCGATGGCATCCCCCAGGATGATGCTTGCTTCCTCGTCCACTGTTTCTCCCGTTCCTTAACTTTGGGCTCGCACGCGAGCGCTGCCTATTTCGGTCAGATGATATTTCTGGCCATGTTTGATTACCAAGCCGGCTTGTGCCAAGTCGTTGAGCGTTCGCGACCATGTGGGCGCCGAGTTTCCAAACGCTCGTGCCAGGTCGGTTGCGCCACACTCCTGGTTTTGAGCCAGATAGCCCAGTGCCGCTTCGCCGCGCTCGCTCACAAATACGTTTTGCTGCGGCTGTGCATATTGATTCGCCGCATTAGGATACATCATTTGAGCTGCTGGTTGTTGAGAACTCTGCATGGGCAGCGGCTGCTGTTGAAAACTTTGCGGCCACTGTTGGTAAGGCTGCGGGGGCATCTGCTGGGCCCATGGGTTGTACTGCGCCTGGGGCATTTGTTGGTACGGCTGCTGGTATCCTTGCGGATACTGCTGAGGATATAGCTGGGCATACCCCTGCTGCGGCATGTATTGGGCGGGGTATCCCTGGGGATACGGTTGGTAACCCATCTGCGGGGCGCTCGGCGCACCCATCGGCTGCTGCGGCATGACGGCGGGTTCCTGGCCTGTCATCGCCGTCGTATCCGGCATCATTTGTGCCGCTGACTCCGGCGCTGTCTGGAACTCCTGCATATGCTGCATGCTTGGCTGTTGCATCGGCATGGCTGGTTGTTGTGTCTGCTGTGCCGCCATGGGCTGTTGCGAATATGTTCCCGGCAGGGGGTATGCCTGCTGTTCCGCCTCGGGTCGCACAGCTGCCCCGCGCCCGCCAGCACGCTCGATTTCCTGAACGCGCTTGGGGTTCAGGCTTACCGTCACGACGGTGCCATTGCCCATGTTGTCCTCGATGGAGACGGCGCCGCCGGCGTTTTCCAAGTACTCCTGTACCATGGGAAACCCGGCGCCGGTGCCGCGGATATACCGTTTCATCTTGCTGTTTGCGCTGGTTACGCCAAAGTCGAAGGCACGCTCTTTGTCGTCGATGCCCGGACCCTGATCGGCAAAGCGGATGGTATCGCCGCCGTCGAGAATCGAGATGATGGGCTCTGCAAAATGCGCGTGGATAAAGTTTTCGACAATCTCGCGGATAACCATCAACGAGATGCGTCCTCCCTGCTCCTTCATGCACTGGTAGACGGTGTTGGTTGTCTCTTCCAGGTAGGTACGGACGTCTTGCGGTTCGATGACGATGACACGCGGTGTCGACAGCATGTCGTCGTAGACCGCGATGCGCGCTGCATACATGGCCTTCGGTGCTTGTGCGGTGACCTGCTCGCTCTCGTTGCGTTTTTCGCGCACGCCGGTGATGTGCTCGTTGTCGGGTGCCGGATCACCGGAATCGACCATGGTGTAGAAGTCGTCAGACATGCCGCTCGCAATCTTTCAAAAGGTTTTGAACAAATAGTAGCTCACCGCGCAATGTTTCTCATCTTTCGACAAGTTTTCAAAACCTGTTGAAAACTTTGGAAAACGGGCGAAAAGTTCTTAACATTTCCAACACGACCTGTTGAAAACTCGATGAAATTTCGTGAAAAGTTGCCTGCTGCATCAAGTGCCGATTCTGCTTATGGGGGAACCGTGTACTCTTTGCAACCTTTTACCTTTGATTTCTTGACATTTGAACATTGATTTCCCTACAATCTTCAAGCTCACGTGTCTATATCTGCGTCCGCGTCCCCGCGGACACTCGAAATGCAGCAGGAGGAACTTAAGATGAAGCGTACGTATCAGCCTAATAAGCGTAAGCGTGCCAAGACCCATGGCTTCCGTGCCCGTATGGCCACTAAGGGTGGTCGTGCCGTGCTCGCCCGTCGTCGCGCCAAGGGCCGCAAGCGTCTCACTGTCTAGCAGCGATACACACATCTCGCATGAAGACTATTAAGTCTCGGCAAGATTTCGAGCATGTGTTCAGTCAGGGGCGTCGTTTCAATCACCCTCTGATTCGAATGACCATATGTGAATCGGTTGGCGAAGGCGACTCCGGAAGGGTCGCCTTCGTTGGTGCTAAACGACTCGGTTGTGCTGTCGTGCGCAACCGATCTAAGCGTGTGATGCGCGAGGCCGCCCGCAGCTGTGGATTTCCCGTTGCGGGTCATGACATCATCTTGTTCGCGACTCCCAAGACGAGGGTTTCCTCGCCGCAGGAGATGGACAAGGCGTTGCGTTCGCTTATGAAACGCGCCGGCGTTGCCGGGGAGGAGCGATGAGCAATCACGTTTTGCGACGTGTTGCCATCGCTCCTATTCGCATATATCAACAGGTTATTTCGCCCTTATTGCCTGACGCCTGCATTTATTACCCAACGTGCTCGCAATACGCCGTCCAGGCGATTGAGAAGCACGGTGTTTTGAGAGGCTGCTGGCTTGCCGTGAGGCGCATCGCTCGCTGCAATCCCCTGCACGTCGGCGGTTATGACCCTGTGCCCTAGCGGGCACTCGCTATCGGAGGAAAACTTACATGTGGGATTGGATCGTTAACATCCTTTTCGAGCTGCTCAAGCTCATCCAGACCTTTGCGGTCGACTGGGGCCTGTCCATCATCATCCTGGTGGTCATCATCCGTCTGCTGCTGACGCCGCTCATGCTCAAGTCGACCAAGTCGACGGCTCGCATGCAGGTGCTGCAGCCCAAGATGCTCGAGATCCAGGAGCGCTATGCCGACGATCCCCAGCGTCAGGCCGAGGAGATGCAGAAGTTCTACAGCGAGAACAAGTTCAACCCCATGGCTGGCTGTCTGCCGCTGCTGATTCAGATGCCTATCCTGTTCGCCCTGTTTACATTGCTGCGCAACCTGCCGCAGTACTTTAACGACGGCACGTTCTCGTTCTTCAACATCCTGCCCGACCTGACCACCACGCCGAGCGCTTCCTTTGCCGACGGCTTTATGGTTGCACTGCCTGCGCTGGTCTGCCTGATCCTGTTCGCCGTCCTGACCCTGATTCCGCAGCTCTACATGTCGCGCAACCAGACCGGCCAGCAGGCTCAGAGCATGCGTATGATGGCCGTTGTCATGACGGTCATGATGCTTTGGATGGGCTGGAGCCTGCCCGTCGGCGTTCTGCTTTACTACGATGTGTCTTCTGCCTGGCAGGTTATCCAGCAGATCTTCGTGACGCAGAAGGTTATCGACAAGGCTAAGGCCGATGAGGAGGAGCGCCTCAAGAACGCTCCGCTGCAGGTCGAGGTTACCCGTCGCGAGAAGAAGCCGCGTCCGCACAAGAAGAAGTAGTCGGGATATCAATCTTATTTAGGTACCTAACTTTTGGAGTACGTTATGTCTGAAGAGATCATCGAGGATATGCTTGAGGAGGTTGCCCCGCAGATTGCGGGCGATTATCCCGAGATTGCACAGCGCTACAAGGCCGGTGAAGAGCTGACCGATGAGGAGCTCGACACCATTGCCGATGTTGCGATTTCTATTCTGCGTTCCATCCTTTCGCACTTCGATGCCGCCAACTCTCCTATTGATGAGTACGAGGGCGACGAGGGCGAGCTTATTTTGGATGTTACGGCTCCTGATCTTGCTGTTCTCATTGGCCGTCATGGTCGTACCCTTGATGCCCTTCAGGTTATGTTCTCTTTGCTGGTGAGCCGCAAGCTTGGCTTTAGGTATCCGGTTGTGGTTGACGTTGAGGGCTACAAGAGCCGTCGTCAGGACAAGGTTGCCTCTATGGCTCAGTCTGCCGCCGAGCGTGCCATCCGTACCCATAAGAGTGTTTCGCTTCCGCCCATGAATGCCTATGAGCGCCGACTGGTTCATATTGCACTTCGTGGCAATGATGCTGTCGATACCCATTCTGAGGGTTCTGACCCTGATCGCCATGTGGTGATTGTTGCTCGATAATCTACTCGAGCTTATGCTAAGGGGACGTGGTTTCCACGTCCCCTTTTTTTTGTCAAAAGTTCTCGATACTCTGATTTTTGTCAGAAAGGAGCTTCTGTTGTTTGTACTTACTGATCAGCAAGTTGACGAGATGCTCAGTCGTCTATCTTCCTATTGCAAAGAGTATTCCTTGAGTGTAACTGATGCTGAGCTAAGGAAATGTATTCAGCATCTGGATTTGGTTCTGGAAACAAATAAGACAACCAATCTCACCCGTATTCTTGACGTCGAAGATGCAGCGGTACTACATATCCTCGACTCACTTGTTTTGCTTCCTTATATCAATAAGGCTCCCGAGGGAGCTTTGCTCGATATGGGGACGGGTGCGGGCTTCCCTGGAATTCCATTAACGATTGCCACGCATCGTAAAGCTACTTATATTGACTCTGTTGGCAAGAAGGTTGACGCTGTCAATTCTTTTGTTCATGCTCTTGGATTGAAATGTGGTCATGCAGTCCATTATCGCCTTGAAGAATATGCTCGAAGCCATAAGAAGCAGTTCTCTGTCGTAACCGCCCGCGCACTGGCACCTCTACCAATTCTTGTTGAGTATGCAGCTCCGTATCTCAAGGACGGAGGGCTATTTGTTATTACGAAGGGCAATCCATCGGATGAGGAGCTCACTTCTGGCATGTCAGCAGCTAAGATCTGTGGCTTCACTTTGCTTCTGAATGACGCAATTGATTTGCCTGAGGACTTGGGCCACAGGGAGTTTATTGTTCTTAAGAAGAGTTATCCAGCATCCGTCTCATTGCCTCGTGCAAATGGCATGGCAAAGAAGAATCCGCTTGCCTAGATGTTTCACGTGAAACATAATGGATACTAACAACTTGCGGTGTTTCACGTGAAACATGGCGGTTGATATCGAATCGGAATGTTTCACGTGAAACATCCTCCGTTTGACAGCTTTAATACACACCAGGAGGGACCGTGGGATTTCGCGACGTTAAGCGTTCGAAGAGCGCAAAAGACACGCGTATTATTGCAATCATCAATCAAAAAGGCGGCGTTGGTAAGTCTACGACGGCTGTAAACCTTGCAGCAGCACTGGGTGAACAGGGACGCAAGACACTGATTGTCGATTTTGATCCGCAGGGAAACAGCACCAGCGGATTTGGAATTGAAAAGGAAGACCTCGATCACTGCATCTATGATGCATTGCTGAATGATGTGCCGGCAGAATCACTTGTCCTTGATACAAATTGCAAAAAGGTATTCGTTATTCCGGCTACAATTCAGCTTGCAGGTGCCGAAATTGAGCTCGTAAGCGCAATTGCTCGAGAAACCCGTCTCAAAGATTTGCTTGAGCCGATTCAGGACGAGTTCGATTTTATTTTCATTGACTGTCCTCCTTCCCTTGGCCTGCTAACCATCAACGCTTTGACCGCAGCAGACAGCGTTTTAATTCCGATCCAGTGCGAATATTACGCACTCGAGGGAGTTACGAAGCTGCTTGAGTCAATGAAGATGGTCAAATCACGTCTGAACAAGGGCTTGGACACCTATGGTGTGCTTATGACCATGTATGACTCACGTACTTCTCTGTCGAATCAGGTTGTTGAGGAAGTTCAGTCGTACTTTGGTGATAAGGCTTTTAAGACCTTAATTCCTCGTACCGTAAAAATCTCTGAGGCTCCGTCTTTTGGAGAGCCGGTAATTACCTATGCGCCTCAAAATAAGGGTGCAAAAGCGTATATGAACCTTGCAAAAGAGGTGATCAAGCGTGCCTAGTGCAAAGAAACGTGGCGGATTGGGACGTGGACTCAACGCTTTGGTCTCAGAGGCCGAGTATGAGACCGGTGGTTCGGCTGCATCGGCTTCAAATGCCGCATCTGAAACAAAACTGCCTATTGAGGATATCGTTCCCAACCCTAATCAGCCGCGAATTCACTTTAATGAAACCGAACTTCGCGAGTTGAGCGAGTCAATCCAAGAACATGGCGTTTTGCAGCCGCTTTTGGTTCGCAAGCATGGAAACGGCTATGAGATCATCGCTGGTGAGCGTCGTTACCAGGCATCAAAACTCGCTGGCCTTGAGGAACTGCCTGTCATCATTAAGGAAGTTAATGATGAGGAAATGCTCGCTCTAGCACTTATTGAGAATCTTCAGCGTTCTGATTTAAATCCTGTCGAAGAGGCGAAGGGTTATCGTCAGCTCATTGATGCCAGCGGCATGACACAGGAGGCGTTATCAAAGGCTGTCAGTAAGTCTCGTTCCGCAATTACAAATTCACTTCGTTTGCTTGATCTTCCCGAAGTCGTACAGCGGATGATTTTCGAGGGTAAGCTTACTGCCGGCCATGCGAGAGCGATTCTTGCGGTTCCATATGAAGATGCCAGGATTCGTCTTGCTGAGAAAGTTGTTGCTGAAGGTCTTTCCGTTAGAGCGACAGAAAATCTTGCTCCGTTGTTTTCTGCCGGAGAGGCACCTAAGACGCCGAGACCAGCAACACCTCAGTCATTCAAAAAGGCAGCTCGAGTACTTCGTCAAGTTTTAAACACGAATGTACGCGTGAAGAGCTCGCGTGGCAAGAACAAAATTGAAATCGAGTTCAAAGACGAAGAGGAGCTCTCCCGTATCCTTGGTGAAATGGTTCAATTTGGGCAGGAGGTTCAGGATGAAGAATAAGATTCTCGCGGTCGTTGCGTTGGCAACCACCGTCGCTGCTGGTGCTTTTGCTGGTTATAAGCTTGCGACAGATGATGAACTGCGCGGTCGACTGCTGCGCGGAGCTCAGGATATCGTCGATACATCTAAGAAGAAAATGGATGTTATGACCGAAGATGTCGCTATTCGCACTGCTCAGGTGACTAAGAATCCCAAGATTAACCAAGACTGGGTTAACCATCAGTGGGAAAATGTTGGTTATTAGGTACCTAACAATTACTTGCCTATTTTGAAGGGGTCCTTGTCTGATTCATGAGACAAGGACCCCTTATTTTGGTTATAAAACTATGCTTACAAAATCAAATCCATTAGTATTAAACAAATGAAACAGCCCTGGTTACATTATTTGCAACCAGGGCTGTCGGATGTTTCACATGAAACGTTATGGGGTGCAGACTCCCCTATGCGTTCTTCTGGACCTTGAAACGTTGCTTCAGCTGACCGCAGGCGGCATCAATATCATTGCCGCGCGAGTTACGGATCGTGGTCTCGATACCACGAGACTCAAGGCGGCGCTGAAGATCCTCAACCTTATGAATCGGAGAAGGCTTGAGCGGGCTGCCCTCAATGTCGTTAAGCTGGATCAGGTTGACGTGGCACAGCGTTCCCTCGCAGAAGTCGCAGAGCGCCTGCATCTCGGGGTTTGTGTCATTGACGCCTTCGATCATAGCGTACTCATAGGTTGGGCGGCGACCAGTCTTCTCGGTGTAGAGCTGAAGCGCCTCGTGAAGGCGCAGAAGCGTGTACTTCTTGACGCCAGGCATAATCTTGTTGCGCGTGGACTGGATAGCGGAGTGCAGCGACACGGCGAGCGTAAACTGCTCGGGAATGTCGGCAAATTTGCGAATACCAGGAATAACGCCGCTGGTAGAGACGGTGAGGTGACGGGCGCCGATACCGATGCCATCGGGATCGTTGAGGATTCGCAACGCCTTGAGAACCTCGTCGTAATTGGCAAACGGCTCGCCCTGGCCCATGAAGACAACGCTCGTGGCACGCTCGCCAAAGTCGTTGGAGACATGAAGCACCTGGTCAACGATCTCTTGAGCGGTCAGAGAGCGCTTAAGGCCGTTCAGACCGGTAGCGCAAAAAGCGCAGCCCATCCCACAACCTGCCTGGATGGAAACGCAGACAGAAAGCTTGTTACGACGGGGCATACCGACAGTCTCGACGGAAATGCCGTCGTGGTACTCGAGCAGATACTTGCGAGAGCCATCTTTAGAAACCTGCTTGGTGAGCTCAGTCGGCGTGTCAAAGGCAAAAGCCTCTTTAAGCTGCTCGCGGAAAGCCTTGGGAAGGTTGGTCATATCGTCAAACGAACAAACGTTCTTCTCAAAGACCCATTCGATGAGCTGCTTCGCGCGGAAGGCGGGCTGGCCAAGTTCGGCAACAAGCTCGCGAATATCGTTTTGGCTCAAGTCGCGAATGTCCTGAGATTTAGTCCTGGGATTCATGGAAGCCTTTCGATTTTGGGGAAACGTAGAGGGTATCGCTACAATATGGTATCAGCTGCAGAAATTATAGAGGAGGAGTCTGCCCATGCCGGGTAAAAGCCTAGAGAACATGCACGTAGCGGTCTTGGCGGGCGGTCATTCCGCCGAGCGCGAGATCTCGCTCAATTCGGGAAAGAACGTCGTGGTGGCCTTGAAGGAGGCCGGCTACACTTCGGTTGAGCTGCTCGACACGGCTGCCGATGACTTTATGGTAACCATGGCGACCGGCGGCTTTGACGTGGCATTTATCGCCATGCATGGCGCCGGCGGTGAGGATGGCGCCATGCAGGGTGCCATGGAGACCCTGGGTATCCCCTACACGGCCTCGGGCGTGCTTGCCAGCGCCTGCGGTGCCGACAAGGAGGTCTCGAAGCTCCTGTACGCAAAGGCGGGCATTCCCATTGCCCCCGGCCTTGCGCTCGAAGTGGGCGATGAAGTCGATATCGATCATATCGTCGAGGTTTGTGGCGAGCGCTGCTTTGTGAAGCCGGCCGTAAACGGTTCCAGCTATGGCATTTCCCTGGTCCATGAGCCCTCCGAGCTTCCCGCGGCAATCGCCAAGGCGTTTGAGTACGGCGACAAAGTGCTGGTCGAGAAGTGTATCGAGGGTACCGAGATCACCGTCGGCGTATACGGCGAGGATGACGTGCGCGCCCTGCCGATCGTTGAGATCCGTAAGCCCGAGGACTGCGAGTTCTACGATCTGGACGTGAAGTATGTCGACCCTACGGACATCCATCGCATTCCGGCACAGATTTCGCCCGAGAACTACGCTCGTGCCCAGGAGCTCGCCTGTGCTGCCCATGAGGCACTCGGCTGCCTGGGTATCTCGCGCAGTGACTTTATCGTGAGCGAGGATGGCCCCGTCATCCTCGAGACCAACACGATTCCCGGCATGACCGATACGTCGCTGTATCCGGATGAGATTCGCCACACCGATGACATGACGTTCCCGCAGGTCTGCGACAGTCTGATCCGTATGGGTCTTCGTCGAGCGGGCGTTGCATGCTAATCGAGGACGCTGTTTCGACGGGAACGCCGCAGTTTGTCATCGATTCCTATGCCACGCTTGCCGAGCGCGCCAAAACCCAATCGTTTGGTCTCATCGAGGAAGATGTTATCGTCCTCGATACCGAGACCACGGGTCTTTCGGTGCAGGACAACGAGCTTATCGAGATATCGGCTGCCCGTCTTTCGGGCCGCGAGATCGTCGACCGCTTCGATACCTTTGTGCATCCCAAACAGCTGATTCCCGCCGAGATTACCGAACTCACGAGCATTACAAACGCCGATGTGGCAGATGCTCCATCGGCCGTCGAGGCCGTGGCCGCTCTCGCCGATTTTGTCGGCGGCTGCCCGGTGATTGCGCATAACGCCACCTTCGACCGTTCGTTTATCGAGTCGGTCAAGGGCGGTGTCAACGTCAGCGACATCTGGATTGATTCGCTGGCACTGTCGCGCATCGCGCTTCCGCGCCTGGCATCGCATAAGCTGTCTTTCATGGCCGACCTGTTTGGCTGCGACTCGGTGTCGCACCGCGCCAACGCCGATGTCGACGCCCTGTGTGGCGTATGGCGCGTGTTGCTCGTGGCACTCACCGACTTGCCTCAGGGCTTAATGGCGCGCCTGGCCGACATGCACCCCGACGTGCCCTGGTCCTATCGTCCCATCTTTTCGTTCTTGGCGGGACAGAACCCGGGTTCCATCTTCTCTCTCAGTGCCGCCCGCGCCGACGTACTCAAGGCCGATCGGGCCGATGATCGCGCTGATGCGGACGAGCTACCGGTCCTTAGGATGCCGAGCCGCGAGGAAATCGAGGCTGACTATGCCCCGGGCGGCCTGGTTAATCGCATGTATCCCGTGTACGAGCCGCGCGATGAGCAGATCGCAATGGCGGTTGAGGTCCGTGACGCACTCGTTACGGGAACGCATCGCGTGATTGAGGCGGGCACGGGCGTCGGCAAATCGATGGCTTACCTAGTGCCTTTTGCCGAGGCCGCGCGCCGCAACAACATCACGGTTGGCATCGCGACTAAATCGAATAATCTTGCGGACCAGCTCATGTATCATGAGCTGCCCAAACTTGCCGAGCAACTGGACGGAGGCCTATCGTTTTGCGCCCTCAAGGGCTATGACCACTATCCATGCTTGCGCAAGCTTGAGCGCATGAGCCGCGGCCAAGTTGAAATTACGACTAAGCGCGATCCTGCCGACACGCTTACGGCAGTCGCGGTCATCATGGCGTACGTGTGTCAGTCGGCCGATGGCGACCTCGACTCGCTCGGCATTCGCTGGCGCAGCGTCAACCGTCCCGACTTTACGACGGCGTCGCGCGAGTGCGCCCGTCGCCTATGCCCGTTTTTCCCCGATAAATGCCTGGTCCACGGCGCCCGCCGTCGCGCGGCGCATGCCGATGTGGTGGTCACCAACCATTCCCTGCTGTTCCGCAACGTTGCGGCCGAGGGCAGAATCTTGCCTCCAATTCGTCACTGGGTGATCGATGAGGCCCACTCCATCGAGCGCGAGGCTCGCCGTCAATGGGCGCGCGTGGTGTCGGCGGATGAATCGCGCGTTCTGTTTGAGCGCCTGGGTGGCTCGAGCACCGGTGCACTGAGCCAGGTTTCCCGCGATTTGGCAGCTTCGGAGGGCTCTACGCTCTACCTGGGTCTAACCGCCAAGGCGACGTCGACGGCCGCGCGCGCGAGCATGGCAATCGCCGATGTGTTTGACGGCGTTCGCGAGCTTGGCCGCCGTGCGCGCGGGGGCTATGACAATGCGAACCTATGGATTGGCCCCGAGCTGCGCGAATCTGACGACTGGCATGATTTCTTACAGTCGGCCTACACTGCTATTGACGCATTGGAACAAGCTGACAAGAGCGTCGACGCGCTGGTACAAGCCGTCGCCGCCGACAAGCCCGAGGTTGTTGTCGACCTGGGTGATATCTCGCGCCGCCTACACGAGCTGGCCGAGAACCTCAAACTCATCATCGACGGTACCGACGAACACTACGTGTACTCGTTGCAAGTCAATCGCAGGCTGCGTGCCGGCGGCGAGTCGATGACTGCGGAGCGCCTCGATATTGGCGAGGCCTTGGCAACCGAGTGGCTGCCCGAGGTCCACACGGCTATCTTTGCATCGGCGACCATGACGGTTTCCAAGAGCTTTGAGCACTTTAATCACGCCGTCGGCCTCGATCGCATCGGTGCCTCGACATCATCGTCGCTGCACTTGGACTCGAGCTACGACTTCGATTCGAATATGGCCGTGGTCGTGGCTGGGGATATTCCCGATCCGCGCGACCGCGAAGGCTATCTTTCGGCGCTCGAGCGTGTGCTGGTCGACGCTCATCTTGCTATGGGCGGCTCGGTGCTCACGCTGTTCACCAACAGGCGTGACATGGAGAAACTGTACGCTCGCGTCGAGCCCAAGATGGCTCGTGCGGGTCTGGAACTCAACTGCCAGCAGCGCAACTCGTCTCCTCGCCGTCTGCGCGATCGCTTCATCAACGAACCGACCTCGTCGCTCTTTGCGCTGAAGGCCTTTTGGGAAGGGTTTGACGCCAGCGGCGAGACGCTGCGCTGCGTCATCATCCCCAAGCTGCCGTTCTCGAGCCCCACAGACCCGCTCTCATGCGAGCGCAATCTGCGTGAAGACCGCGCTTGGGCGCGCTATTCGCTGCCCGAGGCCGTGCTCGAGGTCAAGCAGGCAGCCGGTCGCCTCATTCGCTCATCGACCGATTGTGGCGTACTCATCTTGGCCGACCCGCGCCTGGTGACGAAGGGCTACGGCAAGAAATTCTTAACGTCGCTGCCCACGAGCTCCTATCAGCGCATCGAGTCGGCACAAATCGGGCACTATCTACAGCTGTGGCGCGCACGCCACGAGCGGCGCCGCTAAAGCGGACAGACGAGGGATTTTGCCATATCGCACAGACGCTCTGACAGGGCGGGGTCATCCAGGATGCGGATGGCCCCGCCCGCTGCGATTACCTGGCTTAACAGCCAGCGCTCGGAGCCGTAGCGCACATTCACTGTTGAGCTGTCCGCCCCATTGGGCTCAATCGACATAATGCCGGGCCAGTCTAGGCGCTCCGCCAAGGCGCGCGGCATGAGAAGCTTCGCGCTCCGCTCCGCCTGGGCGAGGGAGTCGTGGAGGGTCGCGGGCTCCGGTGCGTGGCGCACGACGGAGTCGTCGGTCAAGACCAAGCCCTCGATTTTATCCATACGATAGGTACGCTGTTCATCGACCGCGACATCCCAGGCAATCAGATACGTTTGGTCGCCGTTTGTTGTGATGCGCAAGGGGTCGACCAAACGCTCGCGCGCTTGTGTGTCATCCATCGAGCGATACGAGATGCGGCAGCGAACGCCGTCCCGAATGGCGCAGCTCAGCTGCTGCCAGTGCGATCCGTGGGCGACGGTGTCAAAGACGCGCTGGTTGTAACCGAGCTCTTTGGGAAGAAGGGCGTGCCGTATTCGAGCCGCCGCTTGGGGTTCGATCCCCAATGATTCAAGTTCATGGTTGAGCACAGCGCCCTCGGCGGCACTCAGGCGCAGCGGTAGCACGCGCCCCGCGTCACCGGTGAGGACCACGCACTCGCCGCGGCGTTCACAGATAATACGTGCACCCGATTCTCGGTCCGCAAGCGTCGAGACGATCTCGAGAATCTCGTCGAGCGATGCCCCCGTGATATCAAAGCGGCTGCAAAGCTCGTCTCGTGTCATGCCATTCTCGCCGGCGGCGTAGAGGGCCTCCATGATGTCGATGGCGCGCGAGAGTCTTTGCTCGCTGGTGAGTTTACGCACGGGCATGCTCGTGCACCGTCCTTTCGATGAGGTGATTCCACGCCTGCTTGAGAGAATCGGGGGCGACGGGCCTCATGCCATCCATGGCATGGGCCATGCAAAACGAGGCTGCGGCTTCAAAGTCGCGCACGTCAACGGTCCAGGTCCAACCTGCTTCGGTGCGCATGAGCTCGCCTCGTCCGCGTGTGAGACCGCTGATCATATCGGCCTGCGCTTCACGCGCGAACGAGAACGTAGCCGCAACGGGTGGGCGGTCGGCAAAATCGAACTCAAAGAATAAGTAATCGTTGAGGTTGAAATCCGCAGGAATGGCGTAGGCTTTCGAAGGTCTCCAGGCGCGAATGATGCGGTCGCAGCGGAATGTCCTGATATTGTCGGTGGCATTGTCGAGGCCGCAGAAGTATGCCGTACCCTCGCGCTCGAACATGCCGTAGACGCAAACGGTCCGCTCGCGTTGTTCGCCGCGTCCGTTTTGGTACAAAAAGCGCAGCGCGCAACGCTCGGCAAAGGCACTCCATACCGTATCGACGGCGGGAGAGCGGCGGATCGGTGCTTCTCCTGTCGTCGACATGCCGGTGAGGTAGGCAATCTTGGAGCGAATGTCGGCAAGCGGCGCGGCAAAGGTGGATGAGCCTGCCGCGAGTGTCTGGTCGATGGCGTTGAGCAGGATGTCAGCATCGTCTGCGGTGATGAGACCGCCCGCGGCAAACGTGTGCTCGCGGTCGATCGTCCACGCGCTCTCCTCGGTTTCCTGCGCTCCGGCAGCACGAACCTCCCTGATGACGATGCCGCGTTCGAGCAGCTTGTCGCGATCGCGGCGGAACTTGCGCTTGTCTGAGTCGATATTGCCCGAGCCGTACCCCAAATCGGAATCCAGGACGATTTGCTCGGTCGTCAGCGGTTCGGGAGAACTGTTGAGTACAAAGAAAAGGTTGAGGATGCGCTGAGCCGTTTTATCGAAACCGGGCTCGGGTGCACCCTTTTTAATTGTCGCGGTCGCGTCGCTTGCCGTCATAGAATCCTCGCATGAGAAGGTCGTTTGATGCCATGATTTTAGTCCGATATGGAGATTAGGCTATATCCTTGTCCGCTCGCGGCGTTAAGATGGCCCGAATTCGGTCGTTTGCGCTCGCTCGGGGTATACTTTCGACTATATACGGTTCTAATGTGCATGCATTGGGCCTATTTGTCGGATTATGGATGTGGAGCGCACATGGCGAACACCCAGAACTATATTAACCACCTGCTGCAGAACACCGGCATTACGCCGGCGTGCAGTGAAGAAGAGCGCCTGGCTGCCGAGGATATCGCTCAGATTTTCCGCAACCACGGCTTTGACCCCGAGGTGCAGGAATTTAATGCTCCCGCGCCCAGCAGGTTGGCGTTTGCCGTTACCGGTATTCTGGCGTTTGCCGGCGCCCTGCTGATGGGCATCGGCGGCGGTATCGGCTTGGTCGGCACCTTGCTGGCCATTGTCGGCGCCGTGCTCTATGTGCTCGAGCGCACGGGGCATCCCGTGGTTTCGCGCCTGGGAAAGACCGGTGTGAGCCAAAATGTCATCGCCTATCACAAGGCCTCGGGCCCGCTTGCGTCTCCGCGCAACCGCCCGGTCGTCGTGGTGGCCCACTATGATTCCCCCCGCGCCGAGCTCCTTGCTCGCGAGCCCTACGCTCCGTATCGCGCGCTCATCGCCAAGCTCCTGCCTGTCGCCACGATCGCGCCCGCGGCTGTCGCCATCCTGCGCATCCTGCCGCTTCCCGGCGTGCTCAAGGTGCTGTTGTGGGTTGTCGCGATTTTGGCCTCCCTCGTGGCACTGGCCAACGCCGCCAATATCATCTCCAACCGTTTTGTGCTCCCCTACACGTCTGGCGCGGTGTGCAACAAGTCCTCTGTTGCCGCCATGCTCGGTGTCATGGACAACGTCGCCCCCTATCAGGGCGAAAACGAGTTCCCCGACGACATTCCATTCGATACTTATTTTGGCGAGCAGAAACGTCGCGCCGAGGAAATGGCGCGCGCGGCGGCCGAGTATGCCGCGGCCCAGCAGCAAAACGACTACGGCAACACCATTGAATATGAGGAGCCTTCCTACGACGAGGACGAGTTTGGCCAGCCGGTGGCGCCTGCCGATGTACCCGAGCAGGACGAGGCTTTTGATGGACAGATCGATGGTTTTGAGGGTGCCTCTGCCGACGAGACACTGATCGGCGTTATCGCCCCCGAGGCTCAAGACCAGACTGCCCAGGCCGAAGTGTCCACCGAGGAAACGTCCACCGCCGAGCCGGCGGAGGAGCCCGCGGTGGTCGAAGCCGCTGAGCCCAAGCTCTATCGCAATGCCGCCGGCAATATCCGCTTTGGTTCGGATGCCATCCGTGCGCTCGGCATGCTTCCCGAGTCCTGCGCGCTCGATTACGAAGAGGGCGAGGAGCCGACGTTCGAGCCGGAGCCCGCTCCCGTTGCACAGGAGCCTACGCCCGCGGCAAATACGGCTGTTGCTCCCGCCGAGCCGGTCGCTGCCCCTGTTGCTGCCGCGGAGCCTGACGCAGAGCCCGCGCTCGATTCTGCAGCCGGTCTGGATATTCTGGCGCCTGCCGCTCCGGCACAGGTTGAAGACGAGACCGCCGACGAAGACTATGACGAGTATCCGCAGCGCGTGTCCTATGAGAGTGACACCGATTTCTCGGCCGAGCTTCCCTCGACAACGCCCCATGCCGATATCGCTTCCGCGTTCTCCTCGATTGGTGCCAGCGCTTCGAGCTTCTTTAAGGGTGCCTTTGCGAAGGGCAAGAAGTTCGTCGACGACTTTGAGGAAAAGCGTGCCGCTGCCCGCGAGGCCGCCGAGCGGGAGGCCATCGCCCAGCAGCAGGCCGCCGAGGCCGAGCGTGAGCGTGCGGCGCAGGAGTTCGAGCAGAGCGAGGCCGAGCAGCCGGAGCCTGTCGATGTCGCCGAAGCCACGACGTCCTTCGAGGCTCCGCAGCCGACATCCGCTGACGTTGCCGAGGCTACGACGTCCTTTGAGGCGCAGCAGCCGGTCGATGGCACCATGTCATTCGATGCCACGATGACGTTTGAGAAGCAGGGCACCGCAATTGCCGAGCCCCTTCCCATCTCCGATGATGCCAAGGATGCCGCCGATGATTCGGCTGTCGACGAGGCCGATTCCGTTGAGGCCAGCGCACCCGAGCAGGTCGAGGCTCCTGTTATGGAGCAGGAGCCCCCTGCGATTGGCGAGGCTCCCAAGACGGATGAGTCCAAGCCTTATTCTACGCAGATCTTTACCATGCCCGCGCCGAGCGACCCCGGTGCCACGGTGGCCAATGTCGCTCCCACGCAGGACGAGACGGTGGACTCCCTCATGGCGCAGATTTCGTCTCAGGTGCCTCCGCGCCAGCAAATGAATATCCCCGATCCGGCCTCCGCGCCCGCGCCCTCTTCGTCGCCGCTGGCCTCGGTCCCCGATCCGTCGCTGCCTTCGATGCAACAGGCCAACGTCGCGTCCCGCACGTCGCTGTTCGATCTTCCCGATCCTTCGGCACAGACAAATGATCCCTTTGCGACGGCGCAGGGCCCCGAGCCCACATCGGCACCGGTCGCGGCCCCCATGCCCATCTCCTCGGGAGCACAGCCGCTCGAGACCATCTCGGCTCCTGCTTCGACGGGCGCCAAGCCGCAGAAGCGTGGCCTGGGTGGCTTGTTCGGTCGCAAAAAGAAGAACGAGCAGGACAGCATGAGCGACTGGCTGGGCGTCGAGGACGATTACGATGCCAAGAAGTCCGGCCGCGGCATTGGCTCGTGGGATAACTTCGAGGATGACGACGACGGTTGGAAGGGCGGCGCCACCTCCTCCGATGGTGCTTCTGCCGAGGATATGCTCTCGGCCGTTGCCTCCATGGGCGACGATGAGCTGCTCGGCCACGATATCTGGTTCGTCGCAACGGGCGCGTCCGATTGCGACGGCGCCGGCATGAGGGCGTTTTTGGCCTCGCATCGTGACAAGCTCCGCGGTGTGTTCTTCATCAACCTCGAGTCTATCGGTGCCGGTAGGCTTTCGGTGGTGACGGTCGAGGGCGAGCAGCAGCTGTTTAAGGGCGATCGCCGCATCATGAATCTTGTCAACAAGGTGTGTAAGTCGTTCCACGTCGATTGCGGTGCATTCGAGATGCCCTATGCAAAAACCGATGCATCCGCAGCGCTCGAGGCGAGCCGTCGCGCCCTTACGATCGCCGGTGTGGACGGTCCGCGCCTTGCCTGCGCTCGAACCGAGGATGACCTGCCGTACAACGTCAATCCGACCAATATCGCTACGGTGTCCGAGGTCGTGACCGAGGTCATTCGTCGTTCGTAGACAGACCCGCTAAGGAGTCAGCGTGTTTTCGTACATCAAGCGCCATTGGCCCATCTATCTGATTTTGACCCTGATCGCTATCGCATTGGGTTTTGGGACCGCTTATGTCGTTGGCGTTAAGGGCTCGACGCCCGAGACAACAATGAACGAAGAGGTGGAGCAAGAGCAAAGTTTGGGTGCCGACGGTATTTCCGAGTCCGATCAGGCAGCCATCGATGGCGGTTCGTCATCTGCTGAATAGCCGATTCATCGTTTATGCCCAAGGCGGGCGAGCCGGGAGACTGGCTCGCCCGCTTTTTTATCGTGCTAGCGCTTCTTTGTGGCTGACTTAAGGCGAGCGAACCATAGGGCCGCAGTACCCGAGGTCAGGAGTGCGGTGATGCATGCGGCGACGGTAGCAGATCCCGTTGCCGGCAGGTTCTGAGGCAGGGCGCATCGTTGGATGACGCGGTCCTCATCATGCGCCTCGAGCTTATCGCCACCGCCGTTGCGGCAAAGATCGACGCGCGCACTGTTGGCAAGTGCGGTTTGGGGCGTATAGGACGACGTTGCCTGCATATGCACGACTGCGCCTCGGGCATCTGAGTTAAGGGCCGCCTTGACATCGTCAAGATCGTCGTGTTCGTCTTTAAGGTCATCCCGGGTCCAAGAGCCCGCCTCGCTTCTGGTTGTAAAGTCGGCGGCCACCGCACCGTATTCAAAACGGATGCCCGTGATGACGGCGTCGTCTGTAAGATCAATCTCTTTCGTATCGAGCGCGACGGACTTGTCCGTCGGGATATTTGCTTTCCATAGGTGCCACCCGTCGTAATCGACGAGACGCATATCGTCGCCCAGCAGCTTTGTAACCTCTTCTGTTTCGAGCCAAGGATTGCGATGCCCGTCGTCAAGCGTTGCATTGACCTGCTTGCCCGTATCGTCTGTTCCTGCCGGAGACGTTCGATACCACACGTTGCACAGCCCGTTTAGATCACCGACTGCAATAGGGGTTTCAACGGCAACAAGTTTCGCTGCGCCATCTTTGTCGCACTCAAGGTCGTCGGTGATGGTCAACTCGTCGACCCAGGTGCTCGACTCATTTTTGGCGTCGATGGTATAGGAGAAGGCGCCTTGCGTGTTGGCCCGTGCTTTGGCTCGGTTTTTTCCGTCGCCGTTGGCAACGAGTTTGCTTACGACTGGCTGTGCAATCTCTTGGCGCTTATCGATGCTTCCCCTGATCTCGATGGGGGTATCCTTCATGGCTACGGTTTGAACTTCTCCCGTGGCCTTTACTTCAAACGTTATCTCTTCGGCGAGGTCGTAGGTACGCGGAGACATCGTTTCGCGCAGGGTGTAGGTGCCGGGTGAAAGGTGCTCAATGTGGTGCGGTTTGCCGGATGAAGTCCAAGAATCGATTTCGTTGCCATTGAAGTCGCAGAGGACAAGCTCGGCGCCTGTCACTTCCTGACCTCCGCACGCGTCGACTTTGGAGACATCGATCTTGGTGTAGTCGTTGGAAACGTCAAGGTGCGCTTCGATCACGGGTGTTTGCTGGTCAGCGTACGACAACTTTACGGTATGTGGGGTCGGGTTGAGCAGATAACCTTCGGGCGCCTGCGTCTCGACGACCTCGTAGGTGGCGGTACCGCATCCCAGTGAAAGAAGGTCGACTCGCGCATGTCCCCGTTCGTCGGTTGTAACGGTGGCGACGGTTTCGCCATCCAGGGCAACGATGCTGCCATCGGCTCGCACGATGTCGCCGTCAGCGCGGATGTCAAACGTGGCTCCAGCGAGGGCGCGCCCATCTACAGCATCCGTCTTAATGATTTCGATGCTTCCGGTTGCGGCGTCGTCATAGAACGAGGCGACGGCGACCGGTGTCAGATTTCTGTCGGCGGGAATCGTTATCTCCAGGTCTTCTCCGCGCAGATACGGTTCCTTGGCCGACGCCTCGTGCACGTAGTATGTTCCGGGATTAAGTGATTCAGGCAGCGTGACGGCGCCGGATGTATCGGTTGTGAAGGTATTCATTACATTGTGGGCCGGATACCAACATGTTTGCGAGACGGGCTCGTGATGGCTATCGAGCAGCTGGAACGTAAAGCCGGCAAGTGGTACGGTGCCGCCGGTCTGAGCATCACGCTTTACGATTTGAAGGTGTGTCGATAGGGCATGGTTGTCAACGATGTACTGAAGCTCGGCGCCGTCTGCGGTCTGCTCTGCTGTGATGGTCCATTCCTCTGCTTGCTTAAATCCTTCAGGGACCGTTTCTGCAACCTCGCGAACGGTGTAGCCCGCGCGGTCGTAGGGAATGGCACCGTGAGCGCCGGCGGGTCGCTTGCCTGCGCCAAACCATGCTTCGGGCTGGTCTTTGGTGGAGGCAAAGCCATAAACGTTTGTGGTCAACGTGCCGACGACTTGTTGGGAGCTATTGCTGACAACTTCAAAGACGACGCCTTTCGTCGGCTGCTCTAGGCCGGACTCATTGTTATCGCCATGATCCTTAAACTTCGAGATTTCAAGGTCAAAGGCGATGGGGATGTTGGGAATACGGCTTTCGAGCTCAACGATACCCGTATCTCCGAGTTGCTCGGCACCGACGGTGTAGCTCCAGCTGTCGTTTGAAATCAGGTAGCCCTCGGGCGCTTTCGATTCGTAGATGGTAAAGGTGCCCAGAGGAACGTCATTGAGGATCGCCCGTCCGTTTTCGTCAGTCGTAAGGGTGCGAGTCCAGCCGGGAGTTGATTGCGAGACGCAGGTGAATTCAGCGCCCGCAAGCGACGCTCCAACCTGGGCGCCGGCATCCGTGGCGGCATCGATTTTTGCAATACGCAAGGTGATGGTGCCGGGCTGCTCGTTAATAGTGACATGTTCGCCGCTGTTTTGTGTGGTGAAGGCTATTCGGTCGCTTCGAGGGATATAGCCTGCCGGGGCTTTGGTTTCGACCAGGTAATATGCCGTATTGGGCAAAAGTGTTGCTTGTGAACGCCCGTTTTCGTCCATCTGGATAGTGCCGACACGTGCATCGCCCGCACTTTCAAAGATATCGAAGGTTGCGCCACCGAGTCTGTAGGTGTCGTTGCCGGCGGTGATGCCAGCCTGGGACGATTGTTTTTGGAACGATACGGAGACGGCGGGCAGAACATAGAGCATGTCCTGGTGTCGACCCTCGCCCGAGACCGGGCCGTGATAACGCCTGGCTCGATGTGGGGCTGCCTTAATAGATCCGGACTTAGCGCTCTCGTAGAGCCAACGTGCAGCCGCTACGGCCTCGGCGTTTTCGTAAAACCTACCGCTCCTGGCAACTCCCTTGCTATTTGTATACGAATAGGTGCCGTCGGGGCGCGTGGTTCCCTTGAGCATCCACACGGCAATCTGGGTGGCGGCACGGGCGAGATCGGGCGACAGGTTGTGGCCCCCAAAGGATGTGCTGGAGGGGTATCCGTGACAGACGATGGCGGCAAATTCGTCATCGAGCCATGTCCAGCCCTGGTTGTATGTGCGCCATGGCCCTCCCGGCTTGCTGGGGCCGGGGCAGTCTTGATTCATGCAGTACGAAATCGAAGTGTCCTGTGCCTCATATTTACCGACGCCGAAGGGGCCGCAGCCGTCGCTTATAGTGCGGAAATTAAGGGCGTCGTTCCCGTCGACGGCGAGTGCGGCCCCTGGGGCCAGGCAGCCGATCAGAAAAAAGAGGAGCAGGAGCAGCGGACCTGTTGCGATTGCGCTGTGGACAGAGTGCGTGGGTGCGTTGGACATGGCTGCTCCTTATCCCTCGTGCGCCGCACGGGGAGGCCGCGGCGCTTGGGATGAGGCTACTGCCATGGTTCATGCGGGTAAGTACCGGAAGCTGACCAAAAGCTTGCCCGATTTCTGACAAATCGAGCTCAAATACAATAATCAGATAAAAGCGCAGGTAGAAGATGGTAAGAAAAGAACGACAGGGGTCCCCATCTCCACAATTGGCGCGGTTTTCAAACGATTCTCCACAGCTAAAACAAGCATCGACACCCTTGTATCAAACAAGACAACCGCGTTATACTAGCCAACACACAAGCGGGCATCGCCAAGTGGTAAGGCATCAGCTTCCCAAGCTGACACTCGCGGGTTCGAGTCCCGTTGCCCGCTCCATCCGAATTTCAGGCACGGTAACGTTTCGTTACCGTGCTTTTTTCAATAAAGTGCCGGGACTCGAACCCGCCAGGGTGCGAGCGTTAAATAAACGCGAAGCGTTTATAGCGAGCAGGCAAGGTCGCCGATAGGCGACCGCAGCCGGTGCGGATTTGCGAAGCAAATACGCAGACGTCCCGTTGCCCGCTCCACCGACCAGGGTGGATTTTGGGAAAAGCGGATTCAGCCGACGTTACCCCCGCTTCCCCGGACCGTGGCTTGCCGACCGCAGCCGGTGCGTATTTGCGAAGCAAATACGCGGACGTCCCGTTGCCCGCTCCACCGAGCACGGGAGGCATGGGGACGGCAAATCCAGCAAAGTCTTCCCCACCGTCTCCGTGAATCCGAGGAGATCGCCTGAAGCCGCTCTATGCTACAAAATGTTAGGTTAATGCCTGCTGCCCATACTCGCGCCCGCGCACGGTACAATGGTTGGGTTACGACCAACGTGCCAATAACCAAAAAGGAGCCGCTATGATCGATCGCTATACCCGCCCGGAGATGGGACACATCTTCTCCCTCGAGAACAAGTACGCCATTTGGCAGGAGATTGAGGTCCTGGCCTGCGAGGCTCAGGCGGAACTCGGCAAGATCGGTATTTCCAAAGAAGAGGCCCAGTGGATTCGCGACCACGCCAACTTTGAGAAGGCGAAGGTTGACGAGATCGAGGAGGTCACGCGCCACGATGTCATCGCCTTCCTGACCAACATGAAGGAATATATCGACGCCGATGTTCCCGAGGGCGAGCCCAAGCCTAGCCGCTGGGTTCACTACGGTATGACCAGCTCCGACCTGGGTGATACGGCTCTGTGCTATCAGCTTACTCAGGCGTGTGACCTGATTATCGAGGACGTTAAGAAGCTCGGCGTGATCTGCAAGCGTCGCGCCTTCGAGGAGCGCAATACGCTCTGCGCCGGCCGCACCCATGGCATCCATGCCGAGCCGATGACCTTCGGTATGAAGTTTGGCTCTTGGGCATGGGAGCTCAAGCGCGATCTCGATCGTCTTGAGGACGCTCGCAAGAACGTTGCCTTCGGTGCCATCTCCGGTGCCGTCGGCACCTACAGCTCCATCGAGCCGTTTGTCGAGGAGTATGTCTGTGAGCACCTGGGCCTGGTTCACGACCCGCTGTCCACGCAGGTCATCAGCCGCGATCACCACGCCTACCTTGCCGGCGTGCTTGCCACTACGGCGGCCACTTGCGAGCGCATCGCGACCGAAGTTCGCAACCTGCAGAAGACCGATACGCTCGAGGCCGAGGAGCCGTTCCGCAAGGGTCAAAAGGGCAGCTCCGCCATGCCGCACAAGCGCAACCCCATCACCATGGAGAAGGTCTGCGGTCTGTCGCGCGTCGTCAAGTCCAACGCTCAGGTCGCCTTTGACAACGTTGCCCTGTGGCACGAGCGCGACATTTCGCACTCTTCCGCCGAGCGTGTCGCCCAGGCCGATAGCTTCATCGCGCTCGACCACATGTTCCAGTGCCTCATTCGCGTTATCGACGGCCTGCAGCTGTATCCTGCTCGCATGATGGCCAACCTCAACAAGACCCGCGGCCTCATCTTTTCCTCTAAGGTGCTGCTTGCCCTCGTCGATACGGGCATCACCCGCGAGGACGCCTACGCTATCGTGCAGGAAAACGCCATGGCCACCTGGCACGAGGTGCAGGATTGTGTCTCCGGCCCCACCTTTAAGGAGCGTCTCGAGGCCGATCCGCGCTGCACCGTTAGCCAGGAAAAACTCGACGAGATCTTTGATCCGTGGGACTTCCTCACCCGTATCGACACGGTCTTCGACCGCCTGGAGCAGCTGAACTTCGAGTAGGGCTAGCCTAATTCGACCGCTTGCGGATGCATTTCAACCTTTGGCGCCTTGCCCATCTTGGGTGAGGCGCTTTTTTATTGCCGGCTCAGCCCCGGGTATAAAATGAAATCCGACTGCTGTTTCGATGAAGGGAGGCGCGTGCCCGGACGCATCAAGCGAGCCGCCATCGTCTCGTTTACGCTCATACTCCTTGTTGCCGTCTGTGCGGGCGTCCTGACGTATACCGTTCGAAGCAGTTCTTCCTCCCCGAACGAAGCCGACAAAGACCTCCCGGTGCTCAAAATCGGCGTTACGGATAACGACCCCTATGTGTATGTCGATACCACGGGCGATTACGCCGGTATCGATATCGACATCGCCCGCGAGGCCTGCAAGCGTGCGGGGATCAAGCCGCAATTTATCGACATATCTTGGAATGACCGCGATCGCCTACTCAAAAACGGCGATATCGATTGCCTGTGGTGCGACTATTCTCCCTGTTATCGTGAGGATAAGTATTACTGGACTGAGCCGTATTTGACCCTGACGGTTTCGGTCGCCGCCAAGAAAACGAGTGGCATCAAGTCCTTGGCGCATCTCGATGGAAGCAAGACCATTGCGGTGATTGCGGGCTCGGTGAGCGAACGCCGATTGCTCGCAGGGGATCTGGATATCTCGCCGGACGTGCAAATCAAATCGTATGGTTCTGCCGAACTCTGCAAAGCCGCCCTCGCCAAAGGGTATGTCGACTGTTGGATGGCGGACGTTCAGTCGCTTGATCGACTCGTTGCCCAGTATCCTGGCGTTTATCGTGTGTTCGCCGGCAACGTTATGACGGTTGACCTGGGCGTCGCGTTTGATGATAGCTATGAGGGGGAGTACGTCAAAAACCTCGATACCGCACTGTCCGACATGGATCGAGACGGCACGATAGAGCACATTGTGGACAATTACAAAGCAGGAGCGACGACAGGCGGGCAAGGAACGGAATCATGACAAATGACGAGCGCCGCTTTCGCCGAAAGAGTTTAGCCGCAGTGGGCATCGGCATCGTGGCCAGCGTTGCCCTACTGAGTCTGCTCTATATAGTCGGCACGCATCGCTGCCTTGATAAAACGCTTGGGTTCGGCCAGGAAACCATGGTGTTTTTAAAAAATGCCTGCGAAAAATATGACCGATATGAACAGGGAAGAAAAACCGAGGCGACGCACAATTTGGATGCGGCGCTCGAGTCGTTTGCGACGTTCTTGCCGCCTGATCGATTTGAAGTCAACGACGATCTGGTCGAGGAATATGTCCATACCGAGAGCCTTTCGGGAATGTTGGTCATGGACGCCGATGGTCATATGGTCGCCCATTACGATATCGACGGCCGCGATCCACTCATGCTGTGGCGAGAGGAGCTGGCCTGTTCGTCGATCGCATCGATGTATCGAGGGTCCAAAGTTTCCTACTCGACCGCTGTCGAGCGCCGCGGTGTCGACTTTGCCGTGAGTGCCGTTCCATACGGTGATGGGGTGGCGTTGGGGTATCGATCCCTTGCGGCTGAGCCCGCCGATGACTATTCATACACGATCGCCGACGTCCTTGTGAACAACACGTTCCATCAGAGTCCAACAGTGCTTGTGATGCGCGATGCGCAAATCGTTTCTTCAAACGATTCGACCGTCGATATAACCCTTGCCCGGCTTCTCGCCGATAGCGGAATTGACTGGAAAGACGAGGGCGTAACACGTATCGATTATCGGGGGACCACCTTATATGCCGTGCGTGCGGCATATAAGGACTACCGCCTGTTTGCGCTATATCCCAAATCTGAGGTCATGTCTGACAGGATTTCATTTGTCGCCGTCGGCGTCTTGGTGTGCCTTGCGTTTTGGGTCGTGGTACTGTTGGCTCGAAATATCGCTGACCACCGCAATTTGGTCGAAAAGGATAAACAGCTCGGCATTATCAATGCCATAAGCGCCATCTACGATTCGACCTTCCTTTTGCATCTTGACACCCTCGAGATCGAGGGAATCAATATGTCGCCGGCGATAGCGAAGATGTTTGCCGAGCATAGCGAGGCATATGACTTTATGGACACGGTCTGCCGGGATATCGTGAGCCCCGAAAGCCGCGAAGCGGTTGTGGGGCTCGTAGATATAAGTACGCTTCGTGAACGCATGGAGGGCGTACCGTACTTGGCTGCCGAGGTGCGAGATTGTCGAGGCACTTGGTACTCGCTACGGGTTGTCCCCCAGCATCGCGATGAGCAAGGCCGGTTGGATTCGGTCGTCGTGGCGACGCACAACATATCGATGGTCAAGCATGCCGAGGAGCTGTCATACCAAGATAAACTGACGGGGCTTCGCAACCGCAACTATCTGGAATCGCGTGGAGATAGCCTGGTAAACGAGGACTTGCCAGTGAGCGTGATTATGGTGGACTGTAATTATCTCAAGCGGACCAACGACATTTATGGTCACGAGATGGGGGATGAACTGCTGCGACGGACGGCGTCCGTGCTGCGGCGGGTGGCTGGTGCGGATTACCTGCCGATGCGTGTTGGTGGCGACGAGTTTTTGCTGGTTTGCCCCCATACTGACAACGAGTCTGCGCTCGGGCTGGAACAGGATCTTCGTCTCGGTCTTGCCGCGGTAAGCGATGAGACCCTGACGGTCAGCGCATCGATTGGCGTGGCGACCGTCGAGACGGCTGGAAATACGCTGGCCGATGTATATCGCGTCGCCGACCACAATATGTATCGGGAGAAGCGCATGGTCCACGTACAGGGTGCGGACTGCTAATCTTGCCCCCGCCAGTCCAAGCATCGTAGGATGTTGAATCGGTGCTTGCGATAATAAGTCGGTCCAGGCGGGGATAATAGACGTCTGAAATTTCTTTCTGAGAGGGGATCTCAATGATTAGTTTTGACTACAAGCCTCAGGGTGTATGCTCTCGCAATATTCACCTCAATCTCTCTGACGATGGCAGCAAGGTGCTGGGCGTCGAGTTTACCGGCGGCTGCGATGGCAACCTCAAGGCCATCTCCAGGCTGGTCGAAGGCGCTCCCGCCGATCGCGTAATCGAGGTTCTCGCCGGTAATACCTGCGGTATGAAAAAGACCTCTTGCGCCGATCAGCTTACGCGCGCTATCGAGGCCGCTCGCGCAGAGATCGCCTAATGAGCATCGCTGATCGCTTTAAGAATGGAATAACGCGTCGAGGTTTTGTGCTGGGTGGCGCCGCTACCGGTGCTGCTGCCGTACTGGCCGGTTGCTCGAAAAAAACGGGCACGAGTGATGACGCCGCTGGCGAGCCGCAGGTTATCAAGGACGATTCGAAGATTGTCTCGATCACCGATGAGTACGAAGCTGTCGATATCGATCTTGAGCCTGCGGCCTCGTGGACGCTGCCGCTGGGCACGCTGCTGTACTACTGCGATGGCGACTACGCTGCCGCGATGATGGCGCCCGCTTCTGCCCTGCATGCCAATACGCTTGGTGTGCTCAACCTAGGCGATGGCTCGCTTACCACACTTATTGAGGATCCCATTGAGGGAACCGGTTATGCGTTTTACGACGTTCGCGCGGGTGATGGCGTGTTCGCGTGGGTCGAAATGAACTTTGCCAATGCGTCCTGGAAACTCTATGCGCAAAACCTTGCAGGCTCCTCCCTTACCGGCAACGCTGTCGAGCTCGACCGCGGTGGCGAAAACTACGATCCGCCGCTCTTCACAGCGTATGGGTCGTCGGTCATCTGGTATAAGATGCCTTCGTCCGGCGGCACCAAGACGAGTAACGATTCGTACTGCTACCGTCAGTCGCCCAGCGAGTCCAAGCCTGAGGTTATTTGGAAGTCGACGGGCCGCTTCGCATCCACCCCGCGTGTGAGCGACGGCATCCTGACCATCTCGCCCCGCGTGCACAATGATGAGGGCGTCTATTACGGTATGACGGCGATCGACCTGACTGACGGCAACAACACGAAGCGAGCTCAGCTGGTGCTTCCTTCGTCGGTTTCGCCTTTCGAGGCCGTGTATATGGGCGACACCTTCGTGTTCTCCATTGAGGCGACGTATAGCGGTGTGGGTAGCCTGGGCAATATGGGCACCTATATCGGTAACGAGGGCGGGCCGTATCTCTTCCTTTCGCGTGAGCCGCTCGCGTGCGCTGCGGGAAGGAAAA
Source organism: uncultured Collinsella sp. (assembly GCA_959019775.1). Taxonomy (GTDB): domain Bacteria; phylum Actinomycetota; class Coriobacteriia; order Coriobacteriales; family Coriobacteriaceae; genus Collinsella. Next base: position 68,551 of record CAUEPS010000007.1, read on the forward strand.
ACAAATACCTGGTTAAGGTTCAGGCGTCGCATTTTTTGATTGACACTTCGGCTAAGACCTACGGCTCGCTTCTGTCACCCGACCGAGCTTTGGAGTATGGCGATTATCCTGCTACGGCGGGTAAATCGAACTCGTTCTTAACGTACGCAACGGTGCGTAACAGCCAGGGAATTCCCGAGACGGTTACCGCTCGCTTGTTCTCTCTTTAGTCTCCGAGGGGTTAAAAAGGGCTCGACAGGGGAATAAGCGCGTTGTGACTATGAGTACCGCCCGCCGAGCTATCGCACCCATGCGATACCCGGTGGGCTCAGGTGCGTTAAAATGAGCTTGTTCTTAGCTAATTGAGACAGAGGGGGCCGTGTTATGACTTCAGATGCAAAAAAGATTCTGCTGGTCGAGGATGAGAAGGCAATCCGTGACGCTGTCGCTGCCTATCTCGAGCGCGAGGGCTATTGGGTTGTGGGCGTGGGCGACGGCCAGTCCGCTATCGAGGAGTTCGAGAAGCATCAGTTCGACCTGGTTGTGCTCGACCTCATGCTCCCCAAGATTCCCGGCGAGCGCGTTTGCCGCACCATTCGCGACACCTCGGATGTCCCCATCATTATGCTGACGGCCAAGGGCGAGATCGAGGACCGTATTATCGGCCTCGAGCTCGGTGCCGACGACTATCTGATCAAGCCGTTCTCGCCGCGCGAGCTTGTCGCGCGCGTGCGCGCCTTGTTCCGCCGTGCCCACCAGGCCGATGAGCCGGCCGTCGAGGTGCTCGACTTTGGCGATCTGGTCATTGACATCTCGGGCCACAAGATTTTGGTCGAGGGCAAGGAAGTTGACCTGACGGCTTCCGAGTTCAAGCTGCTCACCACGCTTGCCCGTCACCCCGGCCGCGTCTACAACCGCATGGAGCTGGTCGAGAAGGTGCTCGGCTACGACTTTGAGGGTTACGAGCGCACCATCGACAGCCACGTGAAGAACCTTCGCGCCAAGCTGGGCGACGACCCCAAGAAGCCCAAGTGGCTCTACACCGTCCACGGTGTCGGCTACCGCTTCGAGGCTCCGACCAAGACCGATAAGTCGGACGAGAAATAAAGGAAATCACATATGACACCTGCGCGCTTTGAAATCGGGCAAAAGCATAAGCAGGAGAACGAGGCGGGTTCCAAGGCTAGTTGGAACACGCCTCGTTCCGATTCACGGCCAACGATGAGCTATCCCTCGCGCATGGCCCTGGCTTTTGCCCTGACATCGCTCATGACGGTATTGGTGTTGGTGGGCGTAGTCTCCGTTGTATGGGGCACGGTTTTTACGGATTACACGCGCTCCAATATTGTCGAAATCGCCAATTCCGCTGCCGAAAAGTTGGCAACGTCATATGAGGAAAACGGTTCTTGGACTGCGGGGGAGCTGCGTACGGTCGCGACATCGAGTTTGGTGTCCGACGATCTTGGTATGCAGGTCGTCAATAAAAAGGGCGTCATCGTCTACGACGACTCGTGGCCCTCGGCAAGCGCTACTGCCGATGTACGCGAAAATCAGGCGACGACCGACGGTACGAGCGGAAAGAAGGCATCGCACAGTCCAGTCTCGTCTGCTCCCACCGATTCCAATAGTGTTGCCAATGTTGAGATCGTGACGTCCTCCGGCGAGCACGTGGGTCAGGTCAAATTGTGGGCGATTGGCTCCGATGCCCTGCTCACCAGGGCAGACTCAGCATTCAGAGAGAAGACCTTTAACGCCATGGCCCTTGCCGCGGTTGTGGCCGTCTGCATCTCGGTCGTTATCGGAGCGCTCATGTCGCGCATGCTCACCAAGCCGATTCATCGTATTACCAGCACTGCCAAGCAGATTCGCGATGGAGACCTGTCCGCTCGTACGGACTTGCGCGGCGATGATGAGATCGATCAGCTGGGAGAGACCTTCGACGAGATGGCCACCTCGCTCGAAAAGGATATGAAGCACGAGAAGCGCCTGACCTCTGATGTTGCCCACGAGCTGCGTACGCCGCTCATGGCTATGCTTGCAACGGTCGAGGCCATGCAGGACGGCGTGTATCCCACCGACGATGAGCATCTGGAGACGGTCGCTTCCGAGACGCGTCGTCTGGCCCGTCTGGTGCAGCAGATGCTCGACCTGTCGCGCATGGAAAACAGTACCGCGCCGCTCAACCTGGAGCCGGTGGACATGGTGCCGTTTGTGCGTTCGATTGTGAATGGCCAGGAGCGCCTGTTTGCCGACCGTGACCTGCGTTTGCGCTTTGCAGATGAGACGCAGGGTCACGATGACGTTGTCGAGGCCGATCCCGACATGATCACGCAATGCGTCATCAACCTCATGAGTAATGCCATGCGCTATACCCCCGAGGGCGGATGGGTCGTGGTGTCGGTGCTCAGTGACCGTAAACACGTCGATATTGCGGTCTCGGACACGGGCATTGGAATCGCCAAGGAAGACCTGTCGCGCATCTTCGGTCGTTTTTGGCGTGCCGACGCCAGTCGCGCCCGCGAGGCGGGCGGTCTGGGCGTGGGCCTCGCCGTGACCAAGCAGATTGTCGAGCGTCATCATGGCTACATATCCGTGGAGTCGGAGCTTGGAAAGGGTACGACTTTTACGATTCATCTGCCTCGCGAGCACACGGCGGACGCGGCATCTACTACAATGGAGCACTAGCTTTTCGCTATTCGGTGAAGGAGGGGTTTCGTCCCTGCCGCTCCGAGTTTGCGAAAACGTGCGGGGAAGAACCCGCATTACTGTCGTATTTAGGTAAGGAGTGACTCACGTGACAACGATGGAGCGTCGTCCGGATTCCCGTGGCAAGGTTCGTGATATCTATGATGCCGGTGAAAACCTGCTGATGGTCGCCACCGACCGCATTTCTGCGTTCGACTTCATTCTTCCCGACGAGATTCCGTTTAAGGGAGAGGTGCTCAACCGCATCTCGGCATTCTGGTTCGATAAGTTTGCCGACATTGTTCCCAACCATCTCGTCTCCATCGATCCGGCGGATTTCCCCGAGGAGTTTGCCGAGTATCGTGACTACCTCGCCGGCCGCGCCATGCTGGTCAAGAAAGCCCAGACGATTCCTATCGAGTGCATCGTCCGCGGTTATCTGACCGGTTCGGGCAAGAAGACCTATGACGAGAACGGCACCGTATGCGGCATCCAGCTGCCCGAGGGTCTGACCGAGGCCTCCAAGCTTCCCGAGCCGCTGTTCACGCCGTCCACGAAGGCCGAGATTGGCGACCACGACGAGAACATTTCGTTCGAGCGTTGCTGCGAGATCGTGGGCGAGGACATCGCCACGCAGATTCGCGATCTGTCTCTCAAGATCTACAAGGCTGCCGCCGAGTATGCAGCGACCCGTGGCATCATCATCGCCGACACCAAGTTCGAGTTCGGTGTCATTGATGGCAAGGTTACGCTGATCGACGAGTGCCTCACGCCCGACTCCAGCCGTTTCTGGCCCGCCGCCAGCTACGAGGAGGGCAAAATTCAGCCCAGCTACGACAAACAATTCGTCCGCAATTGGCTCAAAGCCAACTGGGATATGACGGGGGAGACCCCGCACCTGCCCGCCGAGGTCATCGATGGCACGTCCGAGCGCTATCGCGAGGCCTTCCAGATCATCACGGGCTCCCAGTTCACAAGCATGAAGGAGAACGCATAAGTGAGTACCCGTAGCGCCACGAACAAGCGCACGCAATCCCACGAAGTTACCGGGGTTGCGCGCAAGTCCGCCGCATCTGCTAAGCCCGCTCGCCAGGCAGCGAGCTCCGTTCGCGTCGTGCCGGCTTCGTCTAAGGCACGCCGCAAAGAGCTCGAGAAGGGTGAAAACCTGGAAGGCCTTTCCAAGGAGGAGAAGCGCGCCCGCAAGGCCAAGCAGCGTGCTCGCGAGGATCGTATCTATACGGTGTCGAATATCCTCCTTAAGCAGGATGAGGACTACACCAAGCGCCGCCGTATCTGGTGGGCCGTGCTCGCCATCGGCATGGTACTCGTCGTGGCAATTTGGGCTTCGCTCTACTTCGCTCCCGGCGGCACGGTGTCCAGTCCCGTCCAGATGGTCGGCATCGTTTTGTCCTATGTCATCATTCTGGGTGACTTTATCTACGACTTCGTTCGTATTCGTCCCCTGCGCAACATGTACCGCACGCAGGCCGAGGGCATGTCCGAGAACAAGCTCAACGCTCTTATCGAGCGCGCGGCTGCCGAGGAGGACAAGAAGGACTCCAAGAAGAAGTAGCGTTTGTATTCATACATATCGCTAAGATATAAGGCGCGTCGTTTTAGCGGCGCGCCTTTTTACTGTTCTATAGATAGATGGAGTGGCACATGATTCGAGCTGCCCTGACGGTCGAAGAAGCTCTGGAGGGCATGAAGGCCCTGGAGCCCAAGATTAAAAACTATGCGCGCCTGGTTGTCCGCAAGGGCGTAAACGTCAAGCCCGGCCAGGAGGTTGTCGTTCAGTCTCCGGTCGAGTGCGCGCCCTTTGCCCGCGTGGTGGTTGCGGAGGCTTATGCCGCCGGCGCTGGCCACGTGACGGTCATTTGGGCCGATGATGCCGTGACGAGGCTCACGTACGAGCATGTCGAGAAAAGCTATTTTGAGCAGACGCCCGAGTGGAAGCGCCTGCAACTGGATTCCCTGGCCCAGGACGGTGCCTGCTTTATCTTTATCGAGGGTGCGGATCCTGCGGCCCTTAAGGGCATCGATCCCGCCAAGCCTGCTGCAGCTTCTAAGGCAAGGAATACGCAGTGCAAGGTCTTCCGCCGTGGACTGGACTACAACATCAACCCGTGGTGCATCGCTGGCGCTCCGGTCGTGGCATGGGCGCGCGAGGTGTTCCCGGGAGACGCCGATGAGGTTGCAATCTATAAGCTGTGGAATGCGATTCTGCACACCGCTCGTGCCGATGGCCAGGACCCGGAGAGCGACTGGGAGCTTCATGACGCGGCATTCGAAAAGAACCTGCGTTTCCTGAACGACAATCGTTTTGACCGCCTACATTACACCGCGGCAAATGGAACCGATCTGACGATTGGCATGACGAAGGGTCACGAGTGGGCCGGCGGCAAGGGCAAGACGCCCGATGGACACCCCTTCTTCCCCAACATTCCCACCGAGGAAGTCTTCACCTCACCCGATCGCATGCGCGCCGACGGTATCGTGTACTCGGCCATGCCGCTCATCCACCACGGCAATAAGGTCGACGATTTTTGGATTAAGTTCGAGGGCGGCCGCGTGGTGGACTACGACGCCCGTGTGGGCAAGGCAACGCTCGCAAGTATCATCGATACTGACGAGGGCGCTGCTCACCTGGGAGAGGTCGCGCTCATTTCCAAGAACACGCCGATCCGCGAAAGCGGCGTTCTGTTCTATGACACGCTCTATGACGAGAACGCTAGCTGCCATCTCGCGCTAGGAGTCGGTTTCCCCGAATGCATCGAGGGTGGGTATGACATGTCCAAGGAGGAGCTCCTGGAGCATGGCGTTAACGTCTCGAGCACGCACGTCGATTTTATGATCGGCACGGACGACATCGATATTGTGGGCATTACGCCTGATGGACGTGAAGTTGTGATTTTCCAGAACGGCCAATGGAGTTGGGAATAGTCCCAGACCGTGGTACAATGCCACCCGCGGGCCGTTAGCTCAGCTGGCAGAGCAGGGGACTTTTAATCCCAAGGTCCAGGGTTCGAACCCCTGACGGCCCACCCAAAGATTGTTGAGACGGTCAACTTCGGTTGGCCGTCTTTTTTGTCGTCCTTTCATGGGTTCGAACCCGTCGGAGCGCGGAGCTGAGTAAACGCGTGAGCGTTTGCCAGCGCAGCGCGCAAGGCGCGAAAGCGCCGCAGCGGCCGCCTGCGAAGCAGGCTGAACCCCTGACGGCCCACCATAGAATAGAAAGCGATCGACTCCGGTTGGTCGCTTTTTTGTTGCGAAGGCATGGGTTCGACCCGTTTCTCTTTATATATAAGAACGCTTGGCGAACAAAACCTGCCTTTTACCGACGGGAAACAAATAGCTGATGCTTTTGGAGTAAAGTGGCGCTCCAGAGATGACCGATGCCTTAACACCTATAAACCAGCTGGTCATCGCCAATATCAGAAGCTGCTGCTTCGAATATGGCCTCAGTGAAGTAACTGAGGGTTCTATTCATTTGTGAACAAAATATGGAGTGCGTGATTCCCGCCCGCGGGGGCCCTCCGGTCTGGCAATATATCTCCTTGCCGCGCGGC